>CADCWN010000374.1 GCA_902806415.1 uncultured Thermomicrobiales bacterium | reverse complement strand
TGAGGGCGTCTCCCGAGGCACCGACAAGGTCGCCTTCCGACCCCACACGACGCGTGTGTCGGAGAAGTGAAGGGCACGAGCCCCTCGGCTACGCCGCCCCGCCGCAAGCCTAACACGGTTTTGAAACCGCCTGTAGTGATGTCAGATTACAAGCGCCCGCATGGCATCACGGACTGGATCGCCCTCGTGGCGACTTTGTTGCTGAGCGGCTGCGGTGCGCCCGAAGCGCGGAGCGGGGCAGCCGACCCGACAACGCCATTGGCCGTCACCACGGCGACGGGGATGCAGCCTGTCGCAACCCCCGGCACGGCAAGCACATCGCCGCGCATCGCGACCGCTTTCGCGGCGACGCGGACGAGGACGTTCTCGACACCCACACGAGCGACGATACCAGGCCCCGACTTCGCCTTCACATTCGACGCGAGACCGTGCGGTATCGGCAAACTCGATACTTTCGACGGGACATTCACGACCAAGATCACACTCAGCGAACCCGATCTGATCGTTCGTCTCGTTCTCTCGGAAGCGGAGCGAGCGAGCATCTACCGGAAGATGGTCGCCATAGATTCCTTCGATTACCCGGAGCAGTTCAGCATCATCCCGCCGCCCGGCGGCCCTGTCATGGGCCAGGCACCGGTGAGTGTCTATCGCTTCAGCGTGCGCGATGGTGCTCGGCTCAAGGAGGTATCCTGGACGGCGACCATCAGCGGGCCGGACACCGTCGAATCGACCAACCTCCGCGCGTTGATCCGGCTGATCGAACAAACGATCATGAATCACCCGGAGTACCGGCGACTCCCGCCGCGCAAGTTCGGGTGCGCCTGATGAGCCGGTCTCATCCGTCGGCGGGAGCAACGCCTCAGCACCAGTGGGGGCGCGCGAAAGTATCGTCGTCGCCGTGACGCTGCCAATAGGTCAGCCAGAGGTCGGCGACCCGCGACGCGAAGCCTTCGATCATCGATTCGATCCTCCCGATCACCGCCTCAACCCTCCCACACCACCGGCTTACTTGATAAAATCCGTCTACTTCATCAAGTAACGATAGGATAGCGAGGACTGGCCCCTGCGTCAAGCGGGTTGGGGCGACAGTGCGTTTTGGTGTGAACGTGGACAGCGCGGGGATCAGAGCAGCGGGGCAAGCTGAGCGACGACATCGCTGGCCGGGAGCGCCGTGTTATCGATCTGCAGCGCGTATCCGGTGAAGGTGGCTTGCTCGCGGTAGATCATCGCAAACTCATCGTCGGGCAGCGCGGGGCCGCGCGCCAGGAAGCGGCGACGGCGCTCAGCCCAATCGGACAGGAGCTGCACCACGAGAGAGGGATACTGATCGAGGTGCTGCCGATACAAGGGCAGGATTCTCCCTGAGACGACATCGAGGATGATCACTTCCCAGCCACCATCGGCGAAGCCCGTCGCGAGCCGACAGGTCTGGAGGACGCCGAGCCGCTGTTGCCGCCAGCCCTCCTCGCCATCCCGGGGCGCGCGGTGCGGCTGGACGATCATGGCGCGCACCTGGTCGACATCTATGACCGCACAGTGGTCACGCTGGCGAGCGCGGAGCGTGCCGATGGTGTTCTTCCCCGCTACGGGCGGGCCGGAGAGGATGAGCATCGGTGCGTTTCCCCGGAGCGGGCCATCAGCGCCCCCGACGCGGCCCGGTGATCGGTCGCCGCCCGCGCGGGCCGGGTCCGCCCTTGTTGCGGCGCGCGACCGGCAACTCATCCTGGCGCGTGAAGCCGCGCGGGCCATCGACTGGCGCGCGACCAGGGGCGGCACCCGGACGCGGCGGCGCGGCCAGCGGTTCGGGCATCGTCGGCTCGTCGGTCACGATCGGGGCGGTGCCGTCGATCGGGACGTGGATAATCTCGATCCCCTCGACCAACCCCTCGCTCTCCCGGCGGAAGCGCGACCAGAAGGGGCGATCGGTGAGGATGAGGACTTTGCGGCGGGCCTTGGAACGGAAGAGGAAGAGGCAGGCGGCGTAGCAGTGGGCGAACTTCCCCGCCGGTCGCCCGCCGCTCTCACCGAGGGTGTAGGTGCGGATCTCGCCGATCAGGGAGCGGTTCTCGGCGACGAGATCGAAGACGTGCTGCCGCTGCGTGCCGTCGGCCCGACGCCCGACCGGCGCGCGACCTTCGGGCAGGGACAGCCCTTCCTGCGCCTCCACGCGCCGCCGCACCCGCGCGACCAGGGCCGCCTCGTTTAACCGTTCCTGCATGGTCCTCCCCGAGCCTCGGCGGCATGCCGGCGTTAGCCCTCGCTCTTCAATAATTCCAGTCGCAGGAATTCCGCCCCCCAGAGGATCGCGCGGCGGCGGAGATCGGCGGCGGTGGAGGCGTACTCATGCCGCTTCGTCGCGACCCGCCCCCCGAGATCGACGGCGATGATCAGGGTGCCGGTGTGCCGCCCGGTGGCCGGATCTGGCAGGTCGCTGAGCTGCGCCAGCGCGGTCATCCCCGCCCCCGCGCCCAGATCCGCGCGCACCTTGCTCGCCAGCGCAGTCGCTAGCCGTTCGAGGTCGTCGGCGGCGGTGTCGACAAGTTGCGCGGCCTCGGCCAGGCCGAGCACCCAGCCACCCCGATAATGCTCGACCGCCGCCGGATCGTCGCCGAAGAGGGCGGCGAGGCGCGCTCCGGTATTGATGTCGGCGGTCGCCAGGGTCAGTCCACGCCCGGCGGCGAGGCGCAGGAGCGCGCCGGGCAGGGTCTCGTCGTCGATCCCGTAGATCGTGTCGCCGAGACGCCCGCGCGCCTCGACCTCGACCGGCGCGATCATCTCCCGCGCGATCACCTCCGTCGCGGCCTTGGCGGTGATCCGCACATGGACGCCATCATTCTTCGCGTAGGTCGCGGTCGTCGGGTTGTGGGCGTTGACGAGTTCGCCGAGTTGCTGCTCCGCCGCCGACTCGCCGATCCCGATCGTCTTCAGGGTGCGGCTGACGATCGTCGTCCGCGGCAGTTGCCGCTTAACGCGCGGCATCAACTCCTCGCGCCACATCCGGGTCATCTCGCGCGGCACGCCGGGCATACTCGCCAGCATCCGGCCATCGCGCTCGACGAACCAGCCGGGGGCGGTGCCGATCGGGTTGAGGAGCGGTCGGGCGGAAGGGATCAGCCAGGCTTGCTTGCGATTCTTGGCGGGCATCGCCTGGCCGCGCATCCGGAAGAAACGCTCGACCTGCTCGACCACCGCCTCATCCACCTCGGGCGTCTCGCCGAGCATCGCGGCAATCGCCTCGCGGGTCATATCATCGTCGGTCGGGCCGACACCGCCGGTGATGATCGTCAGGTCGGAGCGGCCCCAGGCGCGCCCCAACACCTCGACGATCCGGCCCAGATTGTCCCCGACCTGCGAGACATAGTAGAGATCGATCCCGAGCGGCGACAACTCCTGCGCCAGGAACGTCGCGTTCGTGTCCGTGATCGATCCCAGCAGCAGCTCGGTCCCGACCGAGACGATCTCCGCCTTCATGCCCGCTCCAGCCTCCCGCTCGCGCCGCTCCGCCGCGCGCCACAATACCGCACGGAGGCATCATAGCACAGGGAGCGACAGGCCCCGCTCGTTTCGGCGGGTTCGCGCGCCGCGACACGCTTGACGCCCACGCCGCCGCCGGGCCATACTCCGCCTCACGCAACATCGGCGCGCAACATCGGCGCGATGGGGGAGCAAGAGCCGCGATGCCAGCGCGACGCCGCCGCGACATGACCGCGATCCCGCGTTTGGCACCGCTGCTCGTCGCCCTCCTCGGCGCGCTCGCCGCCTCTGCGGGCGCGGCCCTCCGGGGCTTGCCGCCGCCGCTCGATCTGGTCGGCGTCTTCCTCATCATCGGCCTCGTCACCACCTGGCTCGCCCGCGCCACACCGCTGCGCGGGGCGCTGTTCCTCCTCATCCTGACCACGATCGTGATAGTCATCGTGTACGGCGGCTGAGCGTCGAGATTCCGCGCGCCCGCTACGGGCTATCTGCTATACTCGCCGGTGGGTCTGTGCAGCGCGTCACAGAGTCGGTTGATCGCCGCAGCGCCCTCGCAAACCCGACCTATTCCGCCACGATCAGGAGCGTGAGGAGAAGCCTGTGTCGCAGTCGACCGAAGCGCAGCGGGTCGCCCCGGCGCCGCCGCCGCAACCGGCCCAGCCGATCGATCTCGGCTGGGTGCAGCACCTGATGGACGAAGAATTTAACGCGCGCGACTGGCGCGAGGCGAACGAGCTGGCCCTGCTCGCCCTGATGGAAATCCAGGAGCACTGGGGCTACTGCTCGGAGGATGCCGCCGCGGTCGTCGCCGATCATCTCGGCATCGAGTTGCAGCGCGTCTACGCCCTGCTCACCTTCTACGGTGACCTCCGCACCACCCCGCGCGCCGACAATGTCTACATCGCCTGCGACGGCGCGGCCTGCAACGTCCTCGGCTCGGGCCAGTTGGTCGAGCGCCTCTTCGATCGCCTCGGCATCATCCGCAAAGGCCAGACCAGCCCGGACGGTAAGGTCACGATGGAGATCTTCTCCGGCTGCATGGGTGCCTGCCAGATCGGCCCGATGGCGACCGTCAACGGCAAGGCATACGGCAACCTGACCCCGGAGAAGGTCGATCAGATCGTTAATGAGTTGTTGAAATAGCGGTCAGCAATCAGCCGTCAGCGGTCAGCATCCTCACCTCGTACCGATAGCTGATAGCTGATAGCCGATAGCTACCGGCGACTTAAGGAGCACCGTATGGCCGACCGCAGCCCGTTCGATCAGTTGCACGCGCGCGCGACTGCGGCGTGGGATGCGCTCCAGAGCAGCGACAAGACCGTCATCACCGTTAACGTCCACGGCGGGAGCCTACCCGTCGGGGCCGAGGATATCTACAAGAACCTCGTATTCCTGACCGAGACGCGCCAGATTCCCGCGATCGTCCGCCAGACCGGCTCGCTCGGCTTCGAGTTCGCCGAGACGATCGTGCAGGTCAAGCGCCCCAACGAGCCGACGATCGTCTACGGCCACATCGGCGAGGACGAGGTGATCGAGCTGATCGAGCGGGCGGTCGAGGGTGACGGGGTCTGGGCGGAGAAGGCGCTGGGCTGGCTGGAGCCGCAGGGGCTCGTCGTCGAGCCGCCGCTGACCCTGGAGCAATCGGCCGATGCGGCGGGCTTAGAGGACTACAAGGGGATTCCGCCGCTGAAGCGCCACCCCTATCTCCGCCGCCAGACCCGCTGGCTCTCGCGCCGCTGGGGCCGGATCGACCCGGAGAGTATCGAGGAGTACATCGCCGAGGGCGGCTACCAGGGCTTCGTCAAGGCGCTCACGGAGATGACGCCCGATCAGGTGATCGAGGAAGTCAAGAAGACCAACATTCGCGGGCGCGGCGGCGCGGGCTTCCAGATGGGGATCAAGTGGGAGTCCGGGCGCAAGTCGCGCAACAACCAGAAGTATGTCATCTGCAACGGCCACGAGGGCGAGCCGAACGTCTTCAAGGATCGCCGCACCTTCGAGAGCGACCCCCATGTCGTCCTCGAAGGGATCATGATCGGCTGCGTGGCGATCAGCGCGACGGTCGGCTACGCCTTCATCGGCGGCGAATTCCCGCTCGGGATCAAGCGCTTCAAGCAGGCGGTCAAGGCCGCCGAGCGCGCGGGGCTGCTCGGCAAGAATATCCTCGGCACCGGCATCGACCTGGAGGTGCGGGTCCGCATCGGCGGCGGGGCGTACATCTCCGGCGAGGGCTCGGCGCTGATCTACTCGGTGCAGGGCGACCGCCCGCAGCCGCGCACCAAGCCGCCGCGTTCGGTCGAGTACGGGCTCTGGGGCAAGCCGACCGTCGTCAACAACGTCGAGACCCTCGCCAACGCGCCGGACATCGTCATGCGCGGGGGGGAGTGGTTCCACGCCATCGGGCCGGATCATTCCACCGGCACGAAGCTGGTCACGATCGCCGGGCCGGTTGAGTACACCGGCGTCTCCGAGATCGTGATGGATATGTCGATCCATGACCTGATCTACGAGGTCCACGGCGGGATGCGCAGGGGCTCGGAGTTCAAGGGCTTCCAGACCGGTGGTGTCTCCGGCGGCTGCCTCCCCGCAGACCAATTGCATTTCAAGGTCGATTTCGAGGATATGAACGGGGTCGGCGGGATGCTCGGCTCGGCCGGCTTCATCGTCCTCGACCATCACACTACGGCGGTCGAGTGGGCGCGCTACCTGATGAAGTTCAACGCCGACGAGTCGTGCGGCAAGTGTACCCCCTGCCGCCTGGGCTGCCCAGCGATGACCGAGATCCTCGATCGGGTCCGCTTCGGCACCGGGCATGAGAGCGACCTCGATCTGATCAACTACACCGGCAAGCAGATCATCGAGATCTCGCTCTGCGGACTCGGGCAGGCCGCGCCCGCGCCGATCCTCAGCCTGGTGCAGAACTACCGCGACGACTTCCTATCCTACATCCGCGACAAGCGCAACCCGGCCACCGGCCAGGCGCTCGAAGGGGCCGCCGATCTGGTCGTGCTGACGCGCGGCACCCATCGCGTGATCGACGATCCGTACCGGATCGGGCGCGAGGCCCAGCGTGCGCCGCAGATCCTCCCGGGTCGCGAGATTGGCTCCGAGGAGACGAACCGCAAGGGCGATATCGGCGATGCCGACCCGCGCCGCGCCGCCCAGCCGCAGGACGACGCACTGCTGCGCCGCCCATAGGCGCGCCGACCTAAGGAACACCATAGTTAAAGCAGCGTCGGCCCCGATCGAATGATCGGGGCCGACGCTATTGCCTTGCCAATCTCCACCCCCGGCATCGATACGACTTGTCCGCGACGCAGTCTGGGCGAGCGATGTCGATATGCGAGCGGCACCTTTCTCCGGAACGCCCGCGGATCGCCACACCAGACCTTGCGGCGACCGGGCGCGGTCAGGGTAGTGAACCTACCCATGTGTACGCCCCGTGTGTACCAAATGGGCTATTGGATCTAGTGTTCCGTGGCGCTAAGCTTCAAGAAAGAAGACGTCGTTCATGAGCATGCCGCGGGTGCGGCAAGAGGCACAGGGACGTCGATAAAGGCAAACCCATCGCGAGGTGGGGACGCAAAGCCAAGGGTCTCGCTCGGCGAGATAGCCCGGCTACCGACGAGGGAAAGATGCGACGATCGGTTTCTTTGCTGTGCCACATGCTCCCCCTACTTGTCTTGTTCGCGAGCTTGAGCTGGCCGACCACTATCCAGGCAAAGGAAACAGAGCGGGATATTTCCGCCTTGTTCCAGCGCTTCTACAATGCCAATGGCGGCGTAGAGCTTTTCGGCCTGCCGCTCTCCGGCGACTTCGATCTCGACGGACTGCGGGTCCAGTACTTTGAGCGAGCGCGATTCGAGTGGCATCCCGAGTTTGGCGGGACGGAGAACGAGGTGCTGGTGAGCGCGCTCGGTCGAGAGTCTACCGCCGGTCGCACCTTCCCGCAGTCCGGCCCCCAACCCAGTGCGATCTACTTCCAGCAGACCGGGCACAATATGGGCGGTGGTTTCGCTGGCTTCTGGTTTGCCCACAATGGGCAGCGTCTCTTCGGCTATCCGCTGTCGGAGGAGCTGCAAGAGCGTAGCGCCGACGATGGCCGAACCTATACCGTGCAATATTTCGAGCGGGCGCGGATGGAGTGGCACCCCGAGCTGGGGCGGGTGGTACTCGGGCGACTCGGGGCGCAGCAATACCCCGTCCACCGCCTGGGCGTCCAATCGGTGGGGACCGCGCTCTCGCCCTACGAGCAGGAGGTGCTCAACATCCTGCTGGGAGCGCGCGGGGCCGGGGGAATTGCCAGCCCGCAGCTCGACCCCGCCCTGACCAAGCTTGCGCGGGAACGTAGCGCCGACATGGCCACCCGCGGGTACTTCAGCCACCAGACCCCCGACGGCGCGAACATCTTCACCTTGTTGAACGCCGCAGGGATCGGGTGGGGCTACGCGGGCGAGATCATCTCGCGCAACAACTATCCCGATGGACAGACGGCTAACGTCGCCAGCAATGCGTACCTCGCGAGCCCGCCACACCGCGCGGTAACAATGGATCCCCAATATACCGCCGTCGGCGTCGGCCACAGTGTGGATCGCGACGGGATGCACTACTACACGGTTGTCTTCGTCCGCCGTTAGCCACACCGGCCTATGCTCGCGCGCGGCATACTGACGCAGCGGCGAACGACGCCGGAAAACCGCAGAGCCCCCCGGAAGCAGTGCTTCCGGGGGGCTCTGGCGATTAGCAGCGTGTGTGGCCTCATTTCCTAGGGCGTGTCCTCGGTGGTGGTAGGCTCCCCGCGTGCCGGTCGGGCGTGCGTGAGGCGGGGGCGAGATGATACGGCGGTATGCGTTGCGGGATGGCCAATGGGTGCGGATCGCGCACCTGCTGCCGGGGCGGCCC
>CADCWN010000373.1 GCA_902806415.1 uncultured Thermomicrobiales bacterium | reverse complement strand
GACATCGCCGACGTGGACGTGGGCCGGAATATCGGGGCGCAGCTGCAGACCGACCAGGCCGAGGCGAACAAGCGCGTCGCCCAGGCCAACGCCGAGGAGCGCCGCGCGATGGCGGTGGCGGTGGAGCAGGAGATGCGCGCGCGCGTCGTCGAGGCCGAGGCGCAGATCCCGCTGGCGATCGCCGAGGCGTTCCGCAGCGGCAACCTGGGGATCATGGACTACTACAAGATGCAGAACGTCGAGGCCGACACGAAGCTCCGCGCCGGGCTGGCGGCGAACGGCGACGGACACACCGGCTAGCGCGCGATCGGGCCGGGGCGCGGGCCGGCCCGGCCCGACGAGGGGGTACTCATGGAACGACTGCGGCAGAGCATCGAACAGGCACTCCGGGAGGCGGAGCGCGTCAACCAACCGCTGCCGACCCGGACGACCCGGGCACCATTTGCGCCGGGGCACCGCCGACCGCCGCCGCTCAACCGCGAGGGCCACGATGCGGAGCCGACAGGGGTGACGCCGCAGGAGACGACCCAAGCGGTGCCGCCCGCCACAGGCCGCCCGCTGGACGTGCGTGCGGTGCTGGGCTCGCGGGCCGCCCTGCGACAGGCGTTCCTCCTGCGCGAGATCCTCGGCCCGCCGCGCGCACTGCAAGGCCCGGATGGGATGGGGCGCTGATCGGCGCTGCACGGCGACGTGGTGCAGCGCGTACCGCAGAGAGGAGAGCCCATGGGCCGCGAACCGTTCTTCGATCTGCTGCTCCTCATGGGGGTGGGGCTGTTGGCGTGGCGCTTGCGCGGCGAGCACCTCGTCAGCACCGCCACGATCCTGTTCCTCCCGGCGATCATGGTGACGTTCGTCCTGCTCCAGCGCGCCCTCGTCGTCGAGACGGCGGGGTTCCTGGGGGTTCCCGCCGCGCTGGCGGGCGTGCTGGCCGGACTGGTGGTCGCCACGCGCTCCTGGGTGCGCGTCGAGCCGTCCACCGGGGCCATCGTCGTCCGGGGTACACCGCTCAGCCTCCTCCTGTGGCCGGGGTCGATCGCGCTCTATATCCTGGGCCGCCGCGCCTTCACCTGGCTTCGCGAGGGGGTGGCGCTCGAGCGCCTCGACGGCGCGTTCCTCGTCTTCCTCGTCGCCCTGCTGCTCACCGAGCGCGGCTGGCTCTACTCTGCCTCTCGCAACGCGGTGATGCCGGCACAGCAGCGCCTGCGCTGACGGTGGCATCGGAGGGGCGATTGATGGCGGTCGGTATCTTCCTCGCCTGGTGTCTGGCTTTTCTAGAGTCAGTTATGCACTTGGCGCCTTGAGGCGACTATCCTTGTGCCGCTGGAGGAGGTGAGGATGGCCGCCGCGATGCGTAAGCCGTATCCGAGCGATGTGAGCGACGAGGAGTGGCACTTCGTGCTGCCGTACCTGACGCTGATGCGGGCCGACGCGCCGCAGCGGCGGCACGATCTGCGCGCAGTCTTCGACGCCCTGTGCTGGGTCGTGCGCACCGGGGCGCAGTGGGATTATCTGCCGCACGAATTCCCCCCGCATTCCGCCGTCTACCAGCAGGCGCGCCGCTGGATCGCCGCCGGGGTCTTCGCGGCGATGGTCCACGATCTCCGGGCGCTGCTGCGCGTGGCGGCGGGGCGGGAGCCGGAGCCAACCGCCGTCATCCTGGACAGCCGCACGCTGCCATCGACGCCGATGCGCGGCGACCGCGCCGCCTACGACGGGGCGAAGCGCAAGCGCGGCAGCAAGATCCACGTCGTGGTGGACACGCTCGGGCACCTGCTGGCGCTGCGCGTCACCCCGGCGGACGCCCAGTGTTTAGTCCCAGGGTGTGGTGGTGAGGATCGGCGCGGAAGTGGCGCGGTTCTTGTTGCCAGCGGTTGATGCTGTGCTGGTAGGGCGTTAGCCCCCGGAGGGTCTTGAGTCGCTTCGCGAAGTTGTAGGCGTTCAGGAAGTTGTAGAGGTGCTCTCGCAACTCTTGGTGCGTGGCATAGTGGTAGCGGCTGACCGTCGCCTCCTTCAGCGTGCGGTTCATGCGCTCGACCTGGCCGTTGGTCCAGGGATGGCTCGGTTTGGTCAGGCGATGCTCGATGGCGTGCTCGTGGCAGACGCGGTCAAAGATGTGCGTGAAGGCCCGGCGGTCCTGCGTGCGGTTCGTGAACCGGATGCCGTTGTCGGTGAGGACGGTGTGGATCGCGTAGGGCACGGCCGCGACGAGATTGCGCAGGAACTGCGCCGCCTCAAGCTTGCCGGCGCGCGGGAGCAACTCGGCGTAGGCATACTTCGCGGTGCGATCGATCGCCACGAACAGGTAGAGCTTGCCCTCCTCGGTGCGCACCTCGGCGATATCGACGTGGAAATAGCCGATGGGGTATTGGCGGAACGCCTTCTTGGGCGGCGTCGCGCCCGCCAGCTCCGGCAGGCGGCTGATGCCGTGGCGCTGGAAGCAGCGATGCAAGGAGGAGCGGGTGAGGCCGGGAATGCTGGCCTGTAGCGCGTAGGGGCAGTCGTCCAGCGGCAGCAGGGTCTGGTTGCGGAACGCGACGCAGGCCGCCTCCTGCTCGGGCGTCAGCACCGTGGAGCGCGGCTCCTTCGGCCCCATCTTCGCGTCCTCGACCGACGCCCGCTTCCGCCACTTCGCCACCGTCTTGGGGTTGATGGCATGGCGCGCCGCCAGCGCCTTCAGGCTCGCTTGACGCTGCTGGATCGCGCGACGCACCGCCGCTGTCGTGCGGGCGCTCCCGTGTAGTACCTGTCCCATAGGTCCTCCTTCCCTGGCAAGGCAGCATACACTACCCCACCACACCCCGGGACTAAACACCTAGCCCCGGTGCCCCGCGAGTCGGGGCGCCGCATCCGCGGCCGGCCGCAGATCGGCCACGAAGGCAACGGTCGGCTGCGCACCGCGCTCTACATGGTGACCCGCAGCGCCACCCGCGACACCCCGGCCAGCAAGGCGTTCTATGAGCGGCTGCGCGCGGCCGGCAAGTCGGTGAAGGTCGCGCGCTGCGCCGCCGCCAGGAAGTTGCTCCACCAAGCCTGGGCGCCCGGCAGCAAACAGTGCCGCTTCGACCCGGATCAACAACAACAACACAAGGCCTTGCCCCGGCTCGCCGCTTGACGGGGCCAGCCGGGCCAGGTCGACCAGGCGGCTTGACAGCGAATACCGTATCTACCGTCGTCATCCGGCCTGTATTCTTAGCAATCCCGGATGACAATTGCCAGGATTGCGCAGCGGATGGCGACGGTAGCCAGACAGGGGGTGCGCGTGGTGCTGTACATGACCGCGCTGACCGCGGCCCGCTGGAACCCCGTCATCGGCGCGTTCTAGCGGCCACTCTGCGATGCGGGGAAGCTGCGGAAGGTCGCGCCGGTCGCCTGCATGCGCAAACTCCTCACGATCCTCAATGCGCTCCTGCGGGCTCGAACACCATGGCTGCCGGTGCCGGCTGCCCAGTGCTGAGGCTGGCCCCTTGCGCTGGCCTGGGGAGCGCCGTGGTCGGAGCCGCGCCGCTCCCCACGCCAGCCCTCCGACGGCGCGCCGCCGGGGTCCGGTCACTTGACAAGCAAGGCGGTTGCTCTCAGGTCACGCCCCAGGGACCCGGCGCGGGAGCGACAGGTTGGCCGTGAGGCACGAGGCCAGGCACAGGTCGGGTTAGCTCACCGTGCCGGGCTTACCCCGAGTATGACAGAGCAGCACAGGGGAGCGGAGCGGACATGCAGTTGGCGAGCGCAGAGCCGTCGTCTGGCGCAGGAGTACGAGCGCCTGTGGGCGACGAGCGAGGCCGACAGCTACGCCGTCATGAGCCGCATCATGCCCCGCCGACTCGCGCACGTCTAACCCTTCTCGCACTGTTTCTAGTGTGGGCAACTCCCCCGGCGAATGGTGCTGTTGAGGCGACTATTGAGGGCGAACGGTTAGGCTGAGTGCGCTGGGGTGACGCGGAGAGCACGGCACACGTTAAGCCACCGGGCGTCGCCCGGTGGCGAGGCAGACAGGAGTAAGAAGGCATGACCTATCCCCGTTCGGCCCGCTACACGATCCGCTACCGCTGCGAAGGGAGCCGAGGACAAATCGCGCTGATCGTCGAAGACGGCGCGGGGATGGCCTACCTCTTCGGCGATGGTCAGTTGCAAGGGCGCTTCCGTGGCGATGATGCGTGCGCGTTCCTTGCCCGGAAACTCGCGGGGAGCGGCGCGTGGACGCCGGTGCCCCGCGTGACGCCCTACACGCTCAGTGGCCTGCGCCAACTCACGGAGGTCGCCCCGCTCGTCGCACAGGAGTGTGGCCCGCCCGAGCGAGTGCGGGTTGCCGACCGCACCGGCACAGCGCGCAATGGAATGATCGGCCCATAATCGGCGGTGCGCCTGTCCAAAGGGCAGGCGATCACGCATTTACCCGACCCCACGCCCCATTAATGGCGCGCGTGAGATACATCCTGACCGGGCGTTAGCGTCGCCTATGACACCGGCGATGGGCAATGTTGAGGCGCGCTTTGAGACGGACAGTGTGGCCTCTTTTGTGAGGCGCAGTGTAAAAATCCTCCCCAGCACCAGCGGGAATGCGCTCGGGGATGGGCATAGCCGCGCAACGCGACAGCATGACGGCTGTTCGTCTGTGCGTCTGGTGTCCGGGGGAGTGTTCGCTACACGCTGGTGAGTCCCGCACCGGGGGGAAATGAGGAGATGACACATTCGCCGCTATCCGATATGGTCATCGTGCTCGGGGCGCTCTGGTTGGCGCTCCGCATGCTGCGCGAGCATCGACTCTCTGTCGCCACGCTCTGGTTCTTGCCGCTGATCATGGTGGCCCTCATCCTGATCCAGTGGCAGGTCTGGACGGCGGGGCCGCGCCCGGCCATTGCCCTGGCGGGCTTCGTCAGCGGGCTCGTCGCCGGTCTCCCGCTCGGGGCACTCACCTATGTGCGGTCGGAGTCGACGATCGGCGCGGTCGTCCTCAAAGGGACGGCCCTCACCATCCTTCTCTGGCCCGGGATTGTCGTCCTCTTCGCCCTGGCGCGGCGCGCGGTCGATGCGCGTGGCGACGGCGTGGCGTCCGAGCTGCTCACCCTCGCCTTCATCGCGTTCATCGTGGGGATGACCCTCTCCATGCGCGCCTGGCTGCACCGGGCGTATCGCCGCGATACCGCACCCGCCGCGCGCCACCTGCCCTGAATGCGTTCGCCCCCCGATCCCGATCCTCGCGCCGGTCAGTCCTGCGCGCTCGCCCCGAGCGCCGCGCCGTAAAAGCGCAGATAGCGCCCCGCATTCTGCCGCCAGTACGCGGCGTCGTGGCCGCCGGCCGTCTCGCGGTACTCGGGGCGGATGCCGCGCGCGCGCAGGTCGTCCTTCAGCGTGGTCGCGCGCGCCGCCCAGTCGTCCTCGACGCCGACATCGATCCAGATCTTCGGCGGTCGCGCCGGGTCGAGCGACTTCGCCAGCTGCATCGGGTCGATGCGCGCGTAGGCGAGCGGGTCGCCCAGGTAGTCGGGGGCCTCCTCTTGGGTGCGCAGCGACGGGCTGTGCGCACCGACAGCACCGAAGCGGTCCGGGTAGGCGAAGGCGAGGTGGAGCGCGCCGAATCCGCCCATCGAGAGCCCGCCCACGCCGCGCGCCTCGTGGCTGGCGACTGTCTGGTAGTTGGCATCGATGTGCGCGACGAGATCGTGGGCCAGGTAGTCGCCCCAGCGCGCGCCCTGCGGCCCGGCATGGTTCACGAAGAAGCCCTCATCGCCTTGCGGCAGCACGATGATCAGCGGGGTGATCCGTCCCGAGGCGATCAGCCGCTCCGCGGTTTCCAACAGCCCGTATGCCGCCCACTCGCTGTAATGCCCGCCGATGCCGTGCAGCATATAGAGGACCGGGTAGCGCCCGGCCGTGTCCGCGTAACCGGGCGGCAGGTAGACGCCGTAGGGCATCGTCCGCCCGAGCGCCCGGCTGAAGAATGTGCTCTCCCGCACCTGCCCCGGTGTCATCGCGGTCGGTGTTGCGGCGGCGGGCGCATCCTGGGTTGCCGCAGTCGCCGCCGCCGCGGGGCCGCCGCGGGGCGCGGTCGACACGGCGGAGTTGGCGATACTCCTGGGCGCGGTCACCGTCGAGACCGGCCCGGTCGCTCGGGTGCCCACCGCACCAGTCGTGGCGCGCCGGGTAGCACGAGTCTCATCGGAAACGGCATTGAGGCCGTACTGCCGCGGCAGCACGTGGGCGCCCGTGACCACCCCGACCAGGGCGATGGCGATGAGCGCGTCGCTCGGGCGACGGGCGGGCAGACGACCCGGGATGGAACGCTGCCGGATAACCGGTGGCCGCCCGAGCGGCGCGACGGCCTCCTGCAAGAAACGCGCGCGCGTCAGGACCCAGAGCACGGCGAGCACGGCGAGTTGCAGGGTTGCGTTGGTGCCGCCGGTCAGGGCCGGGAAGCCGCCGTGCGCACCGGCGTCCCACAGCGCCAGCGCCCCGGAGTGGACGAGCGCGACCAGGAAGATATGCATGGCGTAGGCGTAGAGAGCACCCTGCCCCAGGACGAGCAAGAAGGGGCCGGCGAGGGCGTGCAGGGGGCGCCAGCAGCGCGTCACCAGCGCCCAGAAGAAACCGAAGACGACGAGAGTGCAGAGGAGCCTGGGCAGCGGCAACCGGCTCTTAAGGAACCAGGCGTCGAGGATAGCCGCCGCGCCGCCATCCGGGGCGAACCGGTCGAATGCCGCCGCATTCGTGTGCGAGAGCCAGATGAGCGCCACGAAGGTCAGGCCGAGCGGCAGGAGATAGCCGTCGCGCAGTGGCGAGCGGGGCCAGCGCGCGACGACGTGCTCGGCGAGCCAGCGTCGATGGTAGCCGAGCACGAGCGCGGTGGAGAACAACACCTGCCACGGGGCGAAATGGAAGACCGGGTTATCCGCGATCGGCCAGGGAACCTGGAACATATGCGGATCGAGTTGATAGCCCCCCCAGAGCGCCCAAGAGGCGAGCAAGACGGCCCACCAGCGACCGCGCCCGAGCAGGGCGAGCGCGCCGGTCGCGGCGACCATCGCGAAGCAGTAGAGCAGCAGCACATCGACGAGATAGAAGGTACGACGGAGCGTGATGATCTCGAAGACGAACTGTGCCGGGGCGGCGAGGAATGGTGCCCCGGCGGGTTGGTCCAGGAGGACGGCGAGCAGGGCGGAGACGAGCGAGAGCCAGACCGACAGCACGTAGAGGAGCCAGGCGCGCCCGAGGAGTTTCCCGATCGCCGCCCGCAGCCCCTGCGCGCGCGCGATGCCGCCGTAGACGATGCCGACGACGAGCCCGGAGAGGATGACAAATCCCTCCGCCGCCGAGACGAAGAAGCGATTGCCGCCCGTGACCGCGTAGAACCAGGATGGCCCCGCGACATGGTCGACGACCATCGCCAGGACGGCGAAGCCGCGCAGCAGGTCGAGTCGCAGGTCGCGCTTGCCCGTTTCGGCGTAGCACCAGGCTGACCACCAGGGACGCGTAGGATGCTGTCGCCCGGTCGCTGTCCGGTGTGCCCGGTCAGCGAGTCGCGCGCGCGGCTCGACCGCAGATTCCGCCATGGGCCGCGCACGCAAAGACACGCCCCACCCTTTCAACATTCGTTCCATTATCGACATCTCCACAGCAATCCCGCCGGATACCCTGACCGCATCAGCTTTTCACTATCGAATGCCCCGGCAGAAACTGTGCCATGAGCCGATATGACTCTGTGCAATGTCGAGGCGTGGCCGGGGGGGATCTTCGCAATATCTGTTCATGGCGCCCTTCACGCGGGTCGGCTCCGGGGGACGCCGTCTCGCGGCGATCAAATCGGGCGGATCTTCGCCCGCCAGGCAAGAGCGTGAGCCGCGCTCACGCGAGGCAGAGCGCCGGCTCGAGACCACATTCCAATGTTCGCGCATCTGCCTCAATTCTCCCTCAATGCTGCCCCCATTCCGCCATCCCGCGACTCACCATCCCCGACGAAGTGATGGTGGTTGCGTTGTTGAGGTGAATATTGAGGCGTGCCCGGCATTCTTGCTCTTGCGGTCGGATGCACGGGGTCGCTGCGCGTCATCGCTGCCGAGGAGGAGCAGGTGTCGGAAGGGCGAGTCGGGGTCGTGATCGCAGGGCGCGTCAGAGAACAGCTTGGTAGCGCGGCGGTAGTCGGGATGGTCGGGCTCGCCCTGCTGATCGGTCAGACCGTGTCGGCGCCCGCGGAGGAAGCCCTGCCCGTGCGCCATAATCCGTTCCGGGAGGACAGAGAGAACGTACCCGACGTGGTCGCCCGGGTGAATGGCCGAGCAATCTCGGGGGCGGCGCTGGAACGGCGGATGCTGATCGCTCGACGACCTCTCGACTTGGGACGCGACAACACTGATCCCCGGGGTGCCGCCCTCGATCAACTCATCGAGGAGGAGGTACTCCTCCAGCTGGCACAGGACCGGGGGGTGATCGTCTCGCCCGACGAGGCGCGGTCTTTCGCCCGTGCCCACTATCACCGGGTCGCCGCCGGCGACCCGGCGGCCCGGGAGATACTCGACTCCATCCTGACCGAGCTAGCCCTACCCGCCGGGGCGGCTGCGGACGATCCGCGGGTGATCGAGCGCTTTGGTCGCCTGTTGACCCTGAGACAAATGCGGGCAGAGCTTGCCAGGACGCTCCGGGTGGAGCACCGGGGTGAGCCGGGTCGGCTGCGGGCGGCGATCACGGACTATGCGATGCGCGGCGACATGCAGATCGTAATCCTCCTCGATCGGTAGGGCGACTGTGGTGGTGGTGGCCATACACGCACCTGGGGTGCAGCCGAGGATAGGGAGACGGGAGAAGGGATCTGGCGTTCCTACTGCTCGTACTGCTCCTCGCGTGCCGGGTGGCGAACTCCGTCGCGGCGATCGCCCTCTCAGTGGTATCCCGCATGCGCCTCGTCGCGACGGATACCCCTATGTCGCAGATCGCTTGGTATCCCCAGCGGTCGGATGGTTATCCCAGAATCTGATGCAGTGGCTGGCGTAGATTGCGGCGCACGATGTTGATGAGTTGATCGATGGAAAATGGCTTGAGCAGCAGATCGCTGAAGCCGCGCGCGCGATACCCCGCAAAGTCGTCCGCGTTGGCGGCGGTGAAGATGACGATGGGAATCGCGGGGGCGTGTTCCCGGATTTGCTCCAGGCCGGCCCACCGTTCGGCGGACTCGCCGGTACCGGGCCGACGCAACGGTGCGGCGAGAATGAGAGCGATCGGCGCCGCGGTCAGGAGGGCGAGCGCCTGCACCATGCTGGTGCCGACCACGACCCGATAGCCGGTCGCTTCCAGGGCGAGCCGGACAATGGTGTTGATGTCCGGGTCATCCTCGATCAGGAGGATTGTGGATCCGTCTTCCATGTTTATCTTCCTTGAGCGAGCCGACTGTGTCGCCCCGCAATCGTTAGCATGGTTCATCCCATCGCCATTGTAAAGCGGATCGGTGTCCCGACCACCCGCGCCAATCGCCCGGCACCGTCACCACCTGAGCCTGGCAACGGTCAGCGTGTTGAGGCGACTATTGAGGTTGGAGTGATAGACTTCCGTCTACTGGTTGTGGCTTCATGGCAGATCGGCGTCCGGCGGGGAGACATGGCTATCCCGCCGTGGGGCTGGCAAGCATGTACGATGGCGTCGGGATGGGCGGGCAGGGGGGCATTGGGCGATGCGGAGAGTGCTGGGTCGTCCGCGCGGGATCGCCGCCGATCTCGCACTGCTGATCGGGGCGGTACTGCTGCCCTTCCTCCTCCTCAATGGCTTTTTCTCGTATCGGTCTATTCAGGATGAACGGGCGACGATCGAGGCGACCGCGCTGCGCGAGGCGCAGGCAACCGCCCTCCGCCTCGACGAACTGGTCGCCGAGACGCGTTCCCTCCTGACGGTGCTGGCGCGCACGCCCGTATTGCACGACGACGACCCGCTGACGACGCGGGCGTTCCTGCTCGATCTGGAAGCGCGGTTCTCGAGCTATGACGGGTTCCTGGCTGCCGACGCTGCGGGGAACGTCTATGTCTCCACGGGTGGGTCGGGCGGCGCGAGCGATGCGCTCATCGACCAGGCCTTTTTTCAGGCGGTGATCCGCGAGGACCGCCTGCTGGTCAGCGACGTGCTGCTCTCGCCCGGCGCGGGCGAGGCGCGGGTCGTTATCGCCATGCCCGTCCTGCCGCTGGACGGCCGGGGTACCCCGATCGGCGCGGTGGGCGCGGTACTCGATCTGCGGCGCCTGCAGCAGTGGTTCGACAATCGGCCCTATCCGGCGGGCACGCTGGTCATGTTCATCGATAGCCAGGGGCGCGTGGTGGGCCACAACCTCGACGCCGAGCGCTGGGTCGGGCAACCCCTGAGCGCCATGCCGCACATCCGCACCGTGCTAGCGGAGCGCGCGGGGATCGGGCAGGGCGTGGACATCGATGGGGTCGTGCGCTTGCACGGCTTCACCACGACCGAGGAGACATCCTGGCACATCCTGGTCGGGGTCCCGACCACCACGGTCGACGCGACCGTGCGGCGCCAGGTTCGGCTGCTGGGCCTTTGGCTCGGGCTCGCCACGCTCGCCACGCTCGCCATCGCCCTCATCGCCGGGCGCGAGATCATCCGCCCGCTACGCATCCTGACCGCCGACGCCTACCGGATCGCCGACGGCGATCTCGATCACCGCACCACCCTTGCGCGCCCGTCCGCCGCCGGGGCCGCCGAAGTGCAGCGATTGGGCCTGGCGCTGAACGGGATGGCGGATGAGCTGGTGGCGTCGATCGCGGGCCATCGCGCGGCGCAGGAACGGATGGAGTTGGCGGTGGCCCAGGTCGGCCATGCGATGACCTCGACGACCGAACCGGCGGCCGCGCTGACGCCGCTGGTGGAGGCGGCGGTGGCCCTGGCGCAGGCCGACGCCGGCCTCTTGCTCGGCATCGACGACGCCGAACCGATCCTCGCCAGTGCGGGCCTGCCCTTGCCGACCGCCCTGCCCCCTCCGATCACCCCCGCCGGGTCCGACGATGACTGCGACGGCACGGTCGAGCGCGCGGCGGCGGCGCTGGGGATGCGGCAGCGCCTGGCCGTGCCGGTGCGCGTGCGCGGCGAGACGCTGGGGACGCTGGTCGTCCTCAGGGCGGGTGCAACCCGGTTCGCCGAGGGGGAGGCACGCCTGCTGCGCATCTTCGCCGATCAGGCGGCGGCGGCGGTGGAGCAGTCGCGCCTGCGCGCCGCCGTGGCCCAAACGGCGGCGCTGCGCGAACTCCAGCGCCTCCAGGCGGAATTCCTCACCACCGCGTCGCACGAGCTCCGGGCGCCGGTCACGGGGATCAAGGGCTATGCCGAGTTGTTGCTGCGCGAGGATCTGCCGCTCGACCCGACCACCAGGCGCGAGTGCCTGACCGGGATCAACCGCCTTGCCGACCGGCTGGCCGCCCAGGTACGAGCCTTCTTCGACGCGATGCGCGCGGGCGACCGGCGGCTGACGGTGCGTCGCGAGCCGGTGGATCTTCACGGCGTCGCCGCGTCGGCGTTGCACAGCTTCGCCAACCGCTCGGAGCTCCACCAGTTCGCGCTGCTCGGGCCGCCCGATCTCCCGAAGGCCCTCGCCGACCCGGAGCGGATCGAGGATGTGCTGATCAACCTGCTCGATAATGCGGTCAAGTACTCCCCGGAGGGCGGGGCGATCGAGCTGACGGTCGCCGCCCGGCACCCCGAAGGGACGGAGGAGGTGGCCAACCCTGGGGCTACCGCCCAGATCCTGGTCACCGTCCGCGATCGAGGGATCGGTATCGCGCCGCAGGAGCAGGAGCGGGTCTTCGAGCGTTTCTACCGACTCGACCGCCTGACGACGCGCCGCGCCGGTGGCATGGGACTCGGGCTCTACCTCTGCCGCGCGTACATCGAGGGGATGGGGGGGCGTATCTGGGTGGAGAGCCGCCTCGGCGAGGGGAGCATCTTCCGCTTCACCCTACCGCTCGCGCCCGCGCCGCAGGCGCGTCCCGTGATCACGACGGAGGTCGCCACGCCATGAACGATCCAGGCTCGATCGTCCCGCTGATCATGCTCGTGGATGACGATCGCGATCTCCTGCTGGCGCTGCGCCTGCAACTGGAGGGGGATGGCTTCCGGGTCATGACCGCGGAGCGCGGGCAGCGCGCCCTCGCCCTGGCGGGGCACGAATTGCCACATCTGGCGATCCTCGACCTGATGATGCCCGGGATGGATGGATTCGCCCTCGCGGAGCGCCTGCGCCGTTACGCCGATCTGCCGATCATCATGCTGACCGCGATCGATGCCGAGGAGAGCCGGGTGGAGGGGCTGACCCGCTACGCCGACGACTACGTGACGAAGCCCTTCAGCTATCGCGAACTCCTGGCGCGCGTGCGGAACTTGCTGGGCCGGAGCTGGCCGCGCGGCATGCTGGCCCGATCGACCTTCGTCGTCGACGATTTGCTGACGATCGACTTCGCGCGGCACCTGGTGCTGGTACACGGCGAGGAGCGCAAGCTGACGCCGACCGAGGCGCGCCTGCTGCACCTCCTGGTCCGCAATCGTGGGCAGATCCTGCCCAGCGATCTGCTCCTCGACCGCCTCTGGCCCGACGGGGAGGGGGCGATGAACTCGCTGTGGGAATATGTTCGCCGCCTGCGCGAGAAGCTCGGCGATTCCTCGGAGGAGCCCCGCTACATCGAGAGCGAGCGCGGCATCGGTTATCGCTTCCGCGCCCCGCGCCCGGCCGGGGCGCGGGCGGAGGTATGG
>CADCWN010000372.1 GCA_902806415.1 uncultured Thermomicrobiales bacterium | reverse complement strand
CTAGGGCGGTGCCGACGCCACCGGCGGTCGGCATCAGCGCCCAAGCGTAGGCCCACGACTCGAAGTAGTCGAAAGCACTCTGGAAGAAGAAGAGGAGCCCGAGGGCAGTCAGGATACTGGCCGGGACCGCCAGACCCGACGCGCCGCGCCCGCCGACGATCATCAGCCCGAAGAGCAGGAGCCCCGGCCCGAGGATGAAGAGCGGCCAGGGGAAACCAAGCCCGGCGAAGCTGAAAAGGTGCTGCGAGAGAAAGACGATGCCGAGGGCGACCATGATCGCGCCGCCGACCATACCGTTGTGCCCCTCGCGCCGCTGTGAAGCCTGCTCTTGCCCTTGTCCCTGTCCCCGTCCCTGTCCTTGGCAATACATCGTCGCGCTCCTTGCACTTGGGGCAACCGTTCGTCCATTGCCCTCAGTCTAGGGGAGCAAGGGACTGGTGCCATGTGCCGCAAGGGGCGTTCGGGGTCACGGGTCGGGCGGGCAAGACATAGGACATTCGTCATGGGGCGGGTGGCGCAGCTGTGGCAGTTAAAGCCATAGCGGTCGGCACGCCAATCACACTATGGGCAGATTTGACACGCATTTATTCTCTGACTAAAATCAGAGAATTGCTGGTTCGCGGGGCTGCGCCAGGAGAATTCGCGATGGAGATGGCACTAGTTAATCGGGTCCGAAGCTTCAATCGGCTCGTGACCGAGCGCGTCGGAGCCTTAAACGACCACTTTCTGGGCGGAACCCGCCCACTTGGGGAAGCGCGATTGCTCTGGGAAATTGGTGCGGAAGGTGCCGAGATCCGCCAGCTACGCGGACGACTCGCCCTCGATTCTGCCTATGTCAGTCGCCTGTTGCGCTCCCTGGAAGGGCAAGGACTCGTCGTGGTTGAAGCGAGCGCGCACGATGGCCGCGTGCGCCGCGCGCGTCTCACCGACGCTGGGCGCGCGGAGCGGGCCGGACTTGATAGCCGCTCCGATGAGTTCGCCTGGTCACTTCTCGAACCGCTGACCGAGCGACAACGGGGCAGTCTGACGACGGCGATGGCCGAGGTCGAGCGGTTGCTGATGGCCTCGATGATTACCATCGAGGTTGCCGATCCGACCAGTGCGGATGCCGAGTGGTGTTTCGCGCGGTATTTCGCCGAACTGAACAGGCGATTCGAGTTCGGTTTCGATCCGGGGCAGAGCATCTCGGCACATGCACATGAACTGACCATGCCATCCGGTCTGCTGCTCATCGCCCGGTTGCGCCAGGAACCGCTCGGGTGCGGAGCGCTAAAGTTCCATGGGAAAGCCCCGGCTGAACTCAAGCGCATGTGGGTGGACCCATCGACGCGCGGCCTCGGTGTGGGACGTCGCCTCCTCGGTGCCCTGGAACATCAGGCGAGGGAAGCGGGCGCTACGGTCGTCCGCCTCGAGACGAATCGCGCGCTCACCGAGGCGATTGCGCTCTACCGGGACTGCGCCTATCGCGAGATAGGGGCGTTCAACAACGAGCCGTATGCCCATCACTGGTTCGAGAAGCAGCTCTGATCGAGCAGTCGCCCCATGACCGTAGCGGTACTCATGACAGGCCGTGCTCCTTAGCGTAGATCGCGGCCTGGGTGCGGTCGCGCAGGCCCAGGCGACCGAGGATGTTGGAGATGTGGTTCTTAACCGTCCCCTCGCTGATGAAGAGTTGCGCGCCGATCTCGCGATTACTCGCGCCGGTGGCGAGGAGGCGCAGGACCTCACGCTCGCGCGGCGTCAACTCCTCGACGAGCGGCGAAGCGGGGAACCTGGTTGGATCGGGTGCGGGGAACGCCGCAGCGGGGGTCTGCAAGCGGGAGAGTTCCGCGACAACCTTCGAGGCGACCGCCGGATCGAGGTGGACGCCGCCGCCGTGGACGGTGCGGATCGCGGCGGCAAGATCGGCGGCGGGCAAATCCTTCAGCACGTAGCCCGCCGCGCCCGCCTTGAGGGCATCGAAGACGTATTGATCGTCGTCGAAGGTGGTCAGGATGAGGATCCGCGGGCGCTCGCCGCGCTCGCGCAGGGCGCGCGTCGCCTCCACGCCGGTCATCTGCCGCATCCGCACATCCATCAGCACGACATCGGGCGCGAGCGCGGCGGATCGGGCCAGCGCCTCGACGCCATTCCCGGCCTCGCCGACGATCGCGATCCCCGCTTGCAATTCCAACAGCGCGCGCAGGCCGTCGCGCATCAGCCGCTGGTCGTCGGCGATCAGCACGCGGATCGACTCGACACCCCGCTCGTCAGCCGCCATCACCTCGTACCACCACCGTGCAGCCCGAGTGCCCGCCCGCCGGGACACAACTCGACTATACCATGCACGGGTGGTAGCAAGGCGTCGCCGCTGGATGTTACCCCGCCCCGGCGGTGGCGTGACAGGCCCGTGACAGATGGTCCCTGGTCAGCGAGCGGCGGCGTGAGGGAGTGTCGCGCGCAGCACGGTCCCGCCAGCGGGGCCGGGGCCAACGTCGAGCGACCCGCCGAGGAGGGTCATCCGCTCCCGGATACTGATCAGGCCGAAGCCACCATCGGGTCGCGGGCCGGGAGTGGGCGCGGGAGAAAAGCCGCGCCCGTCGTCGGCGATCGTCAACTCGGTCGTCGCGGGGCCGAAGTGGAGCCGGACGGCGACGTGGCGCGCCCCGGCGTGCTTGCGGATATTGGTCAACCCCTCCTGCACCGCGCGGTAGAGGGCCAGTCCGGTCGCCCGCGAGCAGCGGCTCTCATCCCCCTCGATCGCCAGCTCGATCGCGAGGCCGCTGTGTTCCCGGAAGTCGGCGACCTGCGCCGCGATCGCCTCGCGGATCGAGAGGGTATCGAGCGCGGTCGGGCGCAGGGCGGCGACGGAGCGGCGCACATCGGTCAGCGCCTCGCTCGCCAGCCGCTTCGCCTCGCCGACCGCGCGATCGGCGCGCTCCCCGTCGCGCGGTCGCCAAGCGAGCGCCGTCTCTAATTGCACGTTGATGATCGTCAGATAGTGGCCGAGGCTGTCGTGGATCTCGCGGGCCAGCCGGTTGCGTTCGCGGGTCGTCGCCAGTTCCCCCGCCTGCTCGGCATAGACCTGGAGTTGGCGATGCGCCGCCGTCAACTCGACCAGCAGCGCATCGGACCGTTCGCGGGCCTCCTGCTCGCGCTTCGCCAGCTGGCTCGTGCCACCGATGAAGCCGAGCCCGGCGAGCCAGGGGAGGAGATTGATGTACTCCTCCGGCTCGCTGAAGCCGACCAGCAGGAACATCGTCCCGTAGAGGGCCAACGCCGACCCGATCGCGGCGACGATGCCGAGCCGTCGCTCGATCGCCCAGCCGTTGGCGACGACGATGAAGAAGAGGAAGGTGGTGATGAACCCGACATCGACGAGCCAGATCGCCCAGGTGGCGAAGGCGAGGCGCAGCGCAATATAGATGTCGGTCCGCCCGCGCGCGATGAACCGGGGCTCGAAGCGCTCGATCAGGGCGAACCCGCCGAGTGCGACCGTCCAGGCCAGCCAGTGGGGCCAGGGACGACCCGGCGTATCCACGAAGTGGAAGAGGTAGGCGGTGATGATGATGATCCACTCGACGAACTGAAAAGTCTCCAGTTGCTCGTTGAGGATCGGCATTCGGAGTTGCCAGCCAGGGCGACGAACGACCGATGAGTCCCGCTCGGGGGCATGAGCGTTCGGTTCGGCCCACCCTTGCTCGATCGGTTGCGTCCCTGTCATCGCCGCCTCCTGCGCCATATCCGATCATATCGAGGCAAGTATAGGCGCGGGGCGGCGAGCGCAGGAGTGCCGAATGGCAGGTTTCGGGCGGCGCGGGACTGTGGGCGTATGCCGGAAGTCATGCCGCGCGATCCTGCCGGGCCTGCTGTTTCGCCGTGGGCAAGCCGCCGCACGAGTGGCCCGGATGGCTCCCGAGGTCAGCGCCTCAGCCTTCGGCCTCCGCCGACTCGGGTTTCAAGCGCGACTGGTAGCGGCCCGGCTCCATCCGCGTACTGACGGCGATCCGGTTCCAGCCATTGATCGCGACGATCGCCAGGGTCAACTCCGCCAGTTCGCGCTCGGAGAAGTGCGCGCGGGCCGCTTCGTAGGCCGCGTCCGACGCACCGGTCTCCGCGATCCGGGTCAGTTCTTCGGTCCAGGCGAGGGCGGCGCGCTCCCGCTCAGTGTAGCAAGGGGCCTCCTGCCAGGCATCGAGGAGATAGGGCTTCTGTGGCGGGATACCCAGCGCGATCGCGTCCTTGCTGTGCATATCGAGGCAGTAGGCGCAGCGATTAATCTGCGAGGCCCGCATCTTCACCAATTCCAGCAAGCTGTGCGGCAGCGAGGATGCATCGACAAACTGCTGCAACGCCCCCATCGCCCCATAGCCGTCGGGCGCGACGCGCTTCATGCTGTACCGTTCCGTGGTCATTGATTCTCTCCCGTTCCTGCATACTCTGTTCGATAGCAGAATCGTCGGTGAATTGAGCAGCGCACAGGCCCACTCCATACGAACTGGCGAGAGAGCCGGAGGGCGCACGATCGCGCTCTTTGGCCGAACTAGCAGCCATTGCCCGCGCGGTAGTTGCGGCGGGCGTGGGAGAGGCGGCCCTCACCCCCGCCACTGCGGCGGCGACCCCTCTCCCGATTCCAGGAGAGGGGTGGGGGACGTTGCAACGCCTATGCCCAGCGTTATACGTTGCGTTAGGTTTGACCCAGCCCCCTGCTTCGATCGGTCTTAGCCCACTTGAGTGGGCTTCGCAGCCGCAGCCACTTAGCGCCGATTTCAATCGGCGACCCCGGCCCATCCAGGACGCCGTTACCGGATCACGTTTGCAATCTTCAACATCCAGCACGCACCGACCTCGCCAGCAACCCCGCGCCGCTCAGCCGCTCAGTCCGCGCTCTGGGCCTGCTCGGTCGCGGCAGGGGCGGTGCCTCCCTCGTGCTCGGCGCCGCTATTCTCCGCCAGACCGAGGCGCTGGTAGAGCCGCGCCAGTGGGGCCGGTGCCCACCAGTTCCAGTCGCCGAGGAGGCGCATCGTCGCGGGGACGAGCAAGGTGCGGACGACCAGCGCATCGATCGCGACCGCCATCGACATGCCGAGGCCGATCGCTTTGATGATGACGATGTCGGCCAGCGCGAACGCCGCGAAGACCGCGATCATGATCGCCGCCGCTCCGGTGATCAGTTGCCCCGTCTGCTCCAGGCCGGACGCGACGGCGGCGCGGTTGTCGCCGAGGCGATCGTACTCCTCTTTCATCCGGCTCAGCAGGAGGACCTCATAATCCATCGAGAGGCCGAACAAGAGGCAGAACATCAGCACCGGGACGATCGGCTCGATCGGGGCGGGGGTGAAGCCGAGCACGCCGCTGAAATGGCCCTCCTGGAAGATGTAGACCAGCGCGCCGTAGGAGGCGCTGATTGACAGCAGGTTCACCACCACCGCCTTCAGTGGCAGCAGGACCGAGCCGAGCAGCAGGAAAAGGACGAGATAGGTCGCGATCACGATGAAGGCGACCGCCCCCCTGGTATCGGCCAGCAGCGAATCGACCGCGTCAAGGGTGACCGCCGAGAACCCCCCGACCAGGACCTCGCCGCCGGGCGGCGGGCCGCCGCCGGCGCGGATCGCGCGCACGAGGTCGTGCGCCCCGTCGCTGTTGGCCCCGAGCGGCGTCTGGACGGTCAGGGTGACGATATGCTGGCCGACGCTGCGGCGCAACCCCTCTTGCAGCGCCGGGGGCTGGGCGCTCTGCGGCGTGGTGAGGAGCGCCACGACCTGCTCCTTCGGCAGCGGCTTGCCATCCGGCCCGGCGATGACCGACACCCCCTGCACGCCGGAGACGTCCCGCAACGACCCGAGCCAGACCCCGTAATCGTACAACTGGCCGACGCGGGCGGCGGTCAGCGGCTGCCCATCGGCATAGTTGACGACGACCGGGATGGTGGTGTTCTCGCTGCCAGGGAACTCGTTGACGAGGATGTCATACCCCCGGCGCGACTCGACCTCCGGCGGCAGGACCGTGATATCCGCCGCCCCGAGCCGCAGGCGCACGATCGGCGACCCCGCCAACACCAGGATCGTCAGCAGCGGCAGCAGGACGGCCCAGGGCCGCGCCATCACCCCGGTCGCCAGCGCGTGCCAGGGGCCGCCGACCGGCGCGGCGGGGGCGACGGAGCGGAGAACGGTTGCCCCGCCCCGCTTAGCGGCGCGACGGGCGATCGCATCGCCGACGATCGCCAGGAGCGCGGGCAGGAAGGTGAGGCCGTAGAAGACCGCCGTGCCGACGACCAGCATCGCGCTGATCCCGATCGAGATCAGGAGCGGCGAGCTATAGAAGAGGAGTCCAGTGACGCCGATCGCCACCGTCAGGCCAGAGAAGGCGATCGCCTTGCCGGTCGTCGCGATCGTCCGCGCGATCGCCTCCCTGACCGAGCGTCGCTCGACCTCTTCGAGGAATCGGCTGATGATGAAGAGGGAATAGTCGATCGCCAGGCCGAGGCCGATCATCGAGGCGATGTTGAGCGAGTAGATCGACATCTCGCGCCGCTGGGCGAAGGCGTAGATCCCGGCCAGGCCGCCGAGGATGGCGAAGCCGCCGACGAGGAGCGGGATGAGGGCGATGATCAGCGAGCCGAACGTCAGCGCGAGCGCCAGCCCGGCCCCGCGCAGGGAAGTGCGACGCAGGGTGCGCCAGATCGTCGCGCCGAAGACGACGAGCAGGATCACGAGCGCGATCGGCAGGCCGATGAACTCCGCCTTCTCCAAATCGCGCTCGGTGACGGTCGCAAAATCGGCGTTGATCGGCAGATTGCCGGTGCTGAGGATATCGAGCCGCTCGGATCGGACCTTCGCGCGCAACTCCTCGTAATACTCCCCGGCGACCCGCCCCCTGTCGCGCGTGGTGACGCTGACGAAAAGCCGCCGCCCATCGGTCGAGACGAACGCCGGGTTCTGCGTGATCGCGCCGACGCGCGGATCGCCGCGCAACGGTTGCAACGCCGCCTCCACGGCGGCGGCGAAGGCGGGATCGGCGGCCTTCAGCGCCGGGTCTTTCGCCGTGAAGATGAGCGTGAAACCGCCGCCGCCATCGGAGGGCAACTCTGCAGCGATCAGGGCGGACGCGCGGCTCGACTCGCTGCCCGGTATCCCGGAGTCGGAACTGCTCAGCGACGTGTTGAGCGTGAGGATCGCCGCACCCGAGCCAGCGACGATCGCCAGCGACAGGATGAGCACGATCCAGCGTAGACGGTAGACCAGTCGCCCCCAGGCACCGAACATCATTCCCCCTCAGACTCGCGGTGCGGCACCACGCCGCCCGGACTGACACCGATTCAAGAGCTATGGCTACGCCCGTCCCTGCGCGTCGCGCCGAAGCGCTATCCGGCGGATTCCGGGCGCGGTCGGACCGGGGCAAGGCCGTGCCAGAGGACATCGGCCAGCGTCCCCACGACCGTCGGCCAATCGGTGGCGGTGCCGCTCGACAGCTCGACCAGTTCCAGCCCCTGAGGCAACGCCAGCAACATTTCGGTCAGCGCGGCGACATCGACATCGGCGCGAATCCGCCCCGACTCTTGTTGGGCACGGATGATCGCGACGACCAGCGCCCGCCAGGACGCGATCACCGCGCGCACACTCTCACCCACTGCGTCGTCGCGCGTCGCTTCGTAGCGCAACATCAGGCCGATCCGCTCGCGCCGCTGGCGCTCACCGGGGCTGAGGTTGCCGAAGCGCCCGACGAAGGCCATCATCCCCGCCGCCAGGAGATCGGCATCGGCGGGCAGATCGTGCAAGGTCGTCTGGAGGATCGCGTGCATCCGCGCGGCCTCGTCGGCGCAAACGGCCTGGAGCATCGCCGCCTTGGTGGGATAGTAGACGTAGATCGCGCCGGTGGAGACGCCAGCCTCGCGGGCGATCTCGCGCATCGTCGTGCGGTCATACCCCCGGGTCACGAAGAGGTGCATCGCGGCGACGAGGATTTCCTCGCGCCGGTCGGCCTTGAACTCGTCGGAGCGTTTCGGGCTCATCGCACCCTAAAAATAACGGTCGTCCGTTATTGGAAGGATAGCAGAGCTCGCGCCCCTGTCAAGGGGCGATCGCCCCGCGAAGGAGGCGATTACCGGGCAGGCGGTGCTGGGGGGCCGGACGGCCCGGACGGGGCGGGCAACGTAGCCGGGCGCAAACTGAGATTGCCGCCATTGAGCCGGAGGGTGATCCGATTCGTGGTAGTCTGATCGTTCGAGAGATAGCCGTTCGCGATCCTGTTCACGCCGGGGTCACCGAAGGTCCTGACCCCGCCCGACCATCCCTCGACATCGAGCGAACCGCCGTCGGCGGTGGCGTCGAGGCGCGCATCGGTGCGGAGCGGCAACCTGATATCGGCATTGCCGCCATTCACCTCGACGTTCAGCGCGGTATCGGTCCCCAGAGTCCCGTCGAGATCGATATTCCCGCCGTTCACCAAGAAATCTGATTGGCCGTTGAGGGTGACATTGACCAGGTCGAAATTCCCGCCATGCACCTCGAGGCGCGACTGGCCGTTGAGGGTGACATCGACGAGCCTGAGCGTCCCGCCCGACAGATCGACCGTCATCTGCCCGGTGAGCCCGGTGACCCTGGCGCTGCCGAACCGCAAGCGCAGATCGAGCGCGGCATCCGCCGGGACGTACACCGTGACATCCGTGTTGCGCTCGAAGAAGAAATCCTCCCCGTCATCGGGCTGTGTGTCGATATAGACCTCGCCGTCGCGCACTTCCGGGGTGAGGGGGGCGACATCGAGGCTGCGCTGGGCGAGGAAGCGCGAGAAGTGGCGCACCTCGGTATCCGCCACGACCGTGACCGCGTTGGCCTTGGCCGCGTCGCCCGCCGGGATCGGCACGACCCGGACTTTGCTGACGGCGCTGTCGATATGGACGATCGGGTTACTGATCGTGATCGGGACGGAACTCTCCGTCGATTTGCTCACCGTCTCGCTGATACCGAAGATGCCGCCGAAGAAGGCGGCAATCAGCAGGCCGATCGCCATCAGCATCAGCAGGCGACCGAAGAACGGCACATACCAGGCGATCGGCGACGGCGCGGCGGCAATATTCGCCCGTCCGCCCGAGGGGAAGCCCCCCGCCCGCCCACCGCCCGCGTCATCGGCGGGGATAAAAGGTGGTGCCCAATCGGCTTGCGGCTCGCCCGCCCCGTCGCGTGTCATCCGCTCGTCGCCCGATCTCATCGCGCCACCCCGCCAGTGCAATTCCCCAACCGCCCACAGCGGGGCGTAACCATGAAACCGAGTATGCAGCCGTAGTGTAGGGGAAGTTTCACGAATCTGTGGCGAAAGTGTGCGGAGCCTCGCGAACATCTGCGGGCATATCGCCCGTAACCTTCGACAGTAGGTACAAAAATGCCCGCGCGCCATCACAGCGATGGTGCGCGGACGAGCGGGGCCGACTCAGCTGCCGGCGGTGAAGAAGATCGCGAAGGGGGCGGAGACGACCAGCCTACCGCTGCCATCGAATGCGCCGATCAGATACCCGCCCGGCGGGGTGCTGGAGGAGTCGAACTCGATGACGAGGGTCCCGTTGCCGTCGGTGCGGAAGGAGCCATCCTCGACCCGTCGCGCCGGCGAGCTATCGGTGGCGATCAGGATCGAGTATTCCGTGTTCGGGCGCAGGCCGGCGAAGATGAAGACGAACGTCTTGCCAACCGCCCCCTCGCGCGGCAGGGCGGCGATCTGCGGCGTGGTCGCGCCCGCGCCATAGTTCGGCACCGCCACCGTCGGCAAGGCGCGCACGTCGCCGCCGATCGCCCCCAACGTTTCGCCGCCGAGCAGACCGAGCAGCACCCGGAAGCGACCGGTGTTCTCCGGGTGGAACTCGAAGCGGTTGCGCTCGAAGTATTGCACCGTGTACGGCTTGCCGTTCGTCGGGCTGATCTCGACGAACTCCTCGGTCAGCGGCAGGCCGAAGACCGGCAGCCCGCCGTAGCGGTTCCAGTAGTCGGCGAACGTGCCGCGCAGGGTGTGGTTCGTCTCGCGGAAAAGGGTGCAATCCTGGTTGCACGGCTCGGGGCGCGCGGTCGTCCGCGGGTCGCCGTCGATCAGCGCCGCGCCGAGGCGGGTCAGCAACACCTGATACTGCGCCTCGTTCTCCGGGTGCCACTCCAGGATCGCCCGCTCGTAGAACTGGCGGATCAGGCCGTCCGGGTAGCGCCGGGCCTGATCGATCGGGTAGCCGAGGATTTCGACCGCACCATTCGTCCGCCAGAAATCGAGGAACGCATTCTCGGAACAGAAGCCGCTCTCGCGGAAGCAGGTCTGGCCGCTCGCCCCTTGCGCGCCGACTGGCACCGTCACGACCGACGGCGTGGCCGGCGCGGCCTCCACGCCCGCCACGGGCAGGGTCGCGAGGAGCAACGTCAACAACGCCCCCAGCGCCAGCGCGATCCTCCCGAAACGCCGAAAAACTCGCATCGAAAACCTCCTGTCATCGCCATCACCACGCCGCATCGGTGCCGACGAGCTTGCCGCTGGCCGTAAAAAACACGGTTGGCATCCCCCGTCGTCGTCTAATACGGCGGAGGGGTCGGGATTGTTTCTCGGGGCTGCTGGCGCGGCGCGTGCGATGGGGCCGGTGAGTGTGCGACCGAAGCGGGAGGAGGGGCGATGCTGGAAGTCACCGTCGAGGGGAACGCGATCAAGGTCGGGCGGCATTGCACGATCCGCTTCGAGCGGACCCTGCGCCTGCCGGATGACGGCAAGACCTATCCCCTGCCGCCGAGCCTCGGCCACTTCCCGATCGCGCGCGTCGCCGATTACGCCGATCGCGTGCCGCAGGAGTGGCGCGAGCGCGGCGGCTTCTTCATCCCGATGTATCAGCGCGAGGCCCTCTGGCTCAACTTCCTCGGCCACGAGTGGCACCCGGTCGCCATGAAGGTGGGCGTGGGGCGGATTAATGCGCTGACCGGCACGGGCTGGGACCATCGCCTGCGCGCCGATCCGCAAGATTATCTCGTCTGCCCGACCCAGCCGTGGCTTGACGGGATCAACACCGGCGACGGCACTATCCGGCAGTTCGTGGCGATGCCGCTCGGCGAGGGCTACACCGTCGAGGGGCAGGTGACCGGCGAGGAGCGGTTCGGCGGCCTCCAACTCGTCGTCTTCGACGCGAAGCGGGGCAAGTTCCCGGAGGAGAATCCCACCCCGCCCGGCATGGCGCGGCGGGGGTTGGCCGAGGCCGTGGGTGTCTTCGCGCCGCTGGCGGCCCAGAGGGGCGCGTCGATGGGGTTGGGTGCCGGCGGCAAGATGACGCAATCGATCTACCCCGACCCGCACGGCGTCGCCACCTGGGACGAGAAGAATCGGGGCGAGGTCATCATCCGGATCGTCAATAGCGAGCAGTATCGCACGATCACCGGCATCGACCCGCCGCCGACGCCGGTGGACGCCCGCGACTACACCGCGCAGGGCTACCCCTGGTACAAGGTCTATGACGAGGCGAAGGGCGACATCGCCCCCGCCGAGACGCTGCAAAAAGTCCGACCGATCGAGGCGATCGAGCGCGGGAAAGGGCTGCCGCCGCGCCAGGACGACACCTCCTTCGAGGTCTTGGAGGAGCAGATTCGCCAGATCGGGCGGGATCCGAAGAGGACGCCGCCAGCCAAACAGTAGCGCGGCGCGGCCAACGCACGATCCCCCGCGTCAGTGAACTGACGAGTACGACGAGGAAAAGCGACACGATGGACTTCGCTCTCACCGCCGAGCAGGAAGCGCTCCGCGCCGCCGTGCGCGACCTCTGCGCCCGCTTCCCGGATGACTATTGGCGTCGGCTCGATCGGGAACAGCAGTACCCCGAGGCGCTCGTGCGCGCGCTGACCGAGGCGGGCTACCTCGCGGCGCTGATCCCGCGCGAGTATGGCGGGCTCGGTCTGGGCGTCACCGAGGCGAGCCTCATCCTGGAGGAGATCAATCGTTCCGGCGGCATTTCCGCAGCCTGCCACGCGCAAATGTACACCATGGGCGCGCTGGTGCGGCACGGCAGCGCGGCGCAACGCGAGCGCTGGCTGCCGCCGATCGCGGCGGGCGACCTGCGGCTGCAAGCGTTCTCCGTGACCGAGGCCGAGGCCGGCTCGGACACGACGAGTATCGCGACGCTGGCGACCCGCGACGGCGACGCGTGGCGCGTCAGCGGGCAGAAGAACTGGACGAGCCGGGTCGAGCAATCGGACCTCCTGCTCCTGCTGGCGCGCACGACCCCGCAGGCCGAACTCGCCGATCGCACGCGCGGGCTCAGCCTCTTCCTGGTCGATCTGCGCGAGGCGCGCCGCGCCGGCACCCTCCGCGCGACGCGCACACGGACGATGTTCAACTACGAGACCTACCAGGTTGAATACGACGACCTGCGTATCCCCGCCGACGGGCTAATCGGCGAGGAAGGGCTGGGGTTCCGCTACGTGATCGACGGCTGGAACGCCGAGCGGATCCTGCTCGCGGCCGAGTGCATCGGCGACGGGCGGTGGTTCATCGAGCGCGCGGCGCGCTACGCGAGCGAGCGGGTCGTCTTCGGTCGCCCGATCGGGCAGAACCAGGGGGTACAGTTCCCGCTCGCCCGCGCCCACGCGCAGATCGTCGCCGCCGACCTCCTGCGCTTCAAGGCGGCCTGGCTCTTCGACAGTGGGCGATCGTGCGGCGCGGAGGCGAATATGGCGAAGCTGCTGGCCTCGGAGGCGAGTTGGGCCGCCGCCAACGCCTGCCTCGACACCCACGGCGGCAACGGCTTCCTCGACAGCTTCGATGTCGAGCGCAAATTCCGCGAGACGCGCCTCTTCCAGGTCGCGCCGATCAACAATAATCTCGTCCTGG
>CADCWN010000371.1 GCA_902806415.1 uncultured Thermomicrobiales bacterium | reverse complement strand
CCCGCCCGCCCGCGCGCGAGGGCCGCCAGGGTGCGCGCACCCGCCGGGGCCGCGCCGTGCTGCGCCGCCAGCGCCGCCGCCAGCGCCTCGCGCGCGACCGGGCGCGTCTCGACGATCTGGCAGCGCGAGCGGATCGTCGGCAGGACCGCGCCGACCTCCGGGACGACCAGGATGATGATCGCGAAGGGGGGCGGCTCTTCGAGGGTCTTCAAGAAGGCGTTCGCCGCCGCCTCTTGCATCGTCTCGGCATCCTCGACGATCGCCACGCGCCAGCGCCCTTCGAGCGGGCGCAGGCTGAGGTCCGACGCCAGCGTCCGGATCGTGTCGATGCTGAGGCTGGTGTTCTTCGACTCCCGCCGCCCGCGCGGCGCCCCCTCGGCCTCCTGGCTCGCCAGCCCGACGACGCGCACATCGGGGTGCGTCCCGCGCGCGATCTTGCGGCAGGTGCGGCAGAGGCCGCACGGGGCCAGCGGCGCGGTGCCGTCGGCGGCGGGCGTCTCGCAGTTGAGCGCCTGCGCGAAGAGCCGCGCCAGGGTGCCGCGTCCGCTGTGCGTCGGGCCGGCGAAGAGGTAGGCGTGCGCCACGCCCGCGCGGGCGATCGCCCCTTGCAGGAGCGCCACGCCGCGCTCCTGCCCGAGGATCGGCCAGGCGGGTGGGGGCATGGCGGTGGGGGTGAGCGTTGCGGTGTTCATAGCGGTTCTCTGCCTGGATGCTTGCCGTGAAGGCGATAATGTGACTGGCATGGATGCCGCCGGTTGAAACCGGCGCGCGGTGCCATTACGGGCAGACCGGGATTGAAATCCCGGCTAAGGGCTGCGGCCACGAAGTCCATCTTACACGAAGTCCATCTTAATGGACTGGGTTCGCTGTCAACCTCTGCGCTGGCTAACCCATCGCCCCCGTAGCCCAGTCTACTTCAGTAGACCGTGGTCCTGTGCCGGGTCACAAGATTCGTGGCCGGAGGCCACTTAGCCGGGGATTTTAATCCCCGGTCTACCACGTTGACGGACGAGGATTACGCCGATCCGCTCACGCCGCCCGCTTGCGCCGCTCGACGCGCTGCATCGGCTGCTCCAATTCCTTCCCCTGCGAGAGGGCGGCGACGAGCGTCTGGCGCTCCTTGGTGTTCAGCGGCTGGCGCTCACGGTCGCTCGCCAGCGTCCGCAGATGCTCGAGCAGTTCGTTGATCCCCAGGACGTCGATCGGGGCGCTCCCCGAGACCTCCGCCAGCGGGCTGGTGAAGATGATCGCCCCCTCGACATTGTCCGGCAACCCTTGCTCTTCGAGGAGCGCCCGCACCGCCGCCACATCGTTCTCGTTGTCCAGTGAGGGGTTGCCGAGTTGCGGGGCGCTGTAGTTGAAGAAGCGCCCGAGCGGGTTGCCACCTTTCCGCCAGCGCCGCTCGTTGACGATGACCTTGCCGGTCACCTCGCGCAACGTCAACACGACGATCCCATTGGTGTGGATGACGAGGTGATCGACGACCCGCTTGCCGATCTGGGCGTAGTGGATGGCGGTGTAGCGGTCGTTCAGCCGGGCGAGCGCGCGATCGATCTGCTCGTCGGGGCGTTTCTTGCGCTCGTTGCTGACGAACTTGCTGACCCGTTGCAACCCCATGTTGAAGAAGACGAACCCGATCAGCATCAGCGCGTAGGCGACGATGATCATCGTGGTGGCGTTCCGCTGTACCCACACCAGGACGAACGCCGCCGCCAGCCCGATGAACCCGATCGCGGTGAGCAGGCGGCCCTGTCGCTGCTGGTCCTTGATGTACCCGACATTGCGTATGATCTGCATCAGGTAGCTCCAGTGAAAAGTGCCGAGTGCCGAGTGAAAAGTGCCGAGTTACAAGTGCCGAGTAAGATATGCGTAGCGAGGTATGCATTGGCAACGACTAAGTCCACTCGGCACTCGGCACTTTTCACTCGTCACTCACCAACCCTCCCGATAACCAGGGAGGCGTTCTGCCCGCCGAACCCGAACGAGTTCGAGAGGGCGAGGTCGGCGCTGGCCCGGCGCGCGGTCTGCGGGACATAGTCGAGGTCGCACTCCGGGTCGGGCGTGTCGAGATTGATCGTCGGCGGGAGGATGCCCGCGTTGATCGCGCAGATCGTCGCCACCGCCTCCAGCGCGCCCGCCGCGCCAAGGCAATGCCCGATCATCGACTTGTTCGAGCTGATCGGCACCCGGCGCGCGTGATCCCCGAAGACCGTCTTGATCGCCATCGTCTCGCCGGCGTCGTTGTGCGGCGTCGCGGTACCATGCGCGTTGATGTAGCCGATCTCCTCCGGTCGCACCCCCGCGTTGCGGAGCGCCCAGCGCATCGCGCGCGCCGCGCCACCAGCGTCGGGCGGCGGGGCGGTCAGGTGGTAGGCGTCGTTCGAGGAACCGAGCCCCAGGATCTCGGCGTAGATCCGCGCGCTGCGCGCGCGGGCGCTTTCCAGGGTCTCCAGGACCAGGATCGCCGCCCCCTCGCCGGCAACGAAACCGTCGCGGTCGCGGTCGAACGGGCGCGAGGCCCGCTCCGGCTCGTCGTTGCGCGTGCTCAGGGCGCGCATCACGCAGAAGCCCGCCAGCCCGATCTCGGAGATCGGTGCCTCGGTGCCGCCGGTCAGGATGATCGAGGCCGCGCCGCGCCGCAACACCTCCGCCGCCTCGCCGATCGCCTGCGTCCCGGAGGCGCAGGCGGTGGAGACGGTCGAGTTGTAGCCCCGCACGCCGAGTTGGATCGCGATCTGGCCGCCCGACATACTCGGCAGCACGGCGGGCATGGCGAACGGGCTGACCCGCATCCCGCCCTTCTCGACCATCGTGCGCGTCGCCTGTTCCATGTCCGGGAACGAGCTGTTGCCGGTGCCGATCAGGACCCCGGCCTCTTCCGGCAGCGGCGACCCGTCGAGCCCGGCGTCGGCGACCGCCTGTCGCGCCGCCGCCACCGCGAACTGCGAGGAGCGCGACATCCGCCGCGCATCCTTGAAGTCCATGTAGGAGGCCGGCGCGAAGGTGCGCGCCTCGCCAGCGATCTTCGTCGGGTACGGGTCCGTGTTGCAGCGTGTGATCGGTCCGATCCCGGAGCGACCGGCCGCCAGGCCGTCCCACAACTCGGCGACGGAGTCGCCGAGCGGCGAGATAGCCCCCATCCCGGTCACGACGACGCGCTGCGACGCCTCCCGCTCGGAGCGCCGCCCGCCCATCCCACTTGCCACCATCGTCGTTTGTCCTCACCAGCAGTTCGCGGTGCCATCGCCGTATACGAAACGAGCGGAGTCGGGCATTTCTCGCACATGCCCAATCTGCCGCTGTCCGACGAGTGTAGCATAGGCGCGGACGGCCTCGCAAACGGGCCGCGCGCCGCGCGAGCGGCGTCAGCATGGGGAATTTCTGCGGCGGGCGGCGCGGAATGGCGGCGCGGCGCGGGCGAGTGATGCGGGCTTTGTCGCCCCCCTTGCGGCGCGCCTCCTTGGCCCCGCGCCGACGCTGTGCCTCTCGCTTCACCCCGCCCAATCGTCTACAATGGCGCGAGCGCGGGCGGCGGGGCAGGCGAGGGGGCGGGGCGATGACGGGCACGGGCGGCGCGGGGCGACGCTGTCCCTGGTGCGACAGCAGCGACGTGGAGAGGGTGCAGCGGGGCTTCGCGGGGAAGACCGACGGGAACGATCAGTATTTCCGCTGCCGAGCCTGCGGCAAGACGACCTGGGAGATGGTCAGCAAGACCGCCCAGGAGGTCCGGTTGGGGCGCTACGAGGCGGGCAAGTCGTTCAACGAGCGCGGCGACCGCTACACCATCAAGCGTGTCCTCAAGGTTGGCTTCAACGAATACCTCCTCTACCTGCGACCGGCCCCTCTGCCCAAGGCACCATCCCCCATTGCGGGCGACGAAGGCCGCGAGACCGGCCCTGACTGAGCAGATCCCTAATTCCCCATGCTGGAGAAAGTAGCCCGCAGTCGGTGGTCCGTAGTCGGTGGAGAGGGTGCGTTGTGAGACGCTGCCCTCTGCCGCAAGCCTCGGTGTAATCAACGCCGCGCTCCCCAGGATCGATAGCTTCAACCATCGTCCTGGCGCAACCCCCGCCCGCGTTACTCGCCGGTCGCGTTTCGTCGCACGGCGGCCACCAGATCCTCGCGCAGGGCGGCTTCCACCGCGTCCATCGTATCGTTGATCGTCCCCTCCGCCGCCGTCAGCGCCGCGACCGCGTGCGTGAAGCCCGCCGCTTCCGCCACCGCCCGCGCCCGCCCGATCCGCCCGAGCGCCGTGTCGAGCTGCCCCAGGATGTCCTTCGCCGTCTCGGCCGCGGCACGCCGCCGCCCGCCCGCCTGTCCCGCCGTTTCCTCGCCGCTCATCCTCTCTGCCCCTTTCGCTCGATCTCGCCGGTCGTCGCCCCCATCGTAGCATAGCGATGGCGTCCATACTGACCGAAAGGACAGGTCGAAGGAGCCCCGTTTTTCCTATTCGTATCATTGTTTTCGCGCCTCCGATCGACTATCATTAGGAGGTGGTGGCAATGGCGCCGTCACGCGAATAGAAGGAGGTCGACGATGACCATGTTGCAGCGGATCATGCGTGCTGTGAAGTCCAATACCGGGCTGAATCAGAATTTCGAGAGCTATTACAGCAAGCTCCTCGGCACTCGCGTGGGCGATAGTGGCCTGCCATCGGCGCGCGAGGCGCAACGCGACCTCGATGCGGTCTTGCGCAAGCCGACCTATTTCTAAGACAGTCCTGGCTTATCGGCATCAAAGAGGCGGGGCGGGGTAGATTTCTACCCCGCCCCGCCTCTTTGCCTGCGTGTACGGGGTGACAGGCGGGGTGGGTCAGACGTTCTCCCGGTGGTATACGTCTTGCGCCTTTGCGAAACCGGGTGGGAGGTCGCGAAGGGTTGCGAATCTGCGCTGCTGCACTTAAAGGCGCGCGACCACCCAGGGCAGTGTAGGGGAACGGCAAAGACGTCGAGATGACCAAAACGATATTGATCGTGGACGACGAGGAATTTATCGTCGATCTGCTGGCGACGCTGCTCGAAGATGAGCAGTATCGGGTGCTGCGCGCATATGATGGGGAGCAGGCGCTGCGCGCCGCCCAGCGTGAGCGCCCGGAGCTGATCATCACCGACATCATGATGCCGAAGATGAGCGGGACCGAACTCGCCGCGCGCCTGCGCGCCGAGGAGGATGGCATATCCACCACGCCGATCATCCTGATGAGTGCCGTGCGCAGCCCGATCGCGGTGCCAAACACGATCTACCTGCCCAAGCCATTCGACATTGACCATGTATTGGAGCTGGTGACGCTGCTGCTCCCCTCCTGAGCGCGGATGTCGGAACACCGGAACGCGGAAGTCGGAGCGCGGAACGCGGAATTAACGAGCAATGAAGAGACCGGGGCTGGTTATCCAGCCCCGGCATCCCATTGCCGTCCCTTAATTCCGCGCTCCGCGTTCCGGTGTTCCGACTTCAGGCGACCCAGAGCCAGGAGGCGAACTGGATCGTCAGGAAGGCGAGCAGGATCGCGGAGACGGCGACGATCGCGCCGTGGGTCGTGCGCCGCGCCCCCAGGAGGGCCAGGACGATGAAGACGGGGAAGAGGGTCAGCGCGAAGCGGTGCATCGACATCAGCGGGTGGACCGCCGAGGGGGACCAGAGCGGCAGGATGATCCCGGCGGCGAGATAGGCGCTGTAGGCCAGCGGCAGGCGACGCGCGGCCACGACCGCGAGCGCCACGAGGAAGAGGGTGGCGACCAGTTCGATGACGTTGCTCTCGGAGAGCGCCCAGCGCCAATCGAAGTCGCGCACGGTGCCGACCCCCGGGTTCTGGATGATCCGCTGCGCCCAGCAGAAATCGACCCCCGCGTTCGGCCAATCGCGGACCGCGCAGCCGTTGACCGACTCGACCCCCGCCCGCAGCGTCTCGAGCGGGTTGGCCGAGTAGCGGTCCCAGCCCTTCTGCGCGCTGAGCATCACCAGCGGGTCGTTGTAGAGGCGGCGCAGGTAGGCCATGTAGACCATCAGTCCCGCCGGGACGAGCGCCATGCTGATCGGGTTGGCCCGCCAGCCGGTCGGCCGCCAGCCTTGTTGCCGGACGAAGAGGATCAGCAGGGGGAGGAGGAGCAGGATCCCCTGGCTGCGTGTCAGCGCGGCGAGGAAGCCGAGCGCCCCGGCGATCCACCATTGATCCCGCCGCGCGGCGTAGAGCGCGCCGACCGAGACGAGGAGGAAGAGCGACTCGCTGTAGACCGCGCCGAGGTAGTAGGCGGTCGGGAAGATGGCGAGATAGAGGAGGGCGCGCCGCGCGACCGCGCGCGGGAAGTCGAGTTGCACCAATTGGTAGAGGAGGAACAGCGCACCGAGCAGGGCCGCATTGGAGATGAGCACGCCCGCCAGTTCGATCCGCCCGTCGAGGAACCAGGAGAGGCCGGCCAGCAGGATCGGGTAGAGTGGGAAGAAGGCGGTCGTCGGGCGCTCGAAGTAGCCCATCTGGGCGATCAGCGCGAACCAGTGGCCGTCCCAGTTGCGCCACGGCTGCAGGAGATAATGGGCCAGCCCCGGCATCTGCGGCATGTAGTAGCCGAGCGCGGCGACCGGCGGGAGGGTCTTGTCAATCTGCATCGCGATCGCGCCGAGCAGGAAGATGTAGGCGCGACTTAGCAGGAAGACCGTCAGGGGCACCCGGACAGCATCGCGGCCCAGGATAGTCCGGACGAGGGACGCGAATCCCCGCCCCCCATCCCGCTCGATTGGCTCTCGCCCGCTCGGGCTATCATCCCTCTCGACGGCGACCGGTCGTTCGAGGACGGCGACCCCACCCTGCGCCTCTGCATTCGTTGCCATCCCCGGCTTCGTCTCCCTCGTCGTGGCGCGCGCCTGTACCGGGCGAGTGTGGTCGATCGCCAAGGCACGAAATAAGGTCGGCGACGCCGACCCTGCCCGGCGATCCTACTTCCTGACAACGCCGCGCGTCAAGGTTTGGTTCCTGGCGTGGCGGGGTCGCTGTGGGCGCGATCTTTCGGGCGAGGTTGGGGGACGGGGGTTGAACCACAGAGCGCACAGAGGACACAGAGAGGGGGCGGGAGAGAACGAGAGAAGAACGAGAGAAAGTGGAGAGAGAAAGAAGCACCAGTCGATGGCGGTGAACGAAGTTAAGCGGGTCATAGCAGGCGGTTTCAACCGCCTGCCGCCTCGCGTAGAAGCCCCGCATATCGGGGGGCGCAACGCCCGTGTTATACTCCCCAGCGCCGATGATACGAGCCCTGAGTGGTTGACAGGCGCATGTACGTACGCCATCATCTACCTGTCGCGGGGGCGGCGTGGTGAGGTGGGAGGGACCGGATGCCCGAGCGGAAATGTGGGAATTGCAAGCATTTCGAGCCCGCGCCGATGTGGAAGCGGGGCTGGTGTCGCAATACGCTCCTCTTCGCGCAGCATCAGAGCCATCTCGTCGGGGAGGACGACCTCGACTGCAATCGCGGGATGGGCAGCTATTGGGAGGAGATCGGTAGCGAATCCGTCGATGTCGATCCGGTGATGCGCTTCGCCAGGCCCAGCAGCCCCGACCCGGCCACCGTGGGGCGCTTCTCCAGGCCGCCGCAGCGCACCATCGCCCCCGCCTCGACCCATCCACGTCGCGGCCCGGAGCCGATTCGCGTCCGGCGCGATGGCGTCGACCCGGTCGAGCGCTCGCGAGGCCGCGCCGCCGCGGCGCCCGCGCAGCCCGCAGCACCGACCGGCGACTACAGTGCGCCGCAAGAGCCGTATTCCTGGGGCGAGTATCTCCGGCGCAGCTACCCGGTGATCGGGGTCATCCTCCTGCTCGGGGCCTTCTGGGTCTGGAGCGCGCGGCAACTCTCCACCACCGCCCCGCCAACGCCGACCGCCGTGCTCGTCGCCCCGACCGCCGCGCCCGCCGGGTCGCTCGCGGTGATCACGCCGACTGCGGTCGTCGTTGCCGCGCCCGCGCCCGTCCCATCGGCGCTGCCAGTGCCACCGCCCGGCGTGATCGCCCCAGGCGCGCGGGTGGTCGTCCAGACTCCGGGTGGCGCGGGGGCGAATATCCGCGATCGGCCCACCACCACCGGCACGATCGTGACCGCGCGGGATGACGGCACGGCGCTGACGATCACCGGCGCGAGCCAGGCGGCGGACGGCTATACCTGGTGGCCGGTGCAGGGCGACGGTTTCGGGGGCTGGGTCGCGGAATCGTTGATCGCACTGCCCTAGGATGGCTTGGCGCACCACCCCGTCGTCATGCCCTTATTGGCCATCGGGGAGGTGCTCGTTTGTCGAGTCGCAGCGACGAGGAACAACGTCTGGGGGCGAAGTCGGTCGGGATCCCCCCGGCCCTGGCCCGTCGACGCGCCAGGGCGCGCGCTTGGCGCCGCCTGATCATCCGCATGGTCGCGGTCATCGCCTGCCTCGTCGCCCTGGCCGGGGCAAGCGGCTCGTTCATCGCCTATCGCCAGATCAGCGTCGCCCAGCGTGGCGCGCAGGCCGAACTGCGCCAGATCAGCGAGAACTTCGCCCAGGTCTCGACCACATTGACGACCGTCAGCAGTTCCGCCGCGAACGCCTCGACCAGCGTGGGCGAGGCGCGTACGGCGCTCGATAACACCGCCAAGACGACGCGCGGCATCGCCGATACCCTCGACCAGACCGCCGGGGTGATTAACTTCACCTTTCCGGGGACCACCTACAAGCCGCTCGCCGGGGTCGATACGAGCTTCCGCGACCAGGCGCGCCAGCTGCGCGTGGTGGCCGATGATGTCACGCGCACCAACACGGCCCTCACCCGGAACGGCACGGACCTCAAGGCGATCAGCGACGATGTCGCCACGGTCTCGCGCCAGATGGCCGATATCTCGGTCCAGATGCGCCGCCTGTCGAACGACGGCGATGGCTCATTGACCACGATCACGGATGGCACGCGGCTGGTAATCATCTGGAGCGGCATCATCCATCTGCTCCTCCTCGCCGTCGGCGTCAGCCTGTATCTGCTCACTGTCGAGGATCACGCACTGGCGAACGAGCGCGGGCCGGGCGGTGGCCGCACGGATGTGGGCGACGATATCGTCGAGTGGTAAACGTCCGAAAATATTAAACCGTGATTGCTAAGTACAGTCACACAACGATCGTCGTTTTGGAGCCAATGACTGACAGGATATTCCCCGGTTCCCGGTTGTGGCGTGCGAAGAAGTCGTTCGCGGCCGCGAGTAGCTCGGCCATTGTCGTGAACAACTCGCAGTG
>CADCWN010000370.1 GCA_902806415.1 uncultured Thermomicrobiales bacterium | reverse complement strand
CGGATCGTGCTGGAGACCTGCTGGGAGCGGGTCGATTACCTGGCCGTGCACGAGTACGCGACGAACCACGCCGACGACACCGCCAGCTACCTCGCCCTCGGCGTGGAGTTCGAGGACTACCTCGACACCGTCGCGGGGCTGCTCCGCTTCGTGAAGGCGAAGCGCCGCTCGCAGCACGATGTCTACCTCTCCTGGGACGAGTGGAACGTCTGGTACAAGGACCGCTCGGGGCGCGGCGGCTGGCAGGTCGCGCCGCCGCTGAGCGAGGAGGTCTACAACCTCGAGGACGCCCTCGTCGTCGGGCAGTGGCTCAACGTCTTCCTGCGCCACTGCGACGTGCTGAAGATCGCCTGCCTGGCGCAGGTGGTGAACACGATCTCGCCCCTGACCGTGCGCGGCGACCAGCTCCTGCGCCACACGACCTACTACCCGATCCTGCTGGTGGCGCAGCACGCGACGGGCCAATCGCTCGCGCCGCTGATCACCGCGCCGGAAGGCGAGACGCGGCGGTTCGGGTCGGTACCACTCCTCGACGCGGCCGCGAGTTACGACGCCGCGAGGGGCCGGGGGGCGGTCTTCCTGGTCAACCGCAGCCAGCGGGAGGCGATCACCACCGAGATCGCCTGGCGCGGCGACGCGCCAGGGCAGGCCACGGCGATCCACCAGATCGCGGGCACCGACCCCAAGGCGGTCAACACCTTCGAGCGGCCGGATCACATCGTGCCCCGGGCGCTCGGCGGGCAGCCCGTGCGCGACGGGACACTCACCCTGACCCTACCACCGCTGTCGTTCACCGTGATCGCCACGGGCGACTACGGCGCCACGCGGGGCTGACCGTATCCGGTTTACGCGGGGTGGCGGGCGAGGGTGGAAGCCGCGTGGGAGGTGCCGCCACGACGAAACGCCTGACTGCGACCGGACCCGCTCTGCGTGCCCTACTCGACTACCTGCACCCCGGCCACGGGCTTATTTGGGAATTGACGCTCTCCTGCAAATCATCGTCTTAGTGCGTCGTTCCTCAAATCCGGTAGACGTATCTGCGCTTGAACTGGCGCTGTGCCTTCGCCGGTCGCCCCCAGAGGAAGGGCGTCGGGCGGCGGTTCCAGTCGGCCACTCCCGCCTG
>CADCWN010000369.1 GCA_902806415.1 uncultured Thermomicrobiales bacterium | reverse complement strand
CTGCTGCGCGCCGGGGCGAGCGACGGGGAGTTGCGCGCGGCGGTGCGCGCCGGCATCTGGCGCAAGCCCTGGGGCCACGGCCTCAAGGACGGCGTCCTCCCCGCCGGGCGCGGCATGTCCCAGATCGGCGGATAATGACGAGTGATGAATGAGGAGCGGTCGGAGGAGCACTGCTGCGGATGGTCCTCGCCGTACCGATTCGTCATTCGTCACTCGGCACGCGTAATTTGGAGAGGGTGATGCCATTTTTCGGACGTCGGCGTCCGTCGCCGGATAAGGGCCAAGTGAAGCCAGCGCCGGAGGTGCCGCGCGCGAGCGCCGCGCCGCCGGATGCGCCGACAGGCGGGCGGCGAGCGTTGCCGATCATGCCCGGCCCCGCCGCCGCTGGCGCGCGCCCGGTGCAGGTGCCGGGCGGCGCGCCGAGTCGCCCGCGCGCGTTGCCGATGGCCGATGGGGGCAGCACGCCCACGCCCCGCCCGGTGCCGCAGGCGAATGGCGACGCCGAGGGTGGCCGCACGATCGGGATGGAAGGCCCGCCCGCGTCGCCGCTCGAAGAGGCGGTGCGGCGCGCGGTCGCCACGATCAAGGATCCCGAGATCGGGCGGACGATGGTCGAGCTCGGGATGATCAAGGAGTTGACCGTCACGGGACAGGTCGTGCGGATCGGCGTGGAACTGACCACCCCGGCCTGCCCGCTGAAGGAGCAGATTCAGGACGATGTACGCGCGACGATCATGGCCGCTGCGCCGGAGGTTGAGCGGGTCGATATCCACCTGACCTCGCGGGTGCGCGCGGCGAACACGCACGGTCGCCCCGGACTGACCGGCGTGAAGAACACGATCGCTGTCGCCTCGGGCAAGGGCGGTGTCGGCAAATCGACCGTCACCGCGAACCTCGCGGTGGCCCTCGCGCTCGACGGCGCGAAGGTCGGTCTGCTCGACGCCGATGTTTACGGGCCGAGTATGCCGCTGATGCTCGACTTACAGGGGCGGCAGCCGCGCGTCCGCTCGGTCCCCTCGCCGATCCCCGGCGAGAAGGGGACGCAGCAACTCATCCCGCTGGAGGCGCACGGGATCAAGGTGATGAGCATCGGCTTCCTGGTGGACCCGGAGAAGCCGGTGATCTGGCGCGGGCCGATGGCCTCGCAGCTGATCAACCAGTTCATCAATGATGTCGATTGGGGCGAACTCGACTACCTGCTGATCGACATGCCGCCCGGCACCGGCGACATCCACCTGACGTTGACGCAGCGCCTGCCCCTCTCGGGGGCGGTCGTCGTCACCACGCCGCAAGATGTGGCGCTGGCCGATGCCGTCAAGGGTCTCCAAATGTTCAAGGAAGTCCAGGTGCCGATCCTCGGGATCGTGGAGAATATGAGCTACTTCGTCTGCCCCGGCTGCGGCGAGCAGACCGCCGTCTTCGGCGAGGGCGGCGGCGCGTGGGCGTCGGAGCGCTACGGCGTGCCGCTCCTCGGGCAGATCCCGCTCGCGCGCGCCATCCGCGAGGGCGGCGACGCCGGCCAGCCGATCGTGATGTCCGATGCCCACTCGCCGCAGGCGCAGGCGTTCCGCGCCTGCGCGCAGGCCGTCGCGGGTCGTCTCAGTGTAGAGGCGGCGCTGACTGGCGGGCGGCGCGCGAGCGGGCCGCTGATCCAGATCAAGCGCAAAGGCGACGTGTAGCGCCGACGCGTCCGGTGTAATCCCGTGCGAGAGCAAGCGAATCCCAAGGGGGCGAGTCGATATCGACTCGCCCCCCTCTTCGTGTCGAATGCGGCCAACTGTTTTCTGTGCTTCACCGGGCTGTATTGCGCTATGGCTATGTTAGACTATTTTCTATCCGAATGCGCCTTTCCCCTCCACCGCCAGCGAGAGCGAGGCAAGCGATGACCGCCCCGACGACGATCGCCCCGATCCAGCCGCCGCCCGACGATCCGTTCCTCTACGGCTGGCGCTACGTGCGCCGCTCGGAGCCCGAGGATAGCCCTGAATTTGACCAAGTTCCGCTCACCCTGGAGGATGTGCTGCACCCGGAGGAGAGCGATTTCATCGTGCATAGCGAGGCGCACGAGCGGCGCAACCTCTACCTCTACGACGTCTTCGGCGCGCGGCTGGCCGACGACTCGACCGCCGTGGTCCTCCACGATGTCCGCGTCGCCTGGGATGTTCCCGGCCTCAAGGCGCACGGGCCGGACCTCGCGGTCATCTTCGGCATCCGCGAGCGGAAGAATTGGAGCACCTTCAACGTCGCCGCCGAGGGGGTGCGCCCGACGCTGATCGTCGAGGTCACCTCGCCGGAGACCGCTGCGCTCGATCGCTCAGCCAAGCTGGAGGAATACAACCTCGCGCGCGTGCCGCTCTACGTCATCATCGACCCCCTGACCTACGGGGGCCAACCGCGCCTACTGGTTCTCGGCTATCGGCAAGGCCCGCACGGCTACCAGCCTCTCGCCGCGGACGAGCGCGGTCGCCTCTGGCTCGATCCGCTGCGCCTATGGATCGGCGTCGCCGACAACGAGATCGTCTGCTACGACGAGGCCGATCAGCCGCTGGGCGACTACCGCGCGCTCACCGTCGCGCTCACCGCCGCCGAGCGGCGCGCGGACGAGGCGGAGGAACGGCTGCGCGAACTCGAAGCGGAGTTGCGCCGACTGCGGGGCGAAGGGTAGGCACGGACAAAAGAACATATGTTCTTCTCGAATTGCTCGATCTGCTATACTCTTCCCCGCGGCAGATTCGGTAAGCGAGACCGGGGGCAGCGTGGCGGCGGGAGTGGCGAAGGTAACCGAAGAGGGCGGCGGGCGCGTCCTGGCGACCCTCGATGGGGTTGTCGAGCGGCTGACGTACGTCAACCCGGAGAACGGTTACACCGTCGCCAAGGTCCAGCCGAGCGGCAAGAGTTACCTCGTCGCGGTCGTCGGCAATTTGCCGTCGGTCAATGCGGGGGAGAGTGTCACGCTGACTGGGCGCTGGGACAGTCACCCAACGCACGGTCGGCAGTTCGTCGCCGAGGGGTGCCGGGTCGTCCTCCCCGCCACGGTGGACGGGATCCGCAAATATTTGGGCTCGGGGCTGATCAAGGGGATCGGCCCCAAAATGGCTGAGCGGATCGTCGAGCATTTCGGCGCGGAGACTCTGGCGGTGATCGACGACGCGCCCGCCCGCCTGGTCGAGGTCCCCGGCCTCGGACCGCACCGCACCGGCAAGATCCGCGACGCCTGGCACGAGCAGAAGGCCATTAAAGAGGTGATGGTCTTCCTCGCCGATAATGGCGTCTCGACCGGCCTCGCCGTGCGAATCTACAAGCGCTACCGCGACGCGGCGGTCGGGATCGTCAAGAACGACCCGTACCGGCTGGCGCGCGAGGTCCACGGGATCGGCTTCAAGACCGCCGACAAGATCGCGATGCAGTTAGGCATCCCGCCCGACGCCCCGGAGCGGATCGGCGGCGCGGCCCTCCACCTCCTCTGGGAGGCGTCCGACAACGGCCACGTTTACCTGCCGGAAGACGAACTGGTGGTCAAGAGTGTCGAGACGCTGGCGGTCGAGGAGGGGAAGGTGCGCGACGCCGTCGAGCGCCTGCTGACGACCGACAGTGCCCGCCGCGAGCGCGTGGACGACCGCGATGTGATCTACCTGACGCCGTATTACCACGCCGAGGGCGGGATCGTGCGGCGGCTCGGCCAGCTCCTGCGCTCGCCCGCCGACCGCCTCGCGCGCTTCCAGGAGGTCGATTTCGAGCGCGCCTTCGCCTGGCATCAGGCGCGGCGCGGCTTCGTCCTCACCGAGGCACAGCGCGCCGCCGTGCGGATGGCGCTGACGAACAAGGTCAGCGTCCTCACCGGCGGCCCCGGCGTCGGCAAGACGGCGACGACCCAGGCGATCGTGGCGATCTTGCAGGCGAAGAAAGGCAAGCCGACCCTGGCCGCGCCGACCGGTCGCGCCGCCAAACGCCTCGCGGAACTGACCGGCGAGTCGGCGCAGACCCTCCACCGCCTCCTCGGCGTCCGACCCGGCGGCGAGGCGGGCAGGAACGCCGACAACCCGCTCGACGGCGATCTGCTGATCGTCGATGAGGCGTCGATGCTCGACACGCTGCTGGCGAACACGCTGCTGAAGGCGGTGCCGACCGACATGCACCTCCTGTTCGTCGGCGATGTCGATCAGTTGCCCTCGGTCGGGGCGGGCAATGTCCTGCGCGACATCATCGCCTCCGGGCAGGTGCCGGTGACAGCCCTCGACCAGATCTTCCGGCAGGCGCAGGACAGCGGGATCGTCGCCAACGCGCACCGGATCAACAAGGGTGAGACGCCGATCACGCGTGGCCTCCAGGATTTCTTCTTCTTGCCGGAGGACGATCCCGAAAAGGTGGCCGAGACGGTCGTCGCGCTGGCGCGCGACCGCCTGCCGCGCCGTTACGGCCTCGATCCGCGCCGCGATATCCAGGTCTTGCCGCCGATGCACGGCGGGGCGATCGGCGTCTCGGCACTGAACGCGCGACTCCAGGAAGCGCTGAATCCGCCGGGGCCGGGCAAGGCCGAGAAGCAGTTCGGCTCGCGCCTCTACCGCGAGGGCGACCGGATCATCTGTATCCACAACGACTACGAACGCCAGGTTTTTAACGGCGATGGCGGTTGGATCGAGCGGATCGACCCGATCGAGCAGGAGGCGACGATCCGGCTCGATGACGAGCGCCGCGTCACCTGGGCCTTCAGCGATCTCGACGACCTGATGATCGCCTACGCGGTGACGGTCCACAAGAGCCAGGGGAGCGAGTATCGCGCGGTGATCATCCCGCTGCACACCGCGCACTACATGATGCTCCAGCGCAATCTGCTCTACACCGGTGTCACCCGCGCGAAAGAATTGGTCGTCCTGGTCGGCTCATGGCGGGCGCTGGCGATCGCGCTGAAGAGCGACCGGGTCGCCGAGCGCTACACCTCGCTCGCCCAGCGCCTGCGCGACGACCTCGCGCCGCCGTCCAGGGGGAAAGGGGCGAAGATCACCCGCCTGCAAGAGAAGCTCCGCCAGCGACTCGACGCCAACCCACCGGTCCCGCAGCGACCGCGCGTCGTCGCGGAAGAGCGTGCGGAGTATCGCGAGGGATGAGCCACGGGACTTCGCCGCAAACACCACGCGAGGGCGAGACGATGATTGTCGCGACCGACCGCCGACCGATCCTGCAACTAGAGCGCCGGATCATCGAGCGGATCGCGGCGGGGGAGACGATCGAGCGCCCCGCCTCGGTGGTGAAGGAGTTGATCGAGAACGCGATCGACGCCGGGGCGCGACAGATCACGGTCGAGCTGCGCGGGGGCGGCACGCGCTCGATCCGGGTCAGCGACGACGGCGCGGGGATCCCCGCCGACGAGTTGCCGCTGGCCTTCGCGCGCCACGCGACGAGCAAGCTGCGCGACGCCGACGATCTCTGGCGGATCGGCAGCCTCGGCTTCCGGGGCGAGGCGCTGGCGTCGATCGGTGCGATGGGCGAGACGCTGCTGATCTCCGCGACCGATGACGGCGGCGAGGGCGCGGGGGTACTGGTCAGCAACGGGCAGATCGTGGAGTCGTTCGCCCGCGCCCGCGCCCGTGGCACGACCGTTACGGTGCGCTCGCTCTTCGCCGATGTCCCGGCGCGGCTGAAGTTCATGCGCCCGGCGCGGACCGAGTCGGCCCAGGTCAACACCCTCGTCCGCCGCTATGCCCTCGCCCGCCCGGATATTCGCTTCCGCCTCGTCCTCGACGGCCACCAGTCGTTCGCCTCCGCCGGGGACGACGATCTGGGCGGGACGCTGACCGAGATCTACGGGCGGCAGATCGCGCTGACCCTGACGTCGCTGCCCGAGATCGCGGTCGGCGAGGCGCGGATTAGCGGGGTGATCAGCGGGCCGCAACTCAATCGCCCGAACCGGCGGCAGATCGGCTTCTTCGTCAACGGGCGTTGGGCGACCCCGCGCAACCTGGGCGAGGTGCTGGAGACGGCCTATCGCCCGTTCTTCCCGCGCGGGCGGCATCCGCTGGCGGCGATCTTCATCGAGATCCCGCCCGAGCAGGTCGATGTGAATGTCCACCCGGCCAAGGCCGAGGTGCAGTTGCTCCCCGAGTCGGAGGTCGCCGCCGCGCTCGGTGAGGCGGTGCGCGCGATCCTCGCGCGCCATCAGGGGGCGCGACAGAGCGCGGGTTTCCAACTCGCCGCCCTGCGCGGCCTGCCCGGTGCTGGCGGGGTTGCCGAGGATCGCGCGCCCTGGGATGCCGCCGAAGGATCAGGCGAGCCGAACACGCCGACGATCAGCGGCACCAATCTGCCGCCGTTGCGCCTGCTCGGACAGTTGCGCGATGCCCTTCTGCTGGCGGAAGGGCCGGATGGCCTCTACCTGGTCGATCAACACCGCGCGCACGAGCGGATCATCTACGAGCGGCTGCTGCGCGGCTTGCGCGAGAGCGGGGAGGAACGGGCGCAGGAGCCGATCGAGCCGCTGGTCCTCGAACTCGGCCCGCTCCAGGCGGCGTTGCTCGACGACCGGCTGCCCGAATTGGCGGAATTGGGGATCGCCTGCGAGAGTTTCGGCGGGCGCTCGTTCCTCGTCCGCGCCATCCCCGCCCTCGGCGAGCACGAGGATCTGACCGACGCCCTCCCCTGGCTGATCGACGAGCTGGTCGAGGACGACGCCGATTGGCGCGAGCGACTGATGGTCAACCTCTCCTGTCGCGCCGCGCTCCGCAAGGGTCGCCCGCTGACGACCGCGCAGGCCCGCGCCCTGCTGACCGACCTGGCCGAGACCGGCACCCCGGCCACCTGCCCCCACGGCTCGCCGATCATCCTCCACCTCGACGAGGCGCTGCTGACGCGCCAATTCGGCTGGTGAGCGTGGGGTGGTGACAACGGGAGCGGGCGGCGCGGGCCGCACCTGGGTCATCCTCAATCCCGCCGCGGGCAAGGGGCGGGCGGAGCGCGCGTGGCCGACGATCGCCGCGCAACTCCGTGCGCTCGGCATCCAGTTCATCCAGGCGGTCACCTGCGGGCCGGGCGACGCGGGCGCGCTGGCGCGGCAAGCCCGCGACGACGGTGCCGACCTGATCGTCGTCGCGGGCGGCGACGGCACCCTGAACGAGGCCGTTAATGGCCTGATGGCGGCGGGCGGTGCGGGGAGGCGCTCGCCGACATTCGCCGTCTTGCCGCTCGGGACGGGGGTCGATTTCGCGCGCGGCCTCGGTATCCGCTCCCTCCCCGATGCGCTCGACACACTGCGACGCGGGCGGCCCCGCGCGTTCGATCGCGGCCTCGCCCACTTCCGCGACCCTGCCGGGCGGGAAGAGGAGCGTGCCTTCATCAACGTCGCCGACTGCGGCCTCGGGCCGATCGCCAGCCGGCAGATCGCGCGGGTCGATCGGCGGCTGGGTCGAGGGGCATACCTCTATGGTGCTTTGCGAGCGATCGCCGCCTATTGCCCGGCCACGACGCGGATCAGCGTCGATGATCGGGTCGTCTACGACGCCCTCTGCGGCCTGCTGGCGATCGGCAACGGTCGGTTCTTCGGCGGCGGGATGGACATCGCCCCGAAGTCCCGGCCCGATGACGGGCTGCTCGACCTCGTCATCCTCGGCGCGACCGACCGCCGTACGCTCGTGGGCGAACTCCTGCCGCGCGTCTATCGCGGGGGCCACCTGCGACACGCGGCGGTCCATCTGGCCCGTGGGGGGACGATCACGGTGGACGCCACTCCACCCCTGCCGCTCGAACTCGACGGCGAGATCGTCGGCACGACCCCGGCCCGCTTCACCCTCTCGCCCGGCCACCTCACGATCCTCGGCCCGGTCAGCGAGGGCGCTTGAGCCACGCCGCGCGATTTCCGTATAGCGCCGATTGAACTGAGCAAATACCGCAATGTTGGTCGTGGCACTCGATGGTCAGTAATCGTTGCCAGGTACTCTCCTGATATATGCCGAACGCTACCAGAAAGAGATCTGCCAGCCTTGTGCGCGCTCAGGATGGGCGTATTCTATTTGCTCGAGCGGCGAGGCAGACAACGGCGCGGTTTTCGTTGCGTCGGTCTTCGGCGGTACGGTACACTTCCGTCATGATATTTAGGATAACCAGCGTGGCTCGTGCGAAGCAGAAATGCGTTCCCTATACGCATAATCGACCGACTTTCGACTGATCTACAGATCCTCATGCGCACCAGCATCGGCAGATGGAGGCGATCCTGATTTCGGCACGGTCGAGTTGGCGACGTGGCTGCTCCCGGTGTGGTTTGTCCTGGCGCTGATCCTCACGGCGTGCAGCACGGGTGGGACGGCCACCCCGACCGTCACCATTCCCACTATCGCCAGCAATCGCGCGCCGACGCCCCCGGCGACGTTGCCGCCCACACCGCCAACCGCGACGGTGGTTGCCAGCAGGACCCCCGCGGCGGCCACGCCCAGCGCGACGACAGTGCGGTCGGCGGTGGCAACCGCCACGCGGCGTCCCGCGACCGCCTCACCGCCCGCCCCGCTCGGCGCGGTGCCGCCGGGCTGGCAAATCTATCGCGGGAAGCTACCGTTCGCGATGGCCTATCCATCCGACTGGATTGTCGAGGAGCAGTTCACTCAGGGGCTGGTCTATTTTTACGCGCCGGTCCCCAGCCGGACAACATTCCTGGTCCTTGCCACGACGGGCCTACCCGAAGCGAACCCGAACCTCGATGTGCTGCGCGACCGCTGGTTTCGATCGCGCACCACGAGTTGCACGCGGTTCGCCATCGAGGCGACGGGCCAGGAACGCTACGCGGGGGTCGACTTCGTGACTGTGGGCGCGACGTGCGACTTGCCCGCCGGCCTCGCCTATAGCCACACCGGGATCGGCCTGCGTCAACAGGTGCCGTGGATCTTCGAGCTCAACGCGCCCTATGCCAGCTATGATGTCGCGCTGGCGGGGAGCTTCGGGCCGATGTTAGCCTCGTGGAATCTGTATGACGAGGCCGGACGCTGAGGGACGGTAAGGGCGCCGATAACGCTCGGGTCGCGATGGTGGGTCGCTTGCCGCAGATAGGCGCGACTGGCGAGCGTATACGGCAAGCGGAGCGCGAGACGGCGCGGGAAGCGAAACAGCGGGGGGCGCACCGACGTACTATCCGGTGATAGACCTTTCGTTGCAGGGTTGCGGCACCCGGATGGCCGCGACAGTGTAAGCAGCAAGCACACCGCGCGAGCGCGTGTGAGGGCGATACGGAGGAGACAGGGGATGGCAGAGTCGGGCGGGGAGAAAATCCTCGGGTCCTATCGGCTCGAGGAGCGGATCGGGCGCGGCGGGATGGGCGAGGTCTGGCGCGGGCGTCACACGCGCCTGGGGAGTGAGCGGGCGGTCAAGGTGCTGCCCGCCCACCTGGCGGCGGAGGAGGATTTCCTCAAGCGCTTCGAGCGCGAGGCCTCCTCCGCGTCGCGCCTGGACCACCCGAATATCCTGGCCGTCTATGAATACGGCGAGTCGAACGGCACGCCCTACCTGGTGATGCCGTATGTCAAGGGCGGCACCCTCAAGGAGCGGATGGCGCGCGGCCCGGTGCCGCGCGAAGAGGCGCTTGATTACATGAAGCAGACCGCCGATGCGCTGGACTACGCCCACGAGCAAGGGCTGGTCCACCGCGATGTCAAGCCGGCGAACCTGCTCCTCGACGGGCGCGGGCGGCTCTACCTCGCGGACTTCGGGATCGCCAAGGCGCTGGAAGGGGCCGAGGGCTTGACCCGCACCGGCGTCGGTGTGGGTACGCCGGAGTATATGGCCCCGGAGCAGGCGCAAGGCCGCGCCGATCAACGCTCGGATCTCTACGCACTCGGGGTGGTCCTCTACCAATTGCTGACCGGGCGCGTCCCTTACAGCGGTAATAGCACGGTGGAGGTGCTGATGAAGCACCTGCAAGACCCCCTGCCGCTGCTGCCCCTCCGCAGCCTCGCGCCGTCCCTGCCGCCGCGCGTCGAGCAGGTGGTCACCAAGGCGCTCGCCAAGAACCCGAACGACCGTTACGCCAGCGGCCGCGCGCTCGTCGAGGATCTGCGCGAGGCCCTGAGCAGCGCCCCGGCGACCGGGGCCGAAGCGGCGGCCACCATCATCGGCACCCCGACAGCCTACCCGAGCGGGCAGACGTCGCCCGGCGGCACGCCGCCGCACAATACCGGGGCGGCGACGGTCTACGGTGGCGTCCCGGCGTGGCAGAATCCCGCGGGCGGCACACCGCCGCCGCTGAGTGATACGGGCCAGCGGCCAACGATCGCCGGTGGCACCCCGCCGCCTTTCAACCCAAGTCAGGGGCCGATGGCCGGTTCATTCGGCACCCCCCCCGCTGGCGGTTTCGGCGCCCCGCCGCCCGGCGGGCCACCGGTCTATAGCGGCCCGCCGGGCGGGAACCCCCCGCCACCGCGTCGCGCGAACAATCGCGGTCTGCTCCTTGGCGGGCTCGGCGCGCTGGCGGTGCTGCTGCTGCTCTGTGTCAGCGGTGTCGCCTTCCTGGCCACGCGCGGCGGCGGTGAGGGCACGCCAACTGCCCAAGCTGGCGTCAGCTCGACCGCCTCGGCGGTGGCGGCGGTCAACATCGTCGCGACACAGACCGCCAACGCGCCGACCGCGACGCGGCCCGCCTCGTCGGTCGCCCCTTCGGTCGCCCCATCGGCGTCTCCCAGCGCCGCGCCATCGGCGGTCGCTTCGGTGGCACCATCAGCCGCGCCGAGTGTCGCGCCATCCGCCAGCCCGAGCCCATCGCCATCGGCGTCCCCCAGCGCCGCACCGTCGGCGTCGGGGATCCCGCTCTTCCCGAGCAGCGCGCCCTCGGTCGCCCCTTCCGCCGCCCCAACCGCGCGATCGAGCGCCGCGCCGTCGAGTAGCCCGACCCCGCGTCCCAGTCCCACCCCCTCGGCGGCGCCGAGCGCCGCACCGGTGAATCGGCAACCGACCGGCCAAGCGCCGGCGGGCTGGCAGACCTACCGAGGCAATGCGAAGGTGCCGTTCGCGCTCTACTACCCGCCGGGCTGGACGGTCGATGAGTCACGCGCGAGCGAGGGCCGGATCTATTTCTATGGGCCGGGCGTGGACAAGCCCTACGACGACGAACTCTGGGTGCTGATCGCCACGACCGGCGAACGCACGCCGGGTGGCAACATCGATGTGCTGCGCGACCAGTATTACCAGAATGATATCAAGGGTTCGCACCCCGAGGCGGGGATCAACATCACGCGCAACAATCAGTTCTCCGGGATCACTTTTGCCTCGCTCGGGACGAACTTCAATGGCGGCTCGGAGCTCTGCTACGCGTACATCGGCCTGGGGTTGAACCAGAATGTGCCCTGGCGCTTCCGCCTCAACTCGCTCGACGCCGATTATGACAGCAACCTCGACGAGTTCTTCAGCGAGATGATCGGCTCGATGAATATCTACGCCAACCCCTGAGCGACGAGCTTTGCGAGGGGGCAGGAGGGGCGGTCCCAACCGGGACCGCCCCTCCCCTTGTGTCGTGCCGGGCGGCGAAAGTATCGACGCGCGCCGCTGCAACGTATACTACCGTGGCGCGATGGGGCGACACGAGCGGGGCGATGCGGAGAGGAGCGGCGCGGATGTCGGCACCGGAGGGCAGGATTCTCGGGGCCTACCGACTCGAAGAGCGGATCGGTAAGGGCGGGATGGGCGAGGTCTATCGCGCCCAGCATCTCCGCCTCGGTCGCGAGGCGGCGGTCAAAGTCTTGCCGGCCAATCTGGTGACCGAGGCCGACTTCCTCAAGCGCTTCGAGCGTGAGGCGTCGAGCGCCGCCTCCCTCACCCACCCGCATATCCTCCAGGTCTACGACTACGGCGAACAGGACGGCGTCCCCTACCTCGTCATGCCCTATATCAAGAATGGGACGCTGAAAGATCGGCTGGCGCAGGGGACGGTCACGCTGGCGCAAATGGCGCGCTACCTCACCGAGGTTGCCGACGCGCTCGACTTCGCCCATCGCAAGGGGATCGTCCACCGCGATGTGAAGCCGGCCAACATCCTGATCGACGAGCACGATCGCGCCTACCTCGGCGACTTCGGGATCGCCAAGGCGTTGGAAGGGAGCGACAACCTCACCCAGACCGGTCTCGGCGTCGGCACGCCGGAGTATATGGCCCCGGAGCAGGCGCAAGGCCGCGCCGAGCCGCGCTCCGACCTCTACGCGCTCGGGGTGATGGTCTACCAGATGCTGACCGGGCGCGTCCCTTATACGGGCAATAGCACCGTCGAGGTGCTGATGAAGCACCTGCAAGAGCCGGTGCCGCTGGCGACCCTGCGCCCCGCGACGGCGCAAGCGTTCGGCCCGATCCTCCAGCGCGCGTTGAGCAAAGATCCGAACGAGCGCTACGGCTCCGGGCGCGAATTGATGGCGGCGGTGAACGAGGCGCTGGCGCGCACCGGGCTCGCCGAGTCCGGCCCGGTGGCCGCGACGATCGTCGGCCATTCGCCGCTGCCGGGGATCAACTCGGGCACGCCGCAGCCCGGTGGCACGCCGCAACCCGGCGACCTTTCACCGGGCACCGGTGGGTATGCGCCCCAACCGGGTTATCCCACGGTCCCGCGACCCGGCGAACCGACCGTGCCGGCGGGTGGCTATACGCCGCAGGGCGGCACGCCCGGTGGCTCATTCGCCCCGGTAGCGGATGCTGGTACCGTCGGTGGCGGTCTCCTGGCCGGTATGGATCCGAATACGCGCCGCATCGCGCTGATCGTCGCCATCGCGGTCGCCTCGGTCGTCCTGATCTGCTGTTGCCTGCTGCTCTTCGGCTCTGCGCTCGGGAATTGAGCGTTTCGTCACGCGGGCGAAATTCGCTGCCCAACGGCTGCCGTATACTATGGCGTCCGGGTGTTGCGGGATGATGCACCGAGGGTAGGAGGGTAGATATGAGCCGTGAGGCGGTGAAGGAAATCTTGGCGCGCGCCGAGCGCGAGCCGGAGTTCCGGCAGATTATGGAGACGAACGGCTACGTCGTGCTGGAAGGTTACGATCTGACGGCGGAAGAGATCGACGCGGCCCAACGCTGGGACCTCCCGGCCTTGCGCCGTTTAGCTGGTGACGGCGCGGACGGGGCCACCGAATCGCGCGCGTAGGCGGCGGAGAGGGGCGGTATGGCATGGCTCACCTTCCTGGGGACCGGCGATCCGCTCAACGAGGAGCGCGCGCAGACGAGCCTGGCGTTGCCGATCGGCGGTGACGATCTGCTGCTGGTCGACGCCAGCAGCGGCACGGTCCTGCTGCGGCAACTCCAACGCGCCGGGATCGCCCTGGCGCGGGTGCGCCATCTCCTGATCAGCCACCGTCACTTCGATCATGTCGGCGGCCTGGCCCCGCTGCTGGTCGCGCTGGTGCCGATCCCCGGCGCGGCGATTACCATCCACGCCGCGCCCGCGACGCTCGGAGCCTTGCACGAGCTCCTGACCCTGACGATCCCCGGCGTCGAGGATTGGCTCGGTCCGCGCCTCCGCTGGCAAGCGTTGGCCCCGGAGCGAGCGATCGCGATCGGCGACGCGACCGTCACCCCGTTCGCGGTCGAGCACGGGATCGAGTGTGTGGGGGTGAAGGTCGAGTGCGCGGGGAAGAGCGTCGCCTTCACCGCCGACACTATGCCCTGCCCGAACATTGCCAAATGGGCGGCCGGTGTCGATCTCCTCGTCCACGAGGTATACAGCCTCGACAGCGACGCCGACGCTGCCCATCGCTTCGGTCATTCGACCGCCGCCGATGCCGGGAGCGCCGCACACCGCGCCGCCGCCCGTCGCCTCTTGCTGACCCATTTCCGGTCCCGCCCGTTCGCCGATCCCGCCGCCCTCGCCGCCGAAGCCGCGCGATCTTACGGGCGCGCGGTCGAGGTCGCGAACGATCTGGACACGGTCGAGTACTGAGGCGTGTGTCTTGGAGAGGAGGGTATCGCGAGTGCGGTCCTACCCCCGAGGTACATTCGTTTAGAGGCGATTGCCTACAGCGGGTGATAGTCAGGGCGGCGGCGCTGCCCCATACTAGGAAACAGAGCAGGACAGTCTAACACACTTCCTCCATCCCTCCCTCCTTCCACCCTTCCCGAGCCGGGTCCCCCCAGACCCGGCTCACCTTTCTGCCTTTTCGCCTTTGGAGGACGGAACAGGAGCCGTGGAGACACGGAGGGGACGGGGAGAGCAATGACGCAAAGGATGCTGCAGTGCCCTTCCTCCAATACCCGATTCTCCCCGCCCCCTCCGTGTCTCCGCGGCTCCTGTTCTCGTTCCTCTGCCCCCGCTACACCACGATGTTCAGCAGCTTGCCCGGCACGTAGATGATCTTCTTCGGCGTCTTGCCGTCGATCAGCGGGGCGACCTTGGCGCTCGCCCCGGCCAGTTCGCGCGCGTCGGCCTCATCCAGGCCGGCGGGGGCCTCGATCCGGTCGCGCATCTTGCCGTTGATCTGCACGACCAACGTCACCGTCTCCTCGGCGATCTGCGCCGGGTCGAAGGTCGGCCACGCTTGCTGGTGGACGCTGTAGCCGCCCCCCTGCCGCTCCCACAACTCTTCGGCCAGGAATGGCGTGATCGGGGCCAGCAGCAGGGTCAGCGTGCGGACCGCCTCGGCGCGCTGCGCGGCGGTGAACACCTCGCGATTCGCGCCGATCCAGTTCGAGTATTCCATCAGCGCGGCGATCGCGGTATGAAACTGGTAGCGCTCCAGTTCGTCGGTCACGCGCTTGACGTAACGATGCAGCGGGCGCATCTCCACGCCCGTGCCGGGGGTGGGCGCGGGATCGACCGCCAGCCGCCAGACACGGTCCAGGAAGCGGGTCACGCCGACCAGGTTCTTATCGCTGAAGTCGTTGTCCTGGTCGAACGGCCCCATGAACAGCAAGTAGGCCCGGAAAGCGTCGGAGCCGACCCGCCCGATGTAGTCGTCGGGGTTGACGACGTTGCCGCGCGACTTGCTCATCTTCGCGCCGTCTTTCGTCACGAAACCGTGCAGGCGCAGCTTCTTGAACGGCTCCTCGAACGGCAGATGCCCCAGGTCGTGCAGCACCATCGTGATGAACCGCGCGTAGAGGTGGTGCATGATGACGTGCTCTTTGCCGCCGAAGTACATGTCCACCGGCAGCCAGTCCCTGATGCGCCCCTGGTCGAACGGGCGGTCGTCCCACTCGGTGGACGAGTAGCGCAGGAAGTACCAGGCCGAGTCCAGGAAGACGTCGGAGACGTCGGTCTCGCGCTCGGCCGGGCCGCCGCAGACCGGGCAGGTCGTCTTGACGAACGACTCGACCGAGGCCAGCGGCGATTTGCTGGTGCCGGTCGGGCGGAAGTTCTCGACCTCCGGCAGCAGGACCGGCAGATCCGCCTCCGGCACCGGCACACTCCCGTGCTCCGGGCAGTGGATGATCGGGATCGGCGGCCCCCAGTAGCGCTGGCGGGAGATCAGCCAGTCGCGCAGCCGGTAGGTGACGCGCGGCTCGCCGGTCCCGCGCTCAGCCAGCCAGGCGGTGATCGCGCCCTTCGCCGCGTCGCTCGACAGGCCGTCGAACCGCCCCGAGTTCTTCAGCGGGCCGGGGCCGGTGTAGGCGACCTCGGCGATCCCGGCCTCGCTCGCCACGACCTCCACGATCGGCAAGTCGAACTTGCGGGCGAACGCGTAGTCGCGCTCGTCGTGGCCCGGCACCGCCATGATCGCCCCGGTGCCGTACTGCACCAGGACATAGTCGGCGACCCAGATCGGTACCCGCGCGCCGGTCGCCGGGTTGATCGCGTAGGCCCCGGTGAACGCGCCGGTCTTCTCGCGCCCGGCATCGGTCCGCTCGATCTCGGTCGCCGCCCGCGCCCCCTCGACGTACGCCTCGACCTCCGCGCGCCGCTCTGCGGTCGTGATCTGTGGGACGAGCTTGTGCTCCGGGGCCAGCACGACATAGGTCGCCCCGAAGACCGTATCCGGGCGAGTGGTGAAGACCGGGATGGCTGACAACGCGGAACGCGGAACGCGGAACGGGGAATTTGCGTCGGCGGTCGTCCCCGCGTCTGCGCCCTCCGGCGAAATTAATTCCGCGCTCCGCGTTCCGCGTTCCGCGTTATCCCCGGCTTCGGCAACGGCGAAGACTAGTTCCGCTCCTTCGCTGCGCCCGATCCAGTTGGCCTGTCGGGTCTTGCTCTCATCGGGCCAGTCCAACCGTTGCAAGTTGTCCAGCAGGCGATCGGCGTACTTGGTGATCGAGAAGAACCACTGCGTCAGTTCGCGTTGCACGACGGCGGTGCCGCAGCGCTCGCAATGGCCGTCGATCACCTGCTCGTTCGCCAGCACCGTCAGGCAGGAGGGGCACCAGTTCACTGGCGCTTCTTTGCGGATCGCCAACCCCGCCTTGAACAGTTGCAGGAAGATCCACTGGGTCCACTTGTAATATCCCGGCTGGCTCGTGTCGACCGTGTGATCCCAATCGAACATCGCGCCGATTCGCCCCAGTTGCTCGTAGCGATAGCGGCGGGTGGTGCGCGCGGTCAGTTGCATCGGGTTGATATTCTGCTTCAGCGCATAGTTCTCGGAGTGGATACCGAAGGCGTCGAAGCCCATCGGCTCGAAGACGGTATTGCCGCGCATCCGCTGGAAGCGCCCGTTGGTGTCGGCCCCCCCGAAGGTGAAGGTGTGGCCAACGTGCAAGCCTTCCGCCGAGGGGTAGGGGAACTCCATCAGGTTGTAGAACTTCGGCTTGCCATCGGACAGCGCCAGGTCGGTGCGGTACAGCCCGCTCTCCTGCCAGCGCGCTTGCCACTTCGGCTCGATCTCCTGGGGGCTGTAGCGCTCACGTTCACGCCCGGCGGATGGGGCGGTCGCGGCGGTCGCGGTTGTCTCATCGGCCATTGTCGGTCCCTCCGTCGCTCTCAACAGCGGTCGTCGCGATTGGCGCAGCCGTTCGTGGTCGTACCTCGCGGACTAATCGCTTCATCTGTCTCTGTCGCCATGATCGGGGCTGCGGTGTTATCTCGCGCGGCGAAGGGCGACGACCCCGCCTGCATCGCTGCGCGGGTGGTGCTGGCGGTCTGCGGCGGTCACGCCTACCATCATTGTCGCCTCGCTCGCGGACGGTTAAATGGATAGCGCCCTCGTCCCAACTGCTGGGACGAGGGCGCTGCTCGCGGTACCACCCGGCTTTGATCGATCGCGCGAGGCGCGTTGTGTGGTGGAGCTAAGGGGGCTCGAACCCCTGACCTCAACACTGCCAGTGTTGCGCTCTCCCAGCTGAGCTATAGCCCCGTGCTGCGCGCATCCTGGCGACCGATCCGCTCGCGACCCGCTAACGGTGGTCGACCGGCGACAGCTAGCGCACAGGGCGTTCACTGTCGCGGCTCACGGGCGAGTTCGGTTCCCACCATGCCGGATTCGCACCAATCACCCGGCTCGCTGCAAACTGGAACTTACTACTCCCGATCGCTGCCCGTCCCTTATCCACGGGAAGGTGTACCCTCTCGCGGCGAGAATAATAGCAGCCGCTGTGGTGCGATGTCAAGCACAAACCTCCCGTGCGCCAAGGCTTCTGCATGAGTAGGGCGGGGCAGCGGACGTCGCGACGCGAAACACCCCTTTGGGTGGGCTGGCGGTGTCTGGGGCCGACTCCCACTACCGAAGGAGCGCGGGACAGGGTGTATGCGCGTTGCCATCGTACCCGCAATAGGCGCGGCGTCAGCGGCGCGGGATGCCGCAAGAGAGGCAGCGAGGTGGTGTTGCGACGCGCCGGAGCCTCCGGCGGCCGGCGCTCTCGACCGCGCTCCCGGCCCTTACCCATCCGCCGACGATGGCGACGGTCGCTTCCGGGCCGGGGCACCGGAGGCCGAATCCCCATCCTCCCGGCGCGCGCGTCGCTCCGCCGCGTAGCGCACCTCCCCCGCGACGAGCGTGTGCGTCACGACTGGGACACCGCCCAACTCGCGCACGACGAGCATGTCCGCCCGGCGTCCCGGCACGAGCGCGCCCCGATCGGCGAGCCCGACCGCAGCGGCCGGGGTGGTGGCGATCATCGCGACCGCGGCGGGCAGCGCCGCCACGCCCGCGCGGGCCAGCGCCCACGCGGCGGCGATCATCGCCGGGGCGTGGTAGTCCGCGATCAGGATATCGATCAGCCCGTCACAGGCGAGCTCAAGGGCGCTGATGTTGCCGGAGAGCGATCCCCCCCGGACGAGGTTCGGCGCGCCCATCGCGATCTACATCCCCAACGCGCGCGCGCGCCGCGCCGCTTCCCGCGTGACGGGGAACTCCGCCACGCGGCATCCCAGGCGGTACATCAGCTCCACCTTCTCCGCGCTGTCGTCGTCGTGCGACATCAGGACCGTCGCGGTCGCTCGCGCCAGCTGCCCGAGAGCGTCGTAGCTGCGGGCTACCTGCTCCTCGGTTGCGCGGGCGAATGCCTCGCGCTCCGCGATCCATGTTTCCGCCGCTGCCACAGAGCCGAGTTCGCCGGCCAGTTGCGTGACCATACGCGCCCGGTCGCGCAATTGGCCCTGGCCCGGCACATGGTCGTTCAGCGAGACGAGCGGCACCGTCGCGGCGGGCGCGCGCGCGAGGATCGCGTCGAGCGACGCCGCCATGCGCACGTCGCAGCGGAAGAGCGTGTGATGCTCCACGAGGCCATCCCCGCTCGCCCCGAAGGCGGCGAGGGCGTCGTGCAGCGCCGCACCCCACGCAAGGGTGCGCTCCTTGTCCGGCATGTCCTCGAAGTTGATCGCGTTGAATTGCGTGGTGACCCCCGCCGCCGCGAGGTGGCGGTCGAGCGTGGCGAGCGCGAGTGGGAGGGGCAGGTTCGCGCCGGGGCGCGGATGGACCGCCTTCTCGATCGCATCGTTGTGCAGGCAGACGACGCCCGGCAGCACGAACCGCCCGCCGACATCCATGATCGTCTCACGGGGCGAGCTCGGGCCGGTGTAGGCGCGCGCGGTGACGGCGACGATCCGCCCCCCCTCGATCACAACGCTGCCCCCCTCGTACGCCGCGTCCGGGGCGACAACCGCGCCCCCGGTGAGGATCAACCGCCCGGTCATCTTGTGCCCCCATACGCTCGTGTCCGGCAACCAACGTCCGTCATGTGCGCCACTAGGTCTGCTCCCGGCGGTCCAGCGCGAGCGATTGAATACCCGCCCGTCGCCCGGGGCAACGACCCGCCAGTATTGTGCCGCAACCGCCACCAATTCGCGCGTGTACCAGGTGTGAGAAATGTAGCCGGACTGGTCGCTTTACCCCCACTTCCTGCGTCAGCTGGATCGCCGTCGCCAGCCCCGACGCGGCGCGAATCGGCTGTCACGGTTCGCCCAGGCGGTGTGGTGGCGTGGCAATCTCGTGCATAACCCTGTCCCGTTCGCTATGGCCACGGGGCGATGATTCGGGGCGATGGAACGCCATGTCGTCAGCGGCACAACTTTTGCGGGACCATCGCCCGATGGGGAATCGGACCGCACGATGGGGGCGGTCTAGCATCCTGTACCCGTGTTAAGGGGTGCGGGGACTGGTATTGCGAGGCCCGAATGGGGGCGTAGCTTCGATCGGCGCGTGCGGCGATCGGGATAGGGGTGGATAGGTCGTTTGCTCTCGTAGCGGGGGACGTGCTTCACAAGGGTGGGATAGGGCCGATGCCGGGACAGTGGGGAGTTTCGCGCATCGGGAAAGTATTAGGCTGAAGGAGGATCATGTGTCTGACGAACAGCGCTCAACAGGGATGACGGGTCGACGGCAACTGATCGGCGATCTCGCCAGCGGGCG
>CADCWN010000368.1 GCA_902806415.1 uncultured Thermomicrobiales bacterium | reverse complement strand
GGCGGCACCAACGCCTCCAACGAGAGCGACTGATGCTCCGCGAAGTGCCGCGCCTTCTCCCCCAGCATCTGCCTCCCTCCTCACGCATGGCAAGGAGGCGATCCTACCGTCAGGCCGCGCCTTTTTTCAACACGCTGCATCCCGGCCACATCGCTGGCCGATGCATACCCGCCTCCCGTCGAGCGAGGGGCGTCCTGGCATTATCCCGGTGTCGGCCGACTTGCCCGCCATACCAGACGCTTCAGCACGCAACGCGCGCGGACGCGATCACTGTTGTCGCTTGGTGCCTGGGGCGAGGTGCGCGAGCGCGCGCTGCCACCGCAGGAGGATGAGCAAGTGCCCAGCACCCGGGGCGACCTCCAGGCGGGCATTCGGGAGGTGCTTCTGCCACCAGGTCCCGTGCCGTGTCCCGGCGACTGGGTCGCGGGAGCCGTACAGCAGCAGGGTCTTGGCCCGCACTGCTTCGGGCTCGAACCCCCACGGCTGTAGGCAGTACCCGGCGATGTCACCGGCGAGGCCGTCGGCACCCTGGGTGAACGCGGCCGCCAGCATGCGGCTCAGTCGGTCGCGGGCGCCCGGCTGAGCGAGCGCCGGGCCATCGGCGGCGCTCACCGCCAGCAAGCCGAGGGCCTCGGCCGTACTCGCGTCGGGCGGGATCAGCGGCGCGAGCCGCCGACTGAGCGTCGCGTGAACCGCGTCGGCCTCAAGACCGCGGAGTCCTGCCAGGGCCTCCTGCTGCTCGCGCGGGAGCCACGGCACCTGCTCGTGCGGCGCGGGGGTGCCGAGCACGACGACGCGATCGACGAGGTCCGGACGGCGTGCCGCCAGCGCCAACGCTACCCGCCCGCCCGCCGACCAGCCGACCACGCCGACCGGCCCGCTCGCCGCGCGCTCAAGCACCACCGCCACATCGTCAGCAGCGGCGCCCACGCTGGCCCACTCGCCGGTCGGGACAGGATCAGACTGGCCATAGCCCGGCCGGTCGGCGGCGAGCAAGGTCATCCCGCGCGCCCACGTCTGCTCCGGCACCGGATCGAATGTACCCGCCCCAGGGGCGGGGTGGCACAACACCACCGTCTGCCCCGTGTCACCATCGGCGAGGCGGTGGACGGCCACCCGTCGGCCGCCATCGCGCACCACCATGTCGACCAGCTGCTCTGTCATTAGGCCACACCGCTCCTTCGCACTCTAAGACTACCAGCAGGAGGGGAGTAACCCACCGGATACGGGTCCGCCGGTCGTGGCATACGGAACACACTGCAATTAATCCAGGCGTGGACTATGAGAGAGGGCGTATCAGCCGCAACCCTCGCCCACGTTTTTCGCGACATCGCCGATCGCGCCCGCTTCACGCCGAGCAAGCGCGATCCGCTGCACCAGTGGTGGACGGAGACATCGAAGCGGTAGGCAAACGCCACCACCTCGACATACCTCGAACAACCTTCACGCAGGCACCACGTTCCGCAAACATTATCGCGTCGGCAGCGCCAAGCCCCACCCTCCCTCTTCAGGGGAGGGATCACCCCACCCCACGCCCCTCAGAACAGCCGCGACTGCTCCAGCTTCGGCTTCTCGGCGGCCTGCTCGGTTTCGAGCAACTGGCGCATGTTGGCGAGGTAGCGCGGCAGCTTGAGGAAGTCGGCCTCGATCGTCGCCTTCAGCGCGCCCTGGTGGAGCGCGGCGGCGGGGTGGTACATCGGCACGATGATCCGCCCATCGACCGTCTTCGGCTGGCCGTGGATCTGGGAGATCCGCCCGCCCGGGAACCAGCGCGACATCGAGAAGCGCCCGAGGGTGACGATCATCCGCGGATCGACGAGCGCGATCTGGCGGTCGAGATAAGGGCGACAGGCGGCCATCTCGTCCGGCAGCGGGTCGCGGTTGCCGGGCGGGCGGCACTTCACCACGTTGGTGATGTAGACCTGCGTCCGATCCAGGTCGATCTTGCCGAGCAATTCGTTGAGGAACTGCCCGGACGCGCCGATGAACGGCGTGCCCTGCTGATCCTCGTGGTAGCCGGGGGCCTCGCCGATGAACATGATCTCGCTCGGCAGCGGCCCCTCGCCCGGCACGCCCAGCTTCGCGCCGCGACACAACTCGCAGGCGGTGCAGCTCCCGACGAGCTGGCGCAACTCCGCGATGTCGGACCCGGCGGCCCGGGCGGGATTCATCGACACGACCAAACCTCCTGCGCGAGTGACGAGTGACAAGTGACGAGTGACGAGTGAATAAGTGGGCCAGTGGGAGAGTGGGCCAGTGGTTCCGTGCGAGCGATGGCGGCGAGGATGTGTACGGACACCAGGGGGAGTATAGTCCGTTGGGGCGACAGGTTCAAGCAGGGAGAGGGGGTCGTGGAGCATCGGGAGAGGAGGGCAAGAAAAAGGGAGCTTGGGCTATCCATGGCCGTGAGGAAAGGCGCAGCGGCGGAGTGTAGGGGCGTATTGCAAACGCCCAACCCACGCCCAGGTTCCTACACGGATTGGTGGTAGGACGACGTGCGGGCGTATGCAATACGCCCCTACCCCCCACCGCCCTGCCCGCACACCACCCGCACCTGTCCCTGGCGCTCTCGTCCAACATCGAGCGCCGGGAGGACCACACACGCAACGCCCCCGCGCCATCCTCGACGCGGGGGCATCCACAACGTTTCCCTCCGCACTCGGCACTCAGCACTCATTACTGACGACCGACGACTGACGACTGCCCTATCCCCGCACGATCGCCAGCACCTCGTCGGTCTTGGCGCGCAACTCGTCGTCGCTGCCGGCCTCGACGTTGAGGCGCAGGAGGGGTTGGGTGTTGGAGGCGCGCAAGTTGAACCACCAGTCGGGGAACTCGACCGTCAGGCCGTCGAGTGTGTCGATCGTCGCCCCGGCGGCGCGGTAGCGCCCCTCGACCGTCGCCATGATCGCCCCGATGTCGGCGACCTCGGAGTTGATCTCGCCCGAGCGGACGTAGGGGTCGAGCGGCGCGAGGACTGCCGACAGCGGCTCGTTCGCCGCCGAGAGGAGTTCCAGCGTCGTCAGGAAGGCGATCAGGCCGGAGTCGGCGTACCAGTTGTCGCGGAAGTAGAAGTGGCCGGAATGCTCGCCGCCAAAAATCGCGTCCTCGCCGCGCATCGTCGCCTTGATGAACGAGTGGCCGACCCGCTCGCGGATCGGCCGCCCGCCGAGCCCCGCGATCGTCTGCGGCACGCTGCGCGAGCAGATCAGGTTATAAACGACCGCCGCGCCGGGGTTGCGGCGCAGGAGCCGATCGGCGACCATCACCGTCGTCATGTCGCCGCCGATGAACGTGCCGTGCTCATCGACCAAAAACATCCGGTCGGCGTCGCCGTCGAACGCCACGCCGAGGTCCGCGCCGGTCTCGCGCACCTTCGCCTGCAAATCGACGATATTCTCCGGCTCGATCGGGTTCGCCGGGTGGTTCGGGAAGGTGCCGTCCAGCTCGAAGTAGAGCGGGATCAGCTCGCACGGCAACTGCGCGAAGACGCGCGGCAGGATCATCCCCGCCATCCCATTGCCGGCGTCGGCCACCAACTTCAGCGGGCGCAGCGCCCCCCGGTCGATGAAGCCGAGCGCGTGCTCGATATACTCCCCCAGCACATCGCGGTTGGTGATTTTGCCCTCGCGCGTCGCCTCCGGAATCCGCCCGCCCACGACCATGTCGCGGATGTCGGCCAGCCCGGTCTCCTCGCTGATCGGCATCGCCTCGGCGCGGCACATCTTCAGGCCGTTGTACTCCGCCGGGTTGTGCGAGGCAGTCACCATGATCCCCGCCGGGTAGCCGAACTTGCCGACCGCGAAGTAGAGCTCGTCGGTGCTGGTCAGCCCCAGGTCGATCGCCTCGGCCCCCTGCGCCGCGATCCCGCGCAGCAGCGCCCCGGCCAGCGCCGGGCCGGAGACGCGCATATCCCGCCCGACCACCACCCGCTCGACGCCGAGGAACGCGACGAACGCCCGCCCGATCTGGTAGGCGTACTCCTCATTCAGCTCGCCCGGATAGATCCCGCGCACGTCGTACGCCTTGAAAATCTTCGGATCCATGCGCATCCCCCACACGAAAAACCCAGACGGAGGGCCGCGAAACGCCCGCAGCGCGCGGCCCGGTCGCGACTGGCGGGTAGTGTACACTAGCAGAGTTATCAGTCGTCGGTCGTCAGTCGTCAGTTTCTTGTCTGTAGCGGCGATGCGCCTGCCATACACGCAAGTGCTGATAGCACCGAACTACTGACGACTGACGACCGACGACCGACGACTCACCCCGAAGGGGTCCCGCCATGCCCGCGCCGCTCGCCACCATCCGCGCGAACTCCACGGTCGATCTGCACTTGCACACGACCGTCTCCGACGGGCGCTGGACGCCGGAGACGCTGGTGGCGCGGATCGCGTCGCTGGGGATCCGCGTGATGGCGGTCGCCGACCACGACGCCATGGATTCGATCGCGCCCGCGCGCCGATTGGCGGCGGCGCGCGGGATCGCGCTCGTCGGCGGTGTGGAGGTGACGACGCGCTGGGATGGGCGCCAGTGGCATCTGCTCGTCTACGGCGCGGAGGAGGCGGGCGGGCCGCTGCGCGCGCTGGTCGAGCGCCAGCGCCGGTTGCACATCGACGCGGCGACCGAGGCGATCGCGCGGCTGGGACGGGCGGGGAGGGTGGTGCCGTCGCTCGACGCGGCGATCGGCGGTCGCCCACCGCTGCCGATCTACGTGATGGACGCCCTCATCCGCGACGATCTCGCGCCGAACATGCTGGCGGCGAACCTGCTGGTGTCGGAGGAGTTGGGCGTGCCGTTCTACATCGACGCGCCGCTGGAGGAGGCGGTGGCGGCGGCGCACGCGGCGGGTGGGGTGGCGATCCTGGCCCATCCGGGGCGCGACGAGGGCGCGGGGGTCCTGGCGCCGGACCCGCTGGCGCGGATGCTTGACGCCGCGCCGCTCGACGGCCTGGAGGTCCACTACCCGACGCACAGCCTCGCCCAGGTCCGCGAGTACGCCGCGCTGGCCGATCGGCACGGGCTGCTGCGCTCCTGCGGCTCCGACTCCCACGGCCCCGCCCGCCCGCGCGATCCGCTCCCCTACCACGCCAGCCTGATCGCCCCGCTGCTGACCCGCCTCGGCTTCCGCTTCGGTGAGCACGAACCGGAAGGGGTCGAAAAGTGACGACCGGAGGCCGATGAACGGGGCCGATCACAATCGAGGAGTAGAATCGGCCCTCCGCGTGGAGGAGCTGATCGCGCGTGCGGCGGCGCGGCACCCGGAGCGGGCGGCGATCATCTTCGCCGACCGCCGCCGGACCTACGCCGCGACCCTCGCCGAGCTCGACCGGCGCGCGGCCCGTCTGATCGAGCATGGCGCGCACGAGGGCGACGTGATCCTCACCGCCGCGCCGCTGAACGACGACTTCCTGCTGACGTTCCTCGCCTGCTGCCAGGCGGGGTTGCTGTTCCTCCCCCTGGCGACGCAGACCGCCCCCGCCGCGCTCGCCGCCCTCGCCGCGCGGGCCAACCCGCGGTTCATCCTGACCATCGATGGGCTGCCCCACCCGGCGCTCCCGGACTATTCGGCGCTGCCGCTCGCCCTCCCCGGCGAGGCGGGTGGGGACGCGCGGCGCGCGGCGCTGGCCCGCTCCCGCGACGGCGGTCCCGACGTCCTCGCCTTCGCGCGGCAGACCTCAGGCACGACGCGCCGGCTGCCGAAGCTGGCGCTGCGGGCGCACCGCCAGCTGACGGCGCGCGTCGATCCGGCGCGCTGGCTCTGGTGGTACGACCCGGAGCGGGTCTACTGCCTCCTCTCGCCCGATCAGTTCTATATCGCCGACACCTGCCAGATCTTCGCGCTCGGGGCGACCCTGGTGCAGATGACCGACATCCACCCCCGCCGCCTCGAACGGGCGCTGCTGCGCCACGGCGGGACCGATCTCTGGACCGTGCCCGCCGCCCTCCACGCACTCGCCACCCTCACCTCGCCCGCCCCACCGGGCCTGCGCCTACGCACGATCCGCACGGCCTCGATGCGCCTGCCGGTCGAGTTGCGCCGCGCGATCGAGGGGCGCTACGGGGCGACGGTGGCGCAGCAGTACAGCACCACCGAGGCGGGGACCCTCACGGCGACCGCGCGGACGGGGACGCCGGAGGGGAGTGTCGGGCGGCCCCTCCCCGGTGTGACGATGCGGCTGATCGACGAGGCGGGGCGCGACGTGCCGGAGGGCGAGGCCGGGGAGATCATCGCCCGCTCGCCCGCCGCGATGCTCGGCTACCTGGGCGAGCCGGAGCAGACCGCCGCCACCCTGCGCGACGGCTGGGTCCACACCGGCGACCTCGCCCGCCGCGATCCCGAGGGGAACTATTTCCTGCTGGGGCGGCGCGCCCAATGGATCAACGTCGGCGGCGCGAAGGTGCTGCCGGAGGAAGTCGAGCAGGTCCTGGAGGAACACCCGGCGGTGCGCGAGGCCGCCGTCACCAGCGCCGATGACGCGGCGCGGGGCGCGATCGTCCGCGCGATCATCGTGCCGCGCAGCGAGCCGCCCGCCGTGGCGGAGTTGGTGCGCTTCTGCCGCGCCCGCCTCGCGCCGCACAAAGTCCCGCGCCAATTCGAGTTCCGCGACGGGTTGCCGCGCTCCGCCGCGCTGAAAATCCTGCGGCGCGAGTTGTGAGGGGAAGAGAAAAACTCGCGCGGATTATCGTCGCACAGATTGTCGATCCGGGGCCATGCCGAACGACTATTGAGTGTCACACCCCTGGTGACGCTGGCAGCGGAAATTCGATGGAGGGTATGGTCATGCAAGCGACGATTCAGGCGACGGCACCCGTGGTTCCGGTCTCGACGATGCGGCGCTGGGCCGGGCGGATCAGCAGCGCCCTGGTGATCCTCTTCCTGCTCTTCGATGGCGCGATCAAGGTCCTGCAACTCGCCCCCGCTGTGGACGGCACCGTGCAACTCGGCTACCCCGCCGGGGCGACGTTCGGCCTCGGCGTCCTCCTGCTCGCCTGCGTGGCCCTCTACGCCCTGCCGCGGGTCGCCCCGCTCGGCGCGACCCTGCTGACCGGCTACCTCGGCGGCGTGATCGCCACCCACGTGCGCGTCGGCTCGCCCGCCTTCTCGATGATCTTCCCGCTGATCCTCGGCGCACTCCTCTGGGGCGGCCTCGCCCTGCGCGACGCCCGCCTGCGCGCCCTCCTCGCCCCGCGCCCCTAGTGACCTGTCGCAGCACCGGCGAGCGGGCCTCCCCGCCCGCCCATCCCCACCCTCCCCTGTAGGGGAGGGTGGGGATGGGCATTGTCCTGACTTGCAGCAGGATGAATCCGGTTCATCCGGAGCGGCGGGGTGAGGTCCTCCCACCTCACCCCGCCCGCCCGAAGCGCGCGGCGCAGAACGGGTCTAGGCGCTCCAACGCCTCGGGCAAGTTGCGCCGCGCGAAGCCGAGCCGAAAATGGTTGCCGGGGTGGTCGTAGACGGTCCCCGGCAGGAGCATCACCCCCTCTTGGGCGACCAACTCCTCGGCGAACTCCTCGATCGGGATCGGGGCCAGCAGGCGCGGGAAGCCGATCGGGCCGACGCGCGGGCGGGTCCAGGCGAACTGCCCCGGCCAGCGCGCGAAGAAGTCATCCACCAGCGGCAGGTTCGCCCCGATGATCCCCAGGCTGCGCGCCACGACCGCCTCGCGCGCCCGCAGCGCGATCAGCGCCAGGATCTCGCTCGGCGCGCTGTTGCAGATCGTCGTGTAATCCTTGAACCGCTGGAGCGCGGCGAGCAGATCGGCGTCGCGCGTCGCCACCCAGCCGATCCGCAGCCCGGCCAGCGCGAACGCCTTGGACATCACCCCCAGGCTGATCGCCCGCTCGTAGCGGTCGGCGGCGGCGGGCAGCCGCTCCGCCGGGTCGTATTCGAGCAGGCGGTAGACCTCGTCGGAAAGGAGCCACGCCCCGCACTCGCGCCCCAGATCGACGATCGCCGCGAACGTGTCGCGGTCGGGCAGCGCGCCGGTCGGGTTGTGCGGGAAGTTGACGACAATCAGCCGCGTCTCCGGGCGGATCGCCGCGCGCAGCGCCGCAAGATCAATCGCCCAGCCGCGCGCCGCGTCGAGCGGCACCAGTGTCACCGCCGCCCCGGTCGCCCGCGCCACCTCATAGAGCGACTGATAGGCGGGCCAGACGACGACCGCGTGATCGCCCGGCCCGAGCGTGGTGTTGAGGACGGCGAAGATCGCCTCCTCCGCGCCGCTGAAGACCAGCGTCTCCCCCGGCGCGATCCGCTCGTACCCCTCGGCGATCGCGTGACGCAGGGCCGGGTGGCCGGGCGATTCGGTGTAGCCGAGCGAGAGTTCCGCCCAGAGCGCCCGGCACTCATCGTCGGCCAGCGCCAGCAACTCCGGCAGGCGAAACCCTTCCACGTCGGACGAACTGAGCAGATACGGCGCGTCGAACTCGAAGCGCGCGAAGTAGCGCTCCAGCGTGAACTCGGGGAGCCTCATCGTGTCACCCTCCCGCCCAGCACCGTCGCGTCGGCAAGGCGAAAGATAGCACGCGGCGGCGCGACGGTCGCGGGCGCTCGCGCGATCGTGGGCGCGGTAGCCTATTCCCGCGCGCCATCCCCCGCCGCCACGCCCCCAGCGTGAGCCTCATCCCCCCCCCGATCGACCGGGTCGGATAGTGTACCAGAGCGGCCAGAGCGCCCAGAGCGCCAGGACGAACGTCAGCCGCCCGATCCACTCGCCGAGGGCGGCGGTGCGCGCGGGGTCGCCGACGAGGACGATACCGCCCAGCAGGAGGGCGGCGCTGATCGCCCAGGCGAGCGTCGCCTTGCCGAACTCGCGCCACTCGTGGCGGGTCCGGGCACGCCCGGACTGCGGCGGGCGCGGCGGCGGCGGGCCGGCGGCGAAGCGGTAGGCGAAGCGCGCGTCGGCCCAGCGGATCAGGCCGTGGCCGAAGGCGAGGGAGAAGCCGATATAGGCTGCGGCGAGACCGTGGGTGAAGTCGGCGGTCGCGCCGGAGCGCAGGTGCAGAACCGTGGCGACGAGCAGGATCAGATCGACCAGCGGCACGCAGGCCAGCAAGATCGCCCCGAGCCGTCGCCAACGCAGCAGGTAGCGCGCGGCGATGCCGCAGACCAGGACGACCCAGAAACCGATCTCGCAGATCGCGACGATTGCCAGGAGCATTTGCCACCTCTCTCGCTGTGGATGTCGTTTTTATTTCGGACATTCGATATAATATAAGGGTATGATGGCATGTGAGAGGAGGGTTGTCAATGCCGAAAGTGGTCGATCATCAGCAACGGCGGCGCGAGATCGCCGAGGCGACCTGGCGCACCGCCGTCCGTCGCGGCTTCGACGACCTCACCCTGCGCGAGATCGCGGCGGAGGCGCGCGTCTCCACCGGCGTCCTCGCGCACTACTTCCCCGACAAGGAGGCGCTGGTCCTCCACACCCTGCACACGGCGGTCGATCAGCTGGTCGCGCGCTTCGCCGAGCGCGTCGCCGATCTGCCCCCCCAGGAGACGTTGCGCGCGGCGCTCCTGGAGGCGCTGCCGCTGGATGCCGAGCGCCGCGCCGAATGGCGCACCTGGCTCAACTTCTGGGCGCTGGCCGCCACCTCGCCCGACCTCACCGCCGAGCAGAACCGCTGGTACGCCCTCTGGCGCGACTTCATCGCGGCCCAACTCCGGCGCTGCCAGGAGGCCGGAATCTTGGCGCGCGAGCATGATCCGCAGGGGGAGGCAGTCGCCCTGATCGCCTTTGTCGATGGCCTCAGCCTCCAGGCGGCCTTCGACCCCGACCATTTCCCCTCGGAGCGCCAGATCGGCCTGCTCGACCGTTGCCTGGCCCGACTTCACGAGGCCGGGCGCTCGGGCTGATCGCACACATGCCCCCGTTCCGCCCCGATCGAGCGGACACGGCAGCTCGGAAGTTGTGCGGCGGCACGGATGGGGTTCCCGCGCTCGGGAGGCGCGCCGCGCGAAGCCTTTGGCGACCTTTGTGCGTAGTTAAGGATGCGCGAGCGGGGCGCGACCGGCCCGAGCGGGCTGACGAAGGCCGCACGTACTGGTATACTTTCCCGAACAAATGAGCGGAGGGCGCGGGCCGACGGATTGCGTCTGGCCCCCCGCGCGCCCGAGAGTGATGGAGCGGCATGGGCCTTCTGACATCGTTCGAGCGGTACACGGTGCGCTATCGTTGCAGCGACCGGCGCGGCAGGACGGCGCTGATCGTCGAGGATAGCGCCGGAGCGGCCTACCTCTTCACCAGCGGCACCTTGCAAGGGCGGATGGGCGGCAACAACGCCAGCACCCGGCTCGCCAAGCGGCTCGAACAGGTCGCGCACTGGCGGCAGGTGCCGCGCGTCGCCCCCTACACCCTCGACGGCCTGCGCCAGATGGCCGGCTAAAGGGTTAATGAGGCCAGCCCCACCCTCCCCCGTAGGGGACGGTCGCCGCCGGGCATTGTCCGGTTCATCCGGAGCGGCGGGGAGAGGTCCACCCCACACCCCCACAGCTCCGCCCCCCCTCAGCGGATCCCCTGATAGATGAACAGCCCGTAGCGCGCCATGAAGTGTGCGGCGATCCCCGGGGCGCGCTCGGCCAGGTAGGTGGCGAAGTGGCCGGGCGGGACGGTATTGCCCGCGAACATCCCGTAGTGGACCGGCACGACGGTGTCCGCGCCGATCGCCAGGGCCAGCTCCGCCGCCTCGCGGAAATCGCAGTTGCCGATCGTCCCGGCGCTTGTGCGGAAGAAGTCGCGCCCGTTGATCGGGATGAACGCCAGATCAATGTCGAATGGTTGCAGGCGCTCGACCAGCCCCGCGTAGGGGATCGTGTCGCCCGCGTTGTAGATCGTCAGGCCGTCGAGCCGCAGGATGTAGCCGAGGTACGGGTAGCCGAGGGTTGGGTGCTCGTCGAACTCCTCGTGCTTCGCCGGGATGGGGATCAGCTCCACCGGCCCGATCGTCAGCGGCTCCCCCGCCGTCGCCGCGATCACGCGGGCGTCGTCGCCGACCAATTCCGCCACCCGCTCCGTCGTCGGGCGCGGGGTGACGAAGCGCGCGCCCGGCGAAGCCAGCGCGATTCCGGACAGGGCGATCGGGTCGATGTGGTCGCCGTGGTCGTGCGTGAGCAGCACAAGGTCGGCGTTAGCGACCGCGTCGGGCGGGAAAGCGGGCGGCACCAGGCGGCGCTCGCTCTGCTGGAGGTACGGATCGACGTAGATCGTCAGCCCTGCCGCCTTCAGCACCAAACTCGCCTGCCCGAGCCACCAGACCCCGACCGCCCCCGCCGGGATCACCTGCCCCCCGATCCGTTCCACCAGCGCCCGCCCGGTCACTATCCTCGCCACCTCGCCTCCTTCTACCGCCTCTCGCGCCGCAGTATCGGCGCTGGGGAGGCTAACGCGGCGGACGGCGGGCGTCAACGGCGGGGATGTAGAGGAGGGGGTAGCTGGATACGCCGGTTGGCCGGAGGTGGTGGTGGACCGGGGATTGAAATCCCCGGCTAGGTGGCCTGCGGCCACGAAGTCCACTGAAGTGGACTGACTCTAGCCCTATCTAAATGGCCTGCGGCCACGCACTCCCCGCGCTTGCACGCAAGACGAGTCTGTGACCCGGCATGGGATCACGGTCCACGATAGGATCTGGCCGGTTGCTTCGTAGCCCAGTCCACTTCAGTGGACTTCGTGGCCGCAGGCCACCTAGCGCCGATTGAAATCGGCGGCTGCGTTTCAGCGCCTCCCCCCCTCACGCCGCCTCCAACAACCCCTCCCCCGTCACGATCGACAGCGCCAGGGTCTTGTAGCCGACCTCGTCGAAGAGGACGACGATCTTGTCCCCCTCGTAGCGCATCACCAGCCCCTCGCCGAGTGATCGGTGCCGCACCCGCGCGCTGATCGGGAACGGCTGCTCGCCTTCCGCCTCGACGACGCCCGCCACGCAGTTGTCGCAGCGACCGCACGGCCCGGCGTACTCCTCGCCGAAGTAGTTGAGCAGGTATTCGCGGCGGCAGCCGCGCAACTCGGCATAGCCGCGCATCATCTCCAACCGGGAGCACTCGAACTCCTTGTGATGCGCCTGGGCCTGCGCCGCCTCCCGCGCCACGTCGGTCGGGTCGTCCGGCAGATCGACCGCCGTCACGGTCCCGCTCGGCCCCAATGCGACCGCCCCGACCTCTTCCAGGCGGCTGAGCGCGGTCGTCAGCTTCGACTGCGACAGACCCGTCTCATCCCGCAGGTCGCGCGGATCGGCCGGCTGATCGTGATCTTGCACCGCCCGCGCGACCTGCTCGATCTGGTCCGCATCGACCTGCCCGCCGCCGGCGAAGAAGCGGCGCAGGCCCAGGTCCTCCTGGCGGTAGAACAGGATCGCCCGCGCCGGGTCGCCGTCGCGCCCCGCGCGCCCGATCTCCTGATAGTAGCTGTCGATCGCGTCGCTGATCGCCGCGTGGAAGACGAAGCGGACATTCGGCTTATCGATCCCCAGGCCGAACGCCACCGTCGCCACCACCACCTCGATCTCATCGCGCCCGAACGAATCCTGCGTCTCGCCGCGCTCGGGCGGCCTGAGGCCCGCGTGGTAGGGGGCGGCGCGCACCCCGCGCTGCTGAAGGGTCGCGGCGATCTCCTCCGTGTCGCGGCGGGTCGCGGCGTAGACGATCCCCGGCTTCTCCGCCGCGACGACCCGCTCGATCAGGGCGCGGCGCTGGCGCTCGGCGGTCTCGTGTCGCTCCACGCCGAAGGCGATATTCGGGCGGTCGAAGCCGCGCACGATTGTGCGGGCGTCGCGCAGCCCCAGCCGCGCGATGATCTCGTCGCGCACCGGCGGCGAGGCGGTCGCGGTCAGCGCCAGGACAGTCGGGTGGCCCAATTCCTCGATGATCGCGCCGAGTCGCAGATAGTCGGGCCGGAAATCATGCCCCCACTCGCTGACGCAGTGCGCCTCATCCACCACGAAGAGCGACGGCCGGGCGGCGCGCAGGCGGTCCCGCGTCTCCGCATTGGCGAACTGCTCCGGGGCGAGGAAGAGGAATTCGACCTTCCCCCGCGCCGCATCCGCCAGCGCCGTCGCCCGCTCCTCGGGCGAGTGCGTCGAGTTGATCTCGGCCGCCTCCCCCCGCCCCTCCAGGCTCTCGACCTGATCGCGCTGCAAGGCGATCAGCGGCGAGACGACCACCGTCGGGCCGTCGAGCAGGAGCGCCGCGATCTGGTAGATCGCCGACTTCCCCGCGCCGGTCGGCAGGATGACCAGACTATCCCGCCCGGCGAGCGTGGCCTCGATCGCCTCCTCCTGCCCCGGACGGAACGCCGCGTAGCCGAAGCTCTCGCGCGCCACGCGCACGATCGCGCACTCTTTCTCTCTTCGCGACACGATTGACTCCCAATACTCCCTATCCGCCACGAGCACCATGAGCGATTCGTGACCGCCCAGGCGTCGTTTGTACGCGGCTAAGGCAAGGAATATGCCAAAGTTCTGCGCGGGGCGACAGCACCGGCGGGGTTTAACGCTCGGGGAAGGGGAGAAAGGTGAATTGCGACCGGGGTGGTGGTATGGTCACGCCACGGCGACCCGATACTCGCGCGCGCCGCCGCCTGATCGCGAACACAATTGGATGATTGGATGGAGGAGCAGATGATTGTCCGCACCTGGCGCTGCCAGGCACTTGCCGACCGGGCCGACGCCTACCACGCCTATCTCACCGGGACGGTCTTCCGGTCCCTGGACGACATCGACGGCCATCGCGGGGCCTATCTGCTGCGGCGCGACCTGGACGGCGAGTCGGCAGGCCAGGTCGAGTTCCAGGCGATCACCTTCTGGGACTCGGTCGAGGCGATCAAGCAGTACGCTGGCGAGGAGATCGGCGTCGCCGTCGTCAAGCCCGAGGCCAAAGCCATGCTCTCTGACTTCGACCGCTTCGTCCACCACTACACCCTCATCCACGACACCGTCCGCGACGGGGGTGGGTCTTTTCACCCTCCCCTGTAGGGGAGGGTCGCCGCCCCAGCGACGGGGAGAGGTTCACTCATCCCCAAGCGCCCCTGCCAGGTCGGCAAGAATGTCGTCCACATGCTCGATCCCCGCCGAGAGGCGCAGCAGGCCGTCGCCGATCCCGACACGCGCCCGCTCCTTCGGCGTCAATTCGCGGTGCGAGGCCATCGCCGGGTAGGCGACGAGGGTGTAGAGATCGCCGAGGCTGGTCGCGGGGAGGCAGAGTTCCAGCCGATCGAGGAAGCGGAAGACGCGGGCGCGGTTGGCGTCGCGGATGGCGAACGACAGCATCGCGCCGAACGCCGGGGCCTCGCCTGCGGACGCGGCGGGGCCGAAGAGGCGCGCGGCCAGGGCGTGGTCCGGGTGGCCGGGCAGACCGGGGAAGTGGACCGCCTCGATCGCCGGGTGCGCGGCCAGCCAGGCGGCGATCTTCGTCGCATTGGCGCACTGCCGCTCGAAGCGCAGCGGCAGCGTCTTCAACCCCCGCAGGGTCAGCCACGCCTCCTGCGGCCCCGCCGCGCCGCCGACCAGCCGCGTGACCGAGCGCAGGGTCGCGTCGTGCTGCGGTCCGGCCAGGATCACGCCGCCGAGGACATCGCCGTGTCCGCTGAGATATTTGGTCGTCGAGTGGATCACCAGGTCCGCGCCGAGCGCCAGCGGGTGCAGCAGGGTCGGCGGGGTGAAGGTGGCGTCCACGACCAGCTGCGCGCCGTGCGCGTGGGCCAGCGCCGCCAGCATCGGCAGATCGGCCACCTGCAAGAGCGGATTCGACACCGTCTCGGCCAGCAGCACCTGGGCATCGCCCTCGCCCAGCGCCCGATCTACCGCCGCGTGGTCTCCCAGGTCCACGAAGCGCACGTCGTAGCCCTGGCCCAGGAACAGGTTTTTCAGCAGCGCCGCCGTGGTGCCGTAGAGATCGCGGCTGGCGACGATCCGCTCGCCCGGCGCGACGCCGGTCGCCAAGATCGCCGCGTGGAGCGCCGCCATCCCGGAGGCGCAGGCGTAGGCGACCGTCCCCACGCCCCCTTCGAGGGTCGCCAGGGCCGTCTCCAGCGCGGCGATCGTCGGATTGCCGTGGCGGGCGTAGACGAAACTCGGGTCGGCCTCGAACGCCGCGTCGAGCGCCTCGGCGGTGTCGTAGAGGAACGTCGCCGTGTTGTAGATTGGCGTCGAGGTCGTCCTGAACCCCTCCCGCCGGATCCGCTCCCCGGCGTGGACCGCCGTCGTCTGGACGTGTCGTTGGGTGGTCGGCGTCACGAGCACCTCCGGTGCAGTGGGCCAGTGGGCGGAGTGGGCCAGTGGGCCAGTGAGCTACGGAGGGGGGCGCTAGACTGCGGCTTGTCTCCGTTTACTACTGGCCCACTGGCCCACTCCGCCCACTCCGCCCACTAATCCAACAATTGCCGCACCAGCGGGTCCAACATCTCCCACTCCTTGAGGAAGGCGTCGTGGCCGTGCGGCGAGTCGAGTTCGCGGTAGGTCGCGTCGGCCCCGGCGGCGACCAGCGCCTCGTTGAGGTCGCGCACATGCTGCGGCGTGAACAACCAGTCGCTGCGGATCCCGACCGTCAGGACGCGGGCGCGCACGGTGCGCAAGGCCCAGCCCTCCGAGCCGCGCCCCTCGGCGACATCGTAGAGGTCCATCGCGCGGGTCTGACGCAGGTAGCTGTGGGCGTCGAAGCGGGCGACCAGGGCGTCGCCGTGGTGGTGCAAGTACCCCTCCACGTCGAACGCCCCGCCGAGGGTCGGGCGGCTGACCGGGCGGCGCGCGGGCCGCCGCCCGAAGCGCATCGCCATCGACTCCTTGCTGTGGTAGGTCACGGTGCCGACCATCCGCGCGACGGCCAGCCCCTCGTCCGGCCCCTCGCCGGGGGCGTAGTCACCGCCCCGCCAGCGCGGGTCGAGCATGATCGCCCGCCGACCGACCTCGTTGAGCGCGATCCCCTGCGGGTCAAGCCGCCCCGCCGCCGCGATGATCCCGACGCGCCCGAGCAGGACCGGGTAGCGCACCGCCCATTCGAGCGCCTGCATCCCGCCGAGCGAGCCGCCGATGACCGCCGCGAGCCGCCGGATCCCGAGCCGGTCGATCAGCAGCCGTTGCGCCCGCACGAGGTCCTGCACCGCGATCAGCGGGAACTCCCGGCCCCACGGTCGCCCGGTCGCCGGGTTGGGGCTGCACGGGCCGGTGCTGCCGGCGCAGCCGCCGAGCGCGTTGGCGCAGACGATGAAATACTTCTCGGTGTCCAGCGGGCGACCGGGGCCGATCAGCGGCTCCCACCAGCCGGCCTTGCGGTCGTCGGCACCGTGCCGACCGGCGGCGTGGGCGTCGCCGGTGAGGGCGTGGATGAGCAGGATGGCGTTGTCGCGGGCGGCGTTCAGCGCACCATAGGTCTCGTAGGCGAGATCGAACGCGGGCAGCGCCCCGCCGAGGGTCAGGCGGAACGGCGCCGCCTCCGGGAAGGTGAAGCGCATCGTCTCCAGGGCTACGATCCCCACCCCCGCGCCCGCGCCCGCCGTGATCAGCGGCACCGCCACCGCGTGCGTCGCCCGCACCCCGCGCCCGACTGTCATCCCTTCCATCGGTCTGTACCCCCGCTCTGCCTTGTTCTTGTTCTCGTTCTGGTCTTTGTAGCCCGCCGACGAGCAACGATCCGCCACGCCTTCGTCGCCGAAGCGCTGATCTCGCCACAGAGCGGGCGGGGTGAGAGCGGGGTTTGTCGGCGGGGGACCGATCAGGTCTCCTCCAACAAAAAAACCTCTGCTGATGCAGAGGTGGTGGGATAGGGAGTGTGGGGGGCAGGGTATGCTCCTGCCACCGCTTATCTTGCGAGCCGAATGGCCGTCACGAACCCCCTGACGAGGAAGAGTTATGACAACGCCATGCGGTCGCCGGAATTGGCACCAAGCACGATCCGCGAAGGTCGCGAGTCGCCGGTTGCCGGGCTTCAAAGGGCCGTATCCCTCCACCGCTCTCGATAAGCGCGTCGGCTATTCGATTGTCAGGAGGATACTACCGGGCGCGCGGGCGCTTGTCAAGGGCGGCGCTGGGTATGGTAGGGGTGGGGCGACGCGGGTGATTGCTGGCGAGTCGGGGCCGCCGGTTGAAACCGGCGCTCCCCGCCTGCGGCCACGAAGTCCACTCAAGTGGACTGGCTACAGGCTACAGCCGCGAGAACCCTCTGGATACCGGCCCGCTAACGGCACCCTCCAAGTTCTCAAACGAACTTAGCCTACTTCAGTAACCTATTGTGCTAGATCAGCCGACTCGCCAGCGAAGAGCCTCCGGGGTAGGATCGGGGTGCTGACCCGCCGACCCACCCCCCGGAGGTACGGGGATGATAGCGAACTTCGCGGATCTCTGCACGTATGTGTATGTTGTGACGGATGAGGTCTACCAGTGGGCGGTCGCGCCCTACGACGCGCGCCCCGGCCCGCGCTCCCGCTTCACCGAGAGCGGGCTGCTGACCGTGAGCATCGTGG
>CADCWN010000367.1 GCA_902806415.1 uncultured Thermomicrobiales bacterium | reverse complement strand
GATGACCCTCGACACCGGCCTGCGCGCCGACCCGCCCTACGCGGCGCTCGTCGCGATGAGCGGCTATCTCCCCGAGTCCGACGATCTCTCGACCGTCCTCGATGCCGCCAAGGGGCAACCGCTGCTAATCATCCACGGTGTCGCCGACGATGTCCTCGCCATCGGGATCGGGCGACGCGCGAAGCAGGTGCTCGAAGCGGCGGGGCTTGCGCTCGACTACCGCGAGTTCCCGATGGCCCACGAGGTGAGTGGGGAGTCATTGGAGGCGGTCGCCGCCTTCCTGCGGCAACAGTTGCTGTTTGCTTAGGGAGAGCCGATGCCACCGGCACGACAGCCGCGTCGCCCCTCGTCAATAGCTGGCAAGGGTGCTGGCACTTCCGCCCCATCTCGACAGATGTGCAATGCCGCAATCAAGCTGCTGATGCAATATGAGCGATTGGCTGAGAAATATCGCGCGAGACTTGCACCATCGAAGATAGCCGAGTTGAACCGCAAGCGTGATGCTGGGACAATTACGGATGCAGACTTACCCGGTACGTTACGCAGGGAATGGCCAGGGGCGTGTTCAATGGCAAGACGCTCGCCGAGATTCGTGCTTTATGCAGGTAGCGCCCGCCGACACAGTACTTGGCGATGAGGAGGACCATCGTGGGCGTCTATCCGGAACTCAATAATCTCGATCTACGGTCTTTGGCGACTCAGCTACAAGATGCCAGTGATAAGCTTGAGAGAAATGTGATACCGACTCAGCCACATCTCGCGTCCCAGGTAAAGAAAGCTTTGTGGCAACGCCTCGTTAATCTCTTCCATGTCCCCGCGCCCGACGGAGATGAATTCGCGTTCTCCTATTACTCCGAGGTTGCTTTGCTGATGCGGCAGCACGGCGATCGTGGGGTACGATTCCTCCATAGTGAAAGCTCTCAAACCAACACGGTACGCTTGCGCGCCATCCTCTTCGCGCTCGCCGAACCCCCTAAATTGCGCCGCTCTTGGCTACCACAACTCTGGCGCTCGTATTTGCAGGATGCGCGCCCTGCGATAGTGGCCGAAGCGATCGATGGACTGTGGCGCTATGGTGACAAGGAGGTAAAATATGACGTATCGCAGTTGCAAAAACATCAGTCTGAGTACGTTCGCGGAAGTGCGCTTCGCTATGTTAGCCACACCACTCCTCAATGTGTTCCACTCTTACTGATTGGGGCATTAAATGATGAGCACTTCATCGTGAGGGAAACGGCGATCGACGAACTCGATCGACTAGAGGCAGTTGATGCGCTTGCATATCTTCCTCGCCTAATGGAAGATCATTCCCTGCAAGTTCGCGAAGCCGCGCGTACTGCGGTCGAAAACTTAACAGCGACCGTGGATGGTGGCTCCCATAATCAGCGACGCGCAGGATGAGAAGAATTGAGTATTAAGCAGTATGAGGCGCTGCGCCTGCCCCCGGCCCAGCTCGACCCCGCCATTGTCGAGGCGGGGATCGCCCACCTGCGCGCCGCCGACCCGGCGCTGGCCCGCGCGATCGACGCGGTCGGGCCGTGTACGCTGACGCTGGAGCGCGATTACTACCTCGCGCTGGTCGATGCGATCATCTCGCAGCAGATCTCGATCAAGGCGGCGGCGAAGATCCTGGAGCGGGTGCGCGCCCTCTGCGGCCCTGACCCGACCCTCATCCCCGGTCACCTCGCCGCCCTGCCCGAGGAGGAGTTGCGCGCGGTCGGCTGCTCGCGCGCCAAAGCCGTGTACCTGAAAGATCTCAGCGCGCGGATCGTGGATGGGGAACTCGACCTCGACGGCCTCAGCCGGTTGCCCGACGAGGAGATCGTCGCGCAATTGGTGGCGGTGAAGGGGGTCGGGCGCTGGACCGCCGAGATGTTCCTGATCTTCTCGCTCGGTCGCCCTGATGTCTGGCCGATCGATGATCTGGGGATCGTCATCGCCGCGCAAGGGTTGTACGACCTCCCGGCGCGACCGAAGCGGAAGGAACTGCTGGCGCTTGGCGAGCCGCTGCGCCCCTACCGCACCCTCGCTGCCTGGTATCTCTGGCAAAGTCGCCGGCTCCTCCTCGGGATGCCGTGGTGAGCGATAGGCTACCCGAGCTGTCATCGCACCACTCTGGAGTGTTGCCCCGATGACCGGCGACTCGACGCGCGACCGTCGCCTCGACCGACTGCGTGCGCGGCTGTCCGAGCAGGTTGCCCTTAAGGATGTGCCGGTCACGCTGCCGCGCGCGGGGCGCACCTACAGTATCCTGACCCCCACCGATCACGATCGCCTCCTTGACGAGGCGGAGACCGATCCGGAGCAGAACTTGCCCTACTGGGCGGAGATCTGGCCGAGCGGGATCGCGCTCGGCGATGTCGCCCTGGCGCGCGCCGCCGCGTTGGCAGGCCACACGGTCCTCGAACTGGGGAGCGGCCTCGGGATCACCGCCGCCGCCGCGTTGGAGGCGGGCGCGGAACTGCTGGCGGCCGATTATTCGGCGGTGTCGCTCGCCCTTTGCCGCCATAACGCCCTGCGCAACGCCGGTCGCGAGCCGCGCACGATGGAGATTAACTGGCGCGCGCCGACCGATGAATTGTTGGCGCACGCCGACGCCATTCGAGGCTATCCGCGCATCCTCGCCGCCGATGTCCTCTACGAGACGCGCGACATCGCCCCGCTGCTGGCCCTCACCGAGCGCCTTCTCGCGCCCGATGGTGTCCTCTGGCTGGCCGAGCCGGGGCGCGAGGCCGCGCAACGGTTTCTCGCCGCCGCCACCGCCCTCGGCTGGGGCCGCGAGAGCGAGGCGCATGACGGCCCGTGGACCGAGGGGACGAATGTCCGCGTCGGTGTCCATTTCCTGCGTCGGCCAGGGTCGTAACCGTCTTCTCCACAGTGTCTCAGTGCGTAGATCCAGGATCACACCTCCTCATGATCTCCTGCACACATAGTGCTCGTCACCTTGGCCGATCGGTCTGCGCGCTCGCCCCCTCCCATCGCTCATCGCCACGTCTCTGCCGGGCAGCCCGCAAGCTTGACGGCACCTACCCGATGTCGGTACCCTCCACATGGTGCGCAACGGCCATGGCGTTCGCAGCTGGAGGTGATGCGATGGGCAAACGCAATGAGGCGCTCCAACGGGTCGCCGATGTGCTCGTCGGCGACTGGAAGGTGACGATGACCAACGCCTGGTTCTGGGAGAACCCGGCCGACGTCGTCGAGGGCTCGGCCACGGTCGCGTGGCTTGACGGCGCATTCCTGATCATGCGTTGGTACTTCGGGGACGTGCCGGAGGCCGTCTGGGTGCTCAGCCGCAGCGATGCCCGCGACGCGTTCGTCGCGCTGTCCTACGACGAGCGCGGCGTCCTGCGGGTGTTTGACATGACCTTCACCGGCGTCGGCGGCGAGTGGCTGCTGACGCGCGAGGACCCCGACTTCTACCAGCGCCTCGTCGGCACCGTGTCCGCCGATGGCAACCGGATTGACACCCACCCCGACGCGTCCGAGGATCACGGCAAGACGTGGCGCAAGGACTTCGACCTGACGTTCGAACGCCGCGCCTGACGCAGGACCCTCCCGGCTGCCGGCTGACCGCGCCGCCGCGCTACCCTCCCGTGCCACCCGGACTCCGGCACCTACCAGCGCAGACTCGTATCGTCTCCGGGCAAGCGCTCGTCGTCGCGCCGAATTGTTCTCCGCGAACGCGGTGAGGTGCGCGGCGTATCGCCGATCGGCAGCGCGCGGCGACGGTCGCGCGGCACCAGCTCGAATTCGAGGCCGCCCGTGAAGCGCGCGAAGAGGTTATAGGCCCCGCCGGCGAGGATGAGGATGAGGGCGAAGAGCAGGCCGCCGATGGCGGTCAGCGCCACCGTGCCGACCGCCGCGCCGATGAACGGGTGTTGCCCGATCGGGGCGAGCAGCTGGTAGAGGCCATCGACGTGCAGCGCCTCGCGCGGGCGGAACTCCGGGGTCGGCAGGGTGAACCCGGCGATCCGCGTGTTCGGGCTCCACGGTGTCCAGGGGGTCCAGCCGTCGAGGGTGTTCCAGATCCCGTGCAGGATCCAGGCGATGAGGCCGCTGGCGATCAGCGACGGGATCAGACTGACGATCCAGCCGATGCTGAAGCCGACGCGCGCGACCGAACGCAGCCGCACCCGT
>CADCWN010000366.1 GCA_902806415.1 uncultured Thermomicrobiales bacterium | reverse complement strand
TCGAGACGCTGTACAGCCGGCTGACGGCCATGGGGATCCAGCAGCTGCACGCCCGCACGAATGTCGGCCTGGAATTGAAGGTCCACGCCACGCTCCTGGCCGCCATCGTGACGAACGGCGGCTAGCAATCAGGGTAGGCCTTTGTCGATTGGTCGGCGCGGTTGCTGTGAACGCCATGAGCCCCGGGACCGGCCGGTCCCGGGGCTCATGGCGTTTCGCCCGGATGGTTACATCAGCGCTGGTAGATCGGCAGGGTTGCCGGTTGGAGCACATCGCCGACCTGCGCCTTGATCGCTTCGAGGTAGGGGTAATCCCACTCGCCGACGAAGGTCATCGCCACGCCGGTTTTCCCCGCGCGCGCCGTGCGCCCGATCCGGTGGATATACTCTTCCGGGTTCTGGGGGATATCGTAGTTGATGACGTGGGTGATGTCCGGGATATCGAGGCCGCGCGCCGCGACGTTCGTCGCGATCAGGACGCGCAGATCGCCATTCCGGTAGGCGTCGATCGTGCGCGTGCGGTCGGCCTGCGCCATCCCGCCGTGCAACGCCTGCGCCAGCCAGCCCTCGCGCGTGAGCTGCTGCGCCAGCCGATCGACCCCGACCTGCATCCGCCGGAAGATTAGCAGCCGCGCGTCGCGCCCGAACTCTTCCTCGAATGAGAGGAAGCCTTCGAGTTTGTCCCGCTCGGCGACCTCGTAGTACCGCTGCGCGACCGTGGCGACCGTGGCGTGCTCCGACTCGATCGCGATATGGACCGGCGATCGCTGATACCGGCGGACGAGCCGTTGCACCCAACCGGGCATCGTGGCGGAGAAGAGCATCGTCTGGCGCTCGCGCGGCGTGCGGCGCAGAATCCGCTCGATATCCTCCGCAAAGCCGATGTCGAGCATCTCGTCGGCCTCGTCGAGGATGACGATCTTGACCCGATCGATTTGCAACGTGCCGCGTCCCAGGTGGTCGATGACACGCCCCGGCGTGCCGACAACAATATCAACGCCGCGCTCGAGAGCGGTGAATTGGCCGCGCATCCGCGTCCCGCCGTAGACGGAGAGGATATGCAGCCCACTTCCCTGGGCCAGTTTCTCCAATTCGTCGGTCACCTGCCGACAGAGTTCGCGCGTCGGCACCAGCACGATCGCGCCGACCACGCCGGTCGGTCGCAGGCGATTGATCGTCGGGATGCCGAACGCCGCCGTCTTGCCGGAGCCCGTCTGCGCCTGCCCGAAGATGTCGCGCCCGTCGAGGAGTGGCGGCAGGACGGCGGCCTGGATCGGCGTCGGGTGGGTGTAACCGGCAGCCTCGATCGCGCGGAGGAGTTCTTCGCGGAGTGGGAAATCGCTGAAGCGGGGGCGTTCCGCAGGCGGGGCTGCCGTGGTGGTCGCTGTGGTGGTCTCCGGGGGCGTGGGGAAATCCGACTCGGGGGTGAGCGTTAAAGTGTCCAAACTGCCATCCGATCCTTGCTGCTACTTCGTCGCAATTATTGCCCCGACGTAGCTCCGTGCCGGACCGCTGGGCGGGCACTCACACTCACCGGGACCCCTCTACCGACGCGAGGGTCGCATAACCCCGCTCGCGCCGACATCCAATTATAGCACAGAGATGGACATAACGCAGAATAGGGCAACGCTGCGGTAGCGGAATACTACAGCTGTATAGCACATTCGTGGTGGTGGACGATTAATGCGACCGATCTGCCGCCGTTCCGGCCTTGACTATTTGGGCGATACCACCGGCCACGGCGCGATAGTGCGCTCCATCCGCCGCAGTCCAACCCTCACCGGTGCCACTGGTCGCCGGGGTGACCTCGCGCAGTTCAACCGTGGTGGCGACGCTCGCGACCGCCTGCGCCGCCTGCCGCGCATCCTTGTAATTGTCGAAGACGAGCAAGCCGGGTCCCTGGGCCACGCGCGTCCGTTTCGCAGCCGACTCCAGTTGCGACCGGAGCATCCCGAGCATACTGGCCGAGAGCCCCCCTTCGGTCATCATCCGCCGTTCCCCGCCGGACCAGACCTCGAAACCATAGATAACCGCTAGCAGTTGGTGTGTCCCGACTGGCGGCGACTGACGCTCCATTTATCCTCCTATACGAGTCGGCAGTCGTCGGTCGTCGGTCGTCAGTGGAGAGTCCGTAGCCCGTAGTCCGTGGTCTGTAGGAGGGCGGCATCTCGCGTCCCTACTTGGCACTTGGCACTTGCCACTCGGCACTTCTCTCTGACGACTGACGACTGGCGACTGACGACTAGCTACTCAGCTACACCTGCTCCCGCCCCGATACCGGCACGTACTGATGGCCGCTCGGCATCAGCCACCCGGCGAGGCCGTAGACGCTCTCGGTCTCCATGTCGTTGCGGCGCTGCACCTGCTGGAGCGAGATCCGGTCGGCGATGCCGCGCATGGTGGCGGCGGCGCGCGCGGCATCGTCGGGCAACTCGTAGATCAGCTTCTCGCTCGACCGATCGATCGGTGCCGGGGCCTCTTGCAGCGCGCGAGCGTATGCCTCGCGGCGGCGGCGGGGCAGCAGCTCGACCACCGTGTTGCTGACGCCGAGCGGATCATTCGGTCGGAACTCCAGGATCACCGCATGGTAGACCTTGTCCGGATCTAGTGGCACTGTCGCTCACCTCTCACTTTATCGCCATCACCATCTCGGTCCCGATCGACCTAAACCCTGCGCGCTCGTAGATCGGCCGCCCTCGCTCGGTGGCGTGGAGACGGACCGCGCCGACCCCCGACTCGCGAGCGAAGGCCAGGATAGCGCCCAAGATGCCCCCGGCGACGCCGCGACCGCGCCAGACTGGCAGGGTGTACATATTCATCAGGTACGCCTCGCACCCGGAATGATTGCCGTGCGACGGCGGCTTCCGGGCGAAGACCAGCCCGCCGCAGCCGACCGCCTCGCCCGCGTCGTCGAGCGCCAGCCAGCCGTGGAAGCGACCGGGCGGCATTTCGGTCGCGAAGTAGTGCTCGAGCGCCGCGCCCAGGGCGTGCTCATCCGCCTCGGTGGGCACCTCGCCCATCTCGCGGAACAGGGCCAGGCGCAGGCGAATCAACGTCCCCTGATCCGCGATCGTCGCGCGGCGAATCGTCGGCATCGCCCCCATGCTCACCCTCGTCGTCCGTGGGGAATATCGCGCGCGAGGCGCGACGATGGCACACCCCGCACGGCACGGATAGTAGCACACCGGCGTTCGTTGTCGCAGGGTGGGGCATGACGGCATTCGTTGTCGCGGGGTCGGGCATGGGGGATAATGGGGTGAGCAATGGGGAGGAACGGGGGGACATGGCCGATACATCGCAACGACGACGGTTCCTGCAATGCCCGCGCTGCGGCGCGGAGAACCTGCCGATCAACAAATTCTGCGCCCAGTGCGGGATGAACCTGCGCGGCGAGACCCAGGCCGCCGCCGCCACGAGTATGGCCCCGAAGGGCGGCGCGGTGATGCCCTACAGCCCCGGCGCGGCCGGGCCGGGGCGGACGGCGCGCTTCGCCCTCGCCTTCGCCATCCTGGTGACGATCGCCTGCCTCTTCCTCCTCTACCTCTTCCTCGCCTCCGGTGCCGATCCCACGCCCGCGCGCCCGACCTCGACCCCGCCCCGCCCGAGCGCGCTCACGACGCGCTGAGCCGGGCGCGCCCGCTCACGGGAGCCGCCGCGCCAGCCAGAAGCCGAGCGCGCCGAACCCGAGGGCCACGCCGATACCGGGCAGAGCCGTACGTCGCTCGAACACACCGGCGGCCAACCCGGTCGTCAGCAGCGTCGCGTCGGCGGCATCGGCGACCGCCCGCGCGCGGGTCCAGCGGCGCGGCGACCGGCCGCTGGCGAGGCCCACGCCGATGATCAGATCGCGCACCCCGAGCAGCCGCACGATATGGCGGTAGCCGCGTATCCCGAAGAGCCGACTCGCCTGCCTCGGCGCGGCGGTCAGCATCGCGCCCAGGCCGATACTCACCACGCCGACGCCCCGCGCCACGATACGCCCATCCATCTCCCACCTCATTCTCTCTACTCTCCGTCTCTGCTATGCACCCCAATACAACGCACCATTACGCCGATACTCTACACCGTTACGGCCTCTCTCACGACCCATGACTCACGACAATTCGCCCTCGCCGCGCCCCTTCGCTACAATGCCCCGACCGATGGCCGGCGCGATCACCGGATCGCGCCGCAACGCTGATGAGGAGGCGAGGGCAACGATGGCACCAACGTTCACCACGAAGACGGGCGACCCGACCGGAGCGAGCGCTGACGCGCTGATCGTGCCGATCGGCGCGGGCGCGGCGCTCCCCGCGGCGATCGGCGGGGCGTTCGTGGGGCAGCTAGCCGATGTGCTGGAAGCGCGCGGCTTCGCCGGCAAGGCAGGCGAGATCGCGGCCTTCCCGACCTTCGGGCGGCTCGGCGTGCGCACGCTGGTCCTGGTCGGCACCGGCGAGGGGACCGCCGAACCGGGGCGCTGGGGTGAGGCGCTGCGCCGGGCGTATGGCGCGGCGATCAAGCGTGCGCGCGACGAGGGCGCGCGCACGGTCGCGGCGGCGGTCCCGGCGGGCACGGGCGCGGAGGAGATCGGCGCGATCGTCGAAGGACTCTCGCTCGCCCTCTACCGCTTCTCGCGCTACAAGACCGGCGTGGTGGCGACCCCGACCAAAGTGGTCGAGGCGATCGAGCTCTGGACGGAGGGGGGCGACGCGGTGGGGGCGGTCGAGCACGGCGAGGCGGTCGCCTCGGGCGTGGCGCTGGCGCGCGACCTCGTCAACACGATCAGCGACGACAAGACGCCGCCGCAGATCGCCGCCTGGGCGCAGCAGGTCGCCGGGGAGGCCGGGCTCGCCTGCCGCGTCCTCGATCGCGCGGCGCTGGAAGCGGGCGGCTACAACGCGATCCTGACCGTCGGCAAGGGGAGCGCCGCCGAGCCGCGCCTGATCGAGCTGATCTACGAGCCGCAGGGTGGGGCGACGAAGACGGTCGCGCTTGTCGGCAAGACGATTACCTTCGACTCGGGCGGCCTCGACCTGAAGACCGCCGACGGGATGTACTCGATGAAGACCGACATGGGCGGCGGCGCGTCGGTCCTGGGGGCGATGCGCGCGGTCGCCGCCCTCAAGCCGGGCGTCAGGGTGATCGGCCTGCTGACGGCGGCGGAGAATATGCCGAGTGGCACGGCGATGCGCCCGAGCGACGTGGTAAAGGCACTCAATGGCAAGACATTCGAGATCGGCAACACCGACGCCGAGGGCCGGATGGTGCTGGCCGACGCGGTCACGCACGCGGCGCGCGCCGGGGCCGACGAGATCATCGACCTGGCGACCCTCACCGGGGCGAAGATGATCGCCCTCGGCTCCGTCGCGGTCGGGGCGTTCGGCAACGATCAGGCGCTGATGGACCGCTTCCTGGCTTCCGCTGCGGCGGCGGGCGAGCGGGTCTGGCAGTTCCCGACCTGGGACGAGTACAAGGACGGGCTGAAGAGCGAGATCGCCGACCTGAAGAGCACCGGCGGGCGCGGCGGCGGGGCGATCACCGCCGCGCTCTTCATCGGCGAGTTCGTCGAGGGCAAGCCGTGGGTCCACCTCGACATCGCCGGGAGCGCCGCGACCGACGCCGAAGGCCCCTACACCCCGAAGGGCGCGACCGGCGTGATGGTCCGCTCGCTGCTGCGCTACCTGGAGGATACGGGGAAGTAAGAGTCGCAAGAGAGGTCGATTGGCCGAGCCCCCGCGCGTTCTTCTCGGTGCGCGGGGGCATGCAATCCTTCTAATGGCAGTTGCTATACTTGATGATATAGCAATCTCATCACGCGATCGCGGCAGGAACCAAGATGGCGTTACACGCGAAGACAATCAATGTACCTCCCGGCGGTGAAATTGCCCGCCACTTGGACGAGGCGGCTGCGGGGCCGCTAGTCTTGGAGAAAGAGGGGGTGCGTTACCATCTCAATCGCCAAGGCACCGCCGAAGTACCGGAATACGACCCGGCAGCAGCACTCGCCGGGATTCGCGATGCGGGAGGGAGTTGGCGCGGTATCAACGCCGAAGCACTGAAGCCCACGCTATACCGCGCCCGCACGATTCATCATATATGAACGGCCTAGCGTAGCCACGCCGGGTGCATTTCTGTCCCGTCCTGGCCGAAGAAACGCACCCCCGCCGGGGCAACTAGTAGTCACTCGGCCCCCTCATCCCCGGCATTCTCGACCTGATGTGCGGTGTGCGCGGGGACGATCAGCGTGTCCCCGGCCATCAGGGAAACTTGCTCTTCGCCCAGGGTCACGGTTACACGGCCCCGGCGCAATACCAGCACTTCCTCGCGGTCGTGGGTGTGGCGGGGATTTCGACCACCCGGCTCTTGCTGCTGCAAAACGATATTCACCTCGGTCGCCCCACGGCCCGCGCTGGTGAGGCTAGCGGAGAAGTTGCCGCCGGGCGTCTCCAGCAAATCCAGATCGGCACCCCGAATAATCGCGCTCATCGCTTCATCCTCCCCTTGCAGTTTCCACCAACCCTCGCTACAGTAAACCAGGATTACCAAATATAAAGTAAACCACTGTTACTATATTGTCAAGGGGAGGTACGCGATGCCTGAGCGGGGGACAGAGATCACCTCAGAGGAATTGGAAGATTGGCGGCAGCGGCATATCGGGCGCTTATTCTTGCAAGCACATCGCGATTTCAGCGGTCGCGCCATCACGAAGCTCCGCGCGCGCGGTCACAGCGACCTCGGCTCAACTCACACCGCGCTCTTGCCCCACATCGACTTAACGGGCACGCGCACCACCCTACTCGCGGAGCGATCGGGGATCACGAAGCAGGCAGCAGGGCAAATCGCCGCGGACTTAGAGCGCCTCGGTTACGTTGCGCGGGCGGCCGATCCTTCGGATCAGCGTGCCACGCTCGTGACGTTTACCCCGCTCGGCTGGCAGTTCCTGCGCGATGCTCACGAGATTAAGCGCGAGATGGAGGCAGAGTATGCCGACGTTCTCGGCGAAGCGGGTTTGCAGATGCTGAAAGACGCGCTCGTGTCGCTGCTACAAGCCAGCCCACACACTGTCTGAAATACCCTCCTGTAGCGCGAACAAAAGGCCGGGTGAGGGGTTGTTCCCCACCCGGCCCTTCGCCCTTGGAAAAAAGAGGGCTCAGCCCTATCCGCGCTGATTGCGTATCCGCTGCGTGAGCACCCGCATCATCTGAATGGCGAAGCGAGGGTGGTGGGCCACCAGGCGCTCGAAGCGCTGACCATCCACCGGCACCAGTGCGCAATCGGTCTTCGCGACGACTGTCGCGCTACGCGGTTGGGCGTCGATCAGCGCCATCTCGCCGATAATCCCGCCCGGGCCGACGGTTTCCACGTTCCGCCCATTGATCACGACTTCCGCCTCCCCGCTCGACACCACATACATGATGTCGCCCGGATCGCCCGCCGAGAAGATCGTTTGCCCGGCGGCGAAGGTCTGCCCCTCGCCCTCGCGCCGTAGGAAATCGATCGTCGCGCTCATCGGTCGCCCCTCCCTCGCTCGCTATCACGCCCCACCACGAGAAACCACAGTGGACGACCGGATGGGCCCCAAAGCCCACCGCCCGAACGATGCTGTTATCTATTATTGGAGCGTAGCATCCCTATTTGGTATGGAGCAAGAAAAAACGGCCAGTCGGCAAAGAGTTTTACCTTCCGTTAACAGTGGCTGGCTTGCAGCGCTGCTCCCCCCAAGGAAAGAAAAGCGGGCGCTTCTAGTACATAGCAAATCCACGTATCTGGACTGCACCCCAAGGTTCGCATTGGGGCCATACAGCGACTGTATCGCCAACGAAGTTTTCCGGGCACCCGCCTCCAAACTGACGCTACACCATCCGCTGTGCTACACTCTGGGTGACAGCACCAATGTGTCCGTACACGCACCTGATGCGAGATGAAGAGCGGTGAGCCGAGGGGAACGATGACGCTGACGAACGAGCAGGTCGAGCATGTGGCGCTGCTGGCGCGGTTGGGGTTGAGCGATGAGGAGCGCGAGCGGATGCGCGAGCAGCTTTCCTCGATCCTCGACCATATCGACCAATTGCGCGCCGCCGACACCTCCAACGTCGCGCCGACCGCGCAGGTCATCCCGCTCGCGCCCGCCCTGCGCGACGATGTCGTCGCGCCCTCGCTGACCGTCGAGCAGGTCTTGGCGAACGCGCCGCGCACCGAGGGCGGCTTCATCAAAGTTCGCGCGATCCTCGATTGATTAGTCGGAGTCGTGAGTCGTGAGTTATAAGAGGGCATGGTGGGAAACCTGAGCGTTCGGGCTTCTTCCGGCCTCTTCTCACGACCTACGACTCACGACTCTACCCAGAGGATATTGTGGCCGAAGACTTAACCTATCTCTCGATCGATGAGGCGCGCGGGCTGCTCGACCGGCGCGAGATCAGCAGCGTGGAGCTGACCGAGGCCCATCTGCGGCGGATTGAGGCGGTCGAGGGGCGCGTGAAGGCGTTCATCACGCGCACGCCGGAACTGGCGCGCGAGCAGGCGCGGCTCGCCGACGACCGGATCAAGGCGGGCGAGGCCGCCACCTTCACCGGTATCCCGGTGGCGCTGAAGGACGTCCTCTGCACGCGCGACGCACCGACGACCGCCGGGTCGCAAATCCTGCGCGATTTCCTGCCGCCCTACGACGCGACGGCGGTCGCGCGACTGCGGGCGCAGGGGGCGATCTTCGTCGGCAAGGCGAACACCGACGAGTTCGCGATGGGCTCCTCGACCGAGAATTCGTCGTTCTTCACCACGCACAACCCCTGGGACCTCGAACGGGTGCCGGGCGGATCGAGCGGCGGGTCGATCGCGGCGGTGGCGGCGGGCGAGGCGATCGTCGGGCTCGGCTCGGAGACGGGCGGCTCGGTCCGCCAGCCGGCCGGTTTCTGCGGGATCGTCGGACTAAAGGCGACCTATGGGCGGATCAGCCGCTACGGGCTGATCGCCTTCGCCTCCAGCCTCGATCAGATCGGCCCCGCCACCCGCTCGGTCGCCGACTGCGCCCACCTGCTCGGCGCGGTCGCGGGGGCCGACCCGCGCGACTCGACCTCCGCCCCGGCGGAGGTCCCCGATTACCGCGCCGCCCTCACCGGCGAGATACGCGGCTTGCGGATCGGCGTGCCGCGCGAGTATTTCGAGATGGGCCTGCAACCGGGCGTCGAGAGCGCGACCCGCGAGGCGTTGCGCGTCCTCGAACGGCTCGGCGCGGAGTTGGTCGAGATCAGCCTGCCGTCGAGCGGGCTGGCCCTACCGGTCTATTACATCATCGCCCCCGCCGAGGCCAGCGCCAATCTCGCGCGCTACGATGGGGTGAAATACGGCCTGGCGAGCGAGCAGGATTCGCTGCTGGCGACCTACCTGGAGAGTCGCCGCGCGGGCTTCGGCCCGGAGGTGAAGCGCCGGATCATGCTCGGCACCTACGCCCTCTCCTCCGGCTACTACGACGCCTACTACGTGAAGGCACAGCAGGTGCGCACGCTGATCAAGGATGAGTTCGACCGCGCCTTCGGTCTGGCGGCGGACAACGGTGCGGGGGCGGGTACGGCGGGCGTGGACGTGATCGTCGCGCCGACCTCGCCGACGACCGCGTTCAAGATCGGCGAGCGCAGCGACGATCCGCTGGCGATGTATCTGGCCGACGTGCTGACGATCCCGGCCAATCTCGCCGGGATCCCGAGCGTGGCGATCCCCTGCGGCTTCGCCGACGACCTGCCGGTGAGCCTGCAAATCATGGGACCGGCCTTCGCGGAAGAGCGGATCCTGCGCGTCGCCGAGGCGTATGAGCGGCAGACGACCTGGACGCAACGCCGACCGCCGCTCGACGTCGCGTCGGCAGGAGCCTGAGCGATGACCACACGCGCTGGCACGCCCCCCGTTGACGGCACCCCGAGGGGCTACGCGCGCCCCCGCGCGACCAGGGCCGGGGCCACGCCCGCCGTGCGTGAGCGAGGCGCAACCCTCGAACGGTGGCTCCTCTGGATCGTGGCGATCGGGCGGCGCGGTATCGTCGTCGGGCTCGCCCTGGCGGTGCTGGTCGCCTTCGCCGCCGGGACGATTGAGCAACGCTGGAAAGAAGGGCAACTGCGCGATCAGGTCGCCGCCCAACAGGCATCCCTCCAGGCCGCCGAGGCGCGCAACGCCCAACTGCGCGGGCAGCTTGCGGAGAGCGACCCGGAGGCGTATCGCGCCTGGGTTGAGGCGACAGCCCGACGCCAGCTCAACCTCGGCTATTCCGGCGAGACGATCTTCCTCGTCAATTGGCACGATGCGCCCGCCCCAGCGGCGAGCGCCGCCCCGACTCCGGCGGCGCAAACTGTGGCAGCCTCCCCCCCACCAGCCGAAGCGCATTGGCGCAAATGGCTGCGCCTGATCGCCGGGGAATGAGCGGCGGTCGCAGATAATCATTCCCACTATTCCCGACAGCTTCGTCCCAGATCGCGTTATCCTCTGCCTCCACAGACATTGCGCGGGTAGCTCGCGAGCGGGGTCCCGCGCCACCAATACGGCCCTCTCCCTGCACCGAGTACGCCCGCACCCGATGGCGGCACGCGCCATGCTCTTGCCGCCGTGACAAGAGGAGGTGCGTGGGATGACATCGGCATCGGACGAGCGGATGGCGAGGGTGGTGGAAGAGTTGCGCGCGGCCCCCGGCCTCGTCGGGGGATTGCCTGGCGATGAGCGCGCGATGGTCGAGGCGGCGCTCGCGGGCGAGAGTGTCCATGCCATCGCGCAGGAGCAGGGGATTAGCACCGAGGCGGTCTGGACGGCCCTTGGCAACGCCGCAAAGTTGGCGAGCGGCCAGGGCGCGACAGGGCGCGTCGAGGTCGGCGGGCTCGGGAGCGACACCGATCCAGGCGTCAATGGTGGCTATGGCGATACCGGCTTCGGCGCGCTCGATACCGAGCCGCCCTATCCCACGCCGGGGGAGCCGCGCGAGGGCGACCTCGCCGCGAACGGGGAGAACCAACCGCGCGGGTAGGTGTGCCACTATCGTCACGACAGGCGCGGGGGATGATTATCCACCCGCGCCTTTCTCGCCCCCGAAAGTTGCCGGATATTGCCCTTGCTTTTAGAACTTATGTTCTGATATAGTGATTCCATTGAATTCGTACGTACAGCAGGCTCGCGCACCCCTCGTGCGCGAGGAGGAGAAGGTTGTGCCCGAGACAGGCCGATGGACACTCTCACCGATCGTTCTAATCGCTGGTGTGGCGATCCTGGTAGTCACTGGCTTGCTGCTCAACCGTCACGACTCGCGCGCGGCACCGCTCGTCCTCTGGGATGAGGGCGGTATCGCCCCGCCCGCTCTCGCCGGGCAAGCCGCCGCGACACCCGCAGCGAAGCCTCCCACCCTCGCCCCGCCGATCCGCGCGCGGGTCGGCTTGCAAGTCGGGCATTGGGAGAGCGACGAGCTCCCCGTTGAACTGGCGATCTTGCGGACGGAACGGGGGGCGAATGCGGGGGGCTTCGCCGAGGTGGACATCAACTACGCCATCGCGGGCCGGGTCGCGGCGCTGCTGACGGCGCGCGGGATCACCGTCGATCTCCTGCCCGCCACGGTCCCACCCGGCTACACCGCCGACGCCTTCATCGCCATCCACAGCGACTACAACAACAGCCCGGCGATGGGCGGCTTCAAGCTCGCCCGCTTCCGCGACAGCGCCATCCCCGCCCGCGACGACGCGCTAATCGCCGCGATCACGACCGAATACGGCGCGGCGACCGGCCAGGGCCGCGACGGCTATATCACCCGCGCGATGACCGGCTATTACGCCTTTAACGGCGCGGACTTCCGGCACGCCATCGCGTCGCAGACGCCAGGCGTGATCATCGAGCTCGGCTTCCTCACCAATCCCGCCGACCGCGCGTTGCTGACCGAGCGGCAAGAGACCGTCGCGGCGGGGCTGGCTGGGGGCATCATCCGCTTCCTGACCGGGGCGTAAACCGCCCCCACCCCGATGGGAGGGGCGGGGGCGCGACGAGCGATAGTGTCGAGAGAAAGTTGGCGCTCAGTCGGTCGATGTCGTGCCGGTGGTGAGGCTCTATCCTGATAGTAGCGAGATCGTCCTGTAGCAGGGTCGGCGCTCAGTCGGCCGATGGCATGCCGGTGGTGAGGGCCGCGCGCAGCGAGTCGGGCATCGACTTGGCGACCGGCGCGGGCGTGACGAAACGATCGACCAACTCGGCCTTGCCGCTGATCCCGAGCTTGTCGAACAGGAGGCCGAACCGCTCTTCGAGGTGCGCCGTGATCTGGTCCTTTAACTCCTGCGGCAGGTGCCAGAAATCGTGCTTGAACGGGCCGAACCCGCGCTTGCGGGTGGTGTAGTAGAACTGCTGATCGGTCATGCTCGGCTTGCGCTCATCCTGGTGGTGTTCCGCCAGGTGCGCGTAAATCCGCTCGCGGAACTCCGCCGGGAGGTCGTCGTAGATCATATTCTGGAAGGCGGTCGCCAGGTGGACCTCGATCGCGTCCCGCTCCGGGAACTTATCGAACGCTTCCTCGGGCAGCGTGGATGCGCCGTGCTGCACCGCGCCACCCATCCCATAGCGCCGCGCCGCCGCCGACAGTTCGCCCAGGGCTTCGAGATTCAACTTCACATCGGCGATCGAGCCATCGGGCAGGACGACCCCGCCGTGGCTGGTGCCGGTCTGCACGCTGATCTTGCTGATCCCGACCAGATCGTCGCCGAGTTCCTTCAGCGCCGGGATGAAGCCGGTCATGAATGCTTCCAGGTCTTCCGGCGTGCTATCCTGCGATCCGACCTCACCGATCTCGCCGCCGACGGACACGGTGATCCCCTGCGGCTCGAGCTGGCGGATGAGGGCGGTCATCTCGGCGGTGTGGCGATAGTTCAGCTCTTGCCGCTCGGCCTCGGTCGGCTTCGCCAGATCGACGAGGGTCGAGGCGTCGATGTCGATGTTGTAGAAGCCGGCATCGATCGAGTCGGCGATCAGCTTCCGCAGCCCCGCCAGTTCCGCCTCCGGGTCCTGCTTGTACTTCTTGGCGTTGAGTTGCTGGTGATCGCCCTGGATGAACAGCGGGCCGCGGAAACCCTCGCGCAGCCCGGCGGCGATCATCGTCAGCGAGAACTCGGCCGGTCGCTGCTCGGTGTAGCCCATCTCCGAGCGGGCGATCTCGAAGATGAACTGCTTGGTATTCTTCCCCTGCGCCGTGCGGATCACCGCCCGCGCGAAATCGTACGACATCCCGCGCACGTTGATCGCCGGGGTGGTCGCGTGGCCGAATTCGCCGCGCCCCGCCGCCATGTAGAGATCGTGGATCGAAGCCGGGTAGAGCCCGACCGCCTGCGCCGTCGCCCAAAGGATCCAGCGGGCCGCCGCCTTAACCTCGCGCGAGCCGAAGACGGCGCTATAGGCCAGCCGATCGGTCGCCTCGCCCTGGAGGGCCGCCTCGTCCAACACCTCGATCTGCTCACCGCGGATGGCAAGCACGCCATCCAACGCCGCCAACAGCTCCGCAGCGCTGCCACTGATGTTGCTCATCGCCCAACTCCTCTCCTCACGAAGATCGGTCGCGCGCCGCGCCCCCATGTCGCAGTCGCGCGCCGGGGCATTATACCCCGCCCCGCGCGGGGCGGGGACGCGACGCGCGGGGCAAAGGAATACACCTTGCAATAGGATGAGGACGACACGAGACGAGCGCGGCGCGGTCGCGCGCCGATAGTGGCGACAGGAGGAACCTGACGATGTGCGGGCGATTCACCCTGCGGAATGCCGAGCAACTGCCGCTGCGCTTCGAGGCGACAGCCGCGCCGGAGATACAGGCGGCGCTGGCCCCCCACTACAACATCGCGCCGACGTTGCCCATCCCGATCGTGGTGGAGCGACAGCCGGGCGAACGGCAGATCGAACTGGCGAACTGGGGGCTGACGCCGCGCCGGACCACAGGCAAGGGTTTCCTCGCCTTCAACGCCCGCGCCGAGACGCTCACCGAGCGCCCCCTCTTTCGCGGGCTGCTCCCGAAGAGTCGCTGCCTGATCCCGGGCGACGGGTTCATCGAGTGGGCCAAGGCCGGGAAAGAGCGCGACCCGTTCTACTTCGGGCTGGACGGCGGTGGGCTCTTCGCCTTCGCCGGGCTCCTGGACCGCTGGATCGACGCGGATGGGCAACCCCACGCCGCCTGTGCGATCATCACGACCGCGCCGAACGATCTGGTCGGGCGGATCCACGACCGGATGCCGGTCATCCTGCCGCGTGCGGATGAAGCGTCCTGGCTCGACCCGCAGGTCACGGCACCTGGCGAACTCCTGCCGCTCCTCGCGCCCTACCCCGGGGGCGCGATGACTACCTGGCCGCTGAGCCGCGCGATCAACAGCAGCCGGACCGACGCGCCCGAACTGTTACAGCCGATCGGCTGAGTGCTGGGGGGGCGAAGGTGGGTCCACTGTACTCATCCACCAGCGCTCCGATCAGGCCATAGCGGGCGGTTGAACCCCGAGCCGGGTCTCGGGGTTCAACCGCCCGCCCGCATCAGCATCGACAAACGGCGGGACACACTGACTGTGTCCCGCCGTGGTCTTGTCATCCGCCTGTATTTAACCCGACGCTCAGGCTGCCGGATGCACCTCCTGCGCCGCCGCGTCGCCCAACTCGTCGGCGTAGCCGCAGTTCGCGCACCGGACGCTGAGGTGGCGTGTCTCGTCGTCCAGCACCGCGACCGGGACGATATGCCCGCATTCGGGGCAGATGATCCGGTACTGGCCGCCCGCGTGCGTGCTGCCCAGGGCGCTCGGATACCGCGCGAAGAAGGTGCTCAACACGTCATCCACCATGATCTCCCCCCTCCGGGTGGGCTCGGCCCGCCCCGCCACCTGGCCGTGTTTCCACTCGGTCAGCCAATGGCTGTAGCCGGTCGCCTTGCGGCGCGCGATCGCCCCCATCGTCAATCCTCCGCACCCTCGCCGCCGACGCGGACGAGATCGGGCGTCTCGCTCGCGCGGCGCACGGCGATCGGCGGGCGCACCGGCGCGCCCTCGCGCCGGGTCGGCCGCGCGGGCCGCGCCGACTCGAAGACCAGCGGCACCGGCGGCTTGCCGGTGACCGACCAGAAGAGCGGCGGCTGCTCGGCCCAGGAATCGAGGATCGCGGCTGCGCGGGCGCTGCCGGTTAGTTCGCGGTGCCGCCGCAGCAGCTTGCGAATCTCCCCCGCCTCCGCCGAGTCGCGGGCCACGCGCGCCAGGATGATCCCGTCGCGGCTGCACCGCTGCGGGAACGACTCGTCTTCGTCGAAGATCCAGGCGCGGCCGGCGCTCAGCCCCGCCGCGAAGTTGCGCCCGGTCGGCCCGAGGACGAGGACCGTCCCGCCGGTCATGTACTCGCAACCGTGATCGCCGACCCCCTCGACGACCGCCGTCGCGCCGCTGTTGCGCACCGCGAACCGCTCGCCCGCCGCCCCGGCGACGAAGAACTCGCCGCCCGTCGCGCCGTAGAGGACGGTGTTCCCGACCAGGGTCGGGCGGCTGCCGTGCGGGGCCTCGGCGGTGGCGAAACCGGGCGCGGGCTTGATCGTGATCAGGCCGCCCGACATGCTCTTGCCGACGTAGTCGTTCGCCTCGCCGGTCAGGTGCAGCGACAGGCCAGCGACGCAGAACGCGCCGAAGCTCTGCCCGGCGCTGCCGGTGAGGGTGACCTCGATCGGCTGCGGGATGACCCCGCCGGTCGCGGTCGGGGCGACGCGCCGCGCGATCTCGCCCGCCAACTCGGCCCCGGTGGCGCGGTCGCGGTTGCGGATCGACGCGCTGATCCGCGCCGGGCCGACCCCGGCGAGGGCCGTGCCAGCGCGGTCGGTCAGGTAGTCCGCGAGGGGCGTGTAGTGCTTCTCGCGCCGCCAGGTCGGGTCGTGGCGGCGCGGCTTGCCGCCCGGCGGCGGGGCCAGGACCGCGCTGAAGTCGAGGGTCGCCAGGCGCCCGCGCCGATGCCGCGTGCCGAGCAGGCTGACCCGCCCGACCGCGTCGTCGAGGCTCGCCAGCCCGAGTTCCGCCAGCAGGGCGCGCACGCGCTCCGCCAGCCAGGTGAAGTAGCGCACCACCCCCCCCGGCGTGCCGGTGAATTTGGCGCGCAAGTCTTCGCGCTGCGTCGCGATCCCCACCGGGCAGGTGTTGAGGTGGCACTGGCGGGCCATGTCGCAGCCGATCGCCACCAGCGCCGCCGTGCCGAAGCCGTAATCTTCCGCGCCGAGCGCCGCCGCGATGACCACGTCGCGCTCGGTGCGCAGGCCACCGTCGGTCCGCAGGCGCACCCGATCGCGCAGGCCGCTGCGGATGAGGGTCTGCTGCGCCTCGGCGATGCCGAGTTCCCAGGGCAAGCCTGCGCCCTTGATCGAGGAGAGGGGCGACGCCCCGGTGCCGCCGTTATGGCCGCTGATCAGCACATAATCGGCACCCGCCTTCGCCACACCCGCCGCGATCGTCCCGACGCCGCCGGTGGCGACGAGCTTCACGCCGATCTTCGCATAGGGATTAACCGAGCGAAGGTCGTAGATCAGTTGCGCCAGATCCTCGATGCTGTAGATGTCGTGGTGCGGCGGCGGCGAGATCAGCTGCGTGCCGGGGACGGCGTGGCGCAGGCGGGCGATCAGCGCCGTCACCTTGTGCGCGGGGAGTTGCCCCCCCTCGCCCGGCTTCGAGCCCTGCGCCATCTTGATCTCGATCTCGTCGGCGTGGACCAGGTACTCGGCGGTCACGCCGAACCGCGCCGAGGCGATCTGCTTGATCCGGCTGTGCCGCCGCAGGCCGTCGGCCTGCGGGCGATACCACTCGGGGTCCTCGCCGCCCTCGCCGCTGTTCGAGCGCGCGCCCATCAGGTCCATCCCCGCCGCGAGGGTGGTGAATGCCTCCGGGCTGAGCGCGCCGAGCGACATCGCGGTGGCGATGAAGCGCGTGCGGATCGACTCGACCGACTCGACCGACTCAAGGGGCAGGGGCGCGTAGGCCGGGGTCAGCTTCAGCAGATCGCGCAGGGCCAGCGGCTCGTCAACCTTCGTCGCGACAAGCTCCTCGAAGCGCGCCGCCGCCGGGGCGAACGCCCCGTTCTCCGCGTCGGCCATCTTCTGCAACGCCTTGACGACCGTCGGGGCGTAGGCGTGGCGCTCGCCGTCGCGCCGGTAGCGGACGAAGCCGTGGTCGGGCAGCGGGGCCTTGCCCCCCGCCGACGCGACCGCGTCGGCGGCGCGGGTCTCCTCCTCGCGCGCCGCGATGTCGGCGGCGATCTCGGCCAGACCGATCCCGCCGATCGGCGAGGGGGTGCCGGGGAAATAGGCGTCGATCAATCCGCGCCCTAGGCCCAGCGCCTCGAAGAGGCCCGACCCCTGGTAGCTGCGGACCGTCGAGATCCCCATCTTGCTGAGGAGCTTCAATAGCCCTTCCTCGATCGCGGTGACGAAGCGGGCCGACGCCTCCGCCGGGGTGCCGACGGTCCCTTCGGCGGCCAGCGTCCGCACGCTGGCGAAGGCGAGCCAGGGGCAGACCGCCGCCGCGCCGTAGGCGATCAGGAGGGCCAGGGTCTGCGTCGTCCAGGCGTCGCCGGTCTCGGCGACGATCTCCGCCGCCATCCGGCGTCCCGCGCGGATGAGGCCCTGGTGAACCGCCGCGACGGCCAGCAGCGAGGGGATCGCCGAGCGATCGTCGTCCCCGGCGTAGCGGTCGCTGACGACGAGGATCGTCGCGCCCCGGTCGATCGCCGCGATCGCCGCCGCCACGAGCCCGTCGAGCGCGGCGGAGAGCGCCTCGCCGCCGCCCTGCGCGTCAAAGAAGGTCGGCAGCGTCACGACCGCCTCGCCACCATCCCGCAAGCCCCACTCGCTGATCTGCAAGAGGGCCGCCGGGGTCAGGATCGGACCGCTCAGGTGGATGAGGGTCCCGGGTGCCTGTTGGGGGGCTAGCAGGCCGTCGCGCGGGCCGAGGTAGCTATCGAGGGCCATCACCGCGCGCTCGCGGATCGGGTCGATCGGCGGGTTGGTCACCTGGGCGAAGCGCTGGCGGAAATAATCGCCGAGCCCGCGCGGCTTATCGGAGAGGATCGCCAGCGGCGCGTCGTCCCCCATCGACCAGATCGCCTCGTGCCCCCCCTCGCCCATCGGCGCGAGGATCAGCCGCAGATCCTCGGCGCTGTAGCCGTAGCGCCGCTGGAGGCGCAGGATCTCCGCAGGCTCCGGCGTCGGCTCCTCGACCGTCTCCGGCGAGGTGGGCGGCAGGGTGACGTGGCGCGCGGCGACCCACTCGGCGTAGGGATGGCGTGCGGCGAGTTCGCCGATGATCTCGTCGTGATGGATGACGCGACCGTCGGCGAGATCGACCGCGATCATCTGCCCCGGCCCGAGCCGACCCGACTCGATGATCGCCGACGTTTCCTCGCCCGCCGGTTCCAGCACCCCGACCTCGGAGGCGACGACCAGCAGGCCATCGGCGGTCAGGCGGTAGCGCGCGGGGCGGAGGCCGTTGCGATCGAGCGCCGCGCCGACGGCGATCCCGTTGGAGACCGCCAGCGCCGCCGGGCCGTCCCAGGGCTCCATCAGGGGGGCATGGTACTCATAGAAGGCGCGGCGGGCGGGATCGAGGTCGTCGCGCCCCTCCCACCCCTCGCCGACGAGGATCGCCAGCGCCTCGATCGGGCCGTGCCCGCTGCCCACCAGCACCTCGAGCATATTGTCGAGCGAGGCCGAGTCGCTGCCACCCTCCTGGGTGATCGGCGCGAGTTCGGCGACGCGATCATCCCACGCGCCGCCGCGCATCGTCGCCTCGCGCGCGACCGTCCAGCGCCGATTCCCCTGCACCGTGTTGATCTCGCCGTTGTGCGCGAGGAGGCGGAACGGCTGCGCCAGGGTCCAGGTCGAGGCGGTGTTGGTGCTGTAGCGCTGGTGGAAGATCGTCAGCGCCGTCTCGTAGAGTTCATCGGCGAGGTCGGGGTAGAACGCCGCCAGGTCGCCGCCGGCCAGCAGCCCCTTGTAGACGACTGTGCGCGACGAGAGGGAGACGACGTAGAGGTCGAGGTCGTCGGCCAGCGCGCGGCGCTCGGCCGCGCGCCGCGCCAGTATCAGGCGGCGCTCGAACTCGCCGACCGTGATCGCCCCCGGGCGGCGCACCACGATCTGCAGCATCGTCGGCAGCGCGGTGCGCGCCTCGTCGCCCAACACCTCGGGTCGGGTCGGCAGATCGCGCCAGGCGAGCGGGGCGAGCTTCTGCGCCACCAGCGCCGCCTCGAAGACCGCGCGGCATCGCGCCCCGGCGCTGGCATCGGTCCGCGACAGGAAGATCGTCCCCAGCGCCAGATCGCCGAGTGGCGGCACCGCTTCGCCCGCCAATTCGGGCAGGGTAGCGCAGAGGAAGCCGTTGGGGACTTGCGTCAGGATCCCCGCCCCATCGCTCGTGCGCGCGTCGGCGCCGACCGCGCCGCGATGGGCGAGATTGTCGAGGGCGCGCAGCGCGGCGGTCAGGGCGCGACGGCTCGGCGTGCCGCTGACATCGGCGACGAAGCCGACCCC
>CADCWN010000365.1 GCA_902806415.1 uncultured Thermomicrobiales bacterium | reverse complement strand
CCCCGAGCGCGAGGGCGAGCACCGTCGGCACGCCGTACAGCAGCGCGCCGCCGCCCGCGATGACCAGCGCCACGGTCGCGAAGAACGCCCACTGGCCGAGCGAGGTGTCCACGGCGAGCGGTGGGGACACCGCCCGCTTGCCGACCAGCGCGCCGAGATCGACCGCGTGATGGAGGGCAGCCGCGGGCATCGTGGCGAGCAGCCAGACGACCGTGAGCCACATGAGCAGCAGCGGGGGGTTCGTCCCGGACGATCCCTCCAGCATGAACACCAGATGCATCGACGTCGCCAGCATGCTCACGACGAGGGCGGCATAGCGCGAGCCGGGGAAGCGCACGCAGAGCAGGATGAGGATGCCGATTGGCAGGCAGATCTCGCCGAGCGTGACCAGCCGCGAGAAGAGGGGCGCGTTCCCGGCGATGAATGATGCGTTCAGCGCTTGCACCGGGGCGAGGACATCGGGATAGGGATTCTTGTCGGTCTTGGTCGCCTTGAACTGGGCACCCTTGAGGAAACCGGTGAGGGCCACCCCCGACTGCGCGCCCACCCACGCCGGGTCTTGGGACTTCTCGATCCCGGCCTTCGCCAGCGTGCCACCGGCGACGAGCGCGGCGAAGAGGACGAGGAAGCCGATCAGGGCGCTGAGCGCGCGGGCCGGGCGCTGCGTCGGGTCGATCTTGGTCGCCATGGGATGCTCCTTCCTACTGATACAGTTTGCTCACGAACCGGGGCAGCGTGTCGGGGCCGCCGGGGCTATTTCGGGATCCGCTCACCGCGCTTGCCACGGTCAACCGGTCGAGGCAGCACCCCGCGCTGCGCACCCTCCTTCCGCGTGCCCGGCCCGCAGACCGCGCGAGATACGACGGCGACGGGCGAGCCGTGGTGAGGCCCCAGGTTCCCGATCGGCCCTTGATTGTGTGCTCCACTGGTGTCCAGTATAGGGGCGGGTGGGTGGCGACACCACACAGAATGGTCGTAGAATACCCGTAGAATCGCGACTAATTCCCTACCCGCCGGGCGGACTCCGGGGCTGCGCCGCCTGGCCGTCGGGGCACGATCAAGGGCGGACCATGCGCGCGACGGAACAGGCCCCCTTTGCCCGGTTGCTCAAGCACTATCGGGTCCTGGCCGGGCTGAGCCAGGAGGCGCTGGCCGGGGAGTCCGCCGTCTCGGTCCACGCGATCAGCGCGCTGGAGCGGGGCGTCAACACCAAACCGCAGTTGGAGACCGTCCGGCGGCTCGCCGTGGCGCTCGGGCTCGACCCCGATGGGCGCGCCGCCCTGCTCGTCGCGGCGCGCCCTGGTGGGGCGGTCCGCGCCTCTGCACCGCCGGAGCCGGGGGTCGCGGCGCGGTTTGATGAGCTGCCGGTCCCGCTCACGCCCCTGTTGGGCCGCGACGACGATCTGGTGCGACTGGCCGAACTGCTCGGCGGGGCCGCCTGCCGATTGCTCACCCTCGTCGGCCCCGGCGGCACCGGCAAGACGCGCCTGGCCCTGGCCCTGGCGGGGCGGCTGCGCGACAACTTCGCCGCCGGGGCGGTCTTCGTGGACCTCTCCCCCCTCGGCGACCCGCCCCTGGTCCTCCCGGCCATCGCGGACGCGCTCAAGGTGCGTGAGGCCGGCGGGCAGCCGCTCCTGGATCGCGTGAAGGACGCGCTACGGGACCAGCCGCTGCTGCTGGTGCTCGATAACTTCGAGCGGGTGGTGGACGCCGCGCCGGTGGTGGCCGACCTGCTGGTGGGGTGCGCGCGGCTGATCGTGCTGGTCACCAGCCGGATACCCCTGCGCCTGCGCGGCGAGACCGAGTTCCTCGTGGCCCCCCTGGCGACCCCCGACCTCGCCCACCTGCCCGACCCCGCCGCCGTGGCCGCGTACCCGGCGGTGGCCCTCTTCCGCGACCGTGTGCTCGCGGTGCGGCCCGATTTCGCGATCACGGCGACGAATGCCGCCGAGATCGCCGCCATTTGTGTGCGCCTGGACGGTCTGCCGCTGGCGCTCGAACTGGCGGCGGCGCGGACCCGTATTCTCGCCCCGGACGCCTTGCTCGCGCGGCTGACGAAGAGCCTAGGCGTGCTGACGGGCGGGGCGCGCGATCTGCCGACACGCCACCACACGCTGCGGGACACCATCGCGTGGTCGTATGCGCTGCTGCCCCCCGCCGAGCGCGCCCTCTTCGCGCGCCTGGGAATCTTCGCCGGGGGGTGGACCCTCGAGGCGGCGGCGGCGGTCTGCGACCCCGACGGCGCGCTCGGCGTGGACCCGCTGGATGGCCTGGAAGTGCTCGTGGCGCAGAGCCTCGCGCGGCCGACGCACGGGCCGGGCGACGAGCCGCGCTTCGGGATGCTGGAGACGATCCGCGACTTCGCGTGGGAGCGCCTCGAGGCCAGCGGGGAGGTCGAGGCGCTGCGGCGGCGGCACGCGGCGCACTTCCTCGCGCTGGCGGAGGTGGCGGGTCCGCAGCTGGTCGGACCCGAGCAGGCGGCCTGGACGGGGCGCCTGGACCGCGACCTCGACAACCTGCGCGCGGCGCTCGCCTGGGCGCGGGAGCGCGGGGAGGCGGGGACCGGGCTGCGGCTGGCCGGGGCGCTCGGCCGCTTCTGGGGGGAGCGCGGCCACATCGCGGAGGGGCGGGCCTGGCTGGAGGAGGCTCTCGCCTTGTCGGGCGCGGCGGGGGAGCCGGCGGCGGTGCGCGCCAGGGCCTTCTACGCGGCGGGGGTACTGGCGAATCTCCAGGGCGATCAGGCGTGGGCGCGACGGTGGCTGGACCGGAGCATCGCCTGCTCCCGCGACGCCGCCGACCTGGTCGGTGCCGTGCGCGCCCTCAACTCCATGGGGGGGGTGATGTACGATGCGGGCGACCTGGCGGGGGCCGTCACCTACTATGAGGAGTGCCTGGCGCTCCTGAGCACGGCGAACGAGCACGCCGAGGTTGCCCGCGCGCTCGGCAACCTCGGCGAGGCGCTGTATCACCTGGGCGATCTGGCGGGCGCGGCGGCGCGCTACGAAGAGGCGCTCATGCACGCGCGCCGCGCGGGGCGGGACGATGTCACGGCCTACGTGCTGGGCAATCTGGGGAACGTGGCGCGGCAACGTGGGGATCTGGCGGGGGCGATGGGGTTACACCGGGAGGCGCTCGAGCGCAAGCGCGCGCTCGGGGCACGACGGCAGATCGCGATCAGCCTGGACGATCTCGCGTGCCTGGCTGCGGCGAAGGGTCAGGCGGCGCGCGCGGCCCACCTGCTGGGGGCGACGCAGGCGCTCCGCGCGGCGATCGGCAGCCCCCGTCCGATCCCGGAGCAACGCGCGGTGGAGCAAGTGGTGGCGGGAGTGCGGGCGGCGCTGGGCGAGGAGGCGTGGGCGGCGGCGTTCGCGGCGGGCCTGGCGCTCCCCATGGAGGGGGCGATCGCATTCGCGCTGCAAGCCTGAGCGCGCCCGACGATACCCCCGCCGATTCTCGTCCCGGCCCCTCCGTGTCTCCGTGTCTCCTGTTCCGTCCCCACTGATGACTCACGACTGATTTATGCCCTTTAGGCTACGACTGCTATACTGGTCGTGCGGCGTGGTGGCGCGCGGGGATGGGGAGACAGATGGCGCAGTTGGGGATTTCGGTTTCGTGGTACTACCTGGTCTTCACGGCGATCGGTCTGGCGCTGGTGACCTTCGCGGCGATCATGTCGCACATCCCGCGGATCCCGCAGCAGCGCGGCCTGCTGGCCGTCATCCTGATCGCCGCGTTCGCCGCCGTCTTCTCGATGCTGCTGACGCAGGTGACCAATCCCGCCAACGACATCGAGGTCAGCCCATTCCTCTACCTCCTCTTCCGGGTCGCGATGGGCGCGTTGATCGTCGCCGCCCTCCTGGACTTCTTCTACTGGGCTCAGGCGAAGCGCCGCCGAATCGACGGGGCGGGTTGGTCCCTCATCGTCGGCGTGGGGCTGCTGGTCTGCGCGGGGCTGGGGCTGTACTCGCAGTTCGGGGTGCGGGGCTGAGGCTCCCGCCCATCCTCGCGGATGGCTCGTGGAGGGCGCGATGGGACACCTCCGCTCGATTAAGAACCAGTCCCCCGGCATCAACGCGCACCTGCACAGCCACTGGCAGGGGCGCGGCGGGTGGAGCCGCTTCCACACCAACCAGATCGCCGATCTGCTGCGCGCCCTGCGCCCGCTCTTGCTGCCGCGCGGCTACGATGCCGACATCGAGCCGTCGCTGCAAGGTCGGCGACTCGATGACGCCGAACCGCCGCGCTTCCCCGAATCCGATCTCACTATCTACGATCGCGATCGGGGGCGGGCTGCGCTGCCGGGCGGCGGTCAGTCGCGCGCCGGGGTAGCGGAGCTGGTGGTGCCACTGGCCGAGGGTCTGTTTGGCGAGCCGATTTCGACCAAAGAGTACGGCGCGCTCAAAGTGTATGAATGGGCGCCCGATCGGGTGGATCGCGGCGAGCCGATCGTCTGGATCGAACTCCTGTCCCCCTCCAATAAGCCGGGCGGGCGCGACGCGCGCGACTACTTCGACGGTCGCCTCGGCCTGCTCGAAAGCGGCATCGCCTTCGTGGAGATCGACTACCTCCACGAATTGCCGACGACGCTGCGCGGGCTGCCGGGCTATCGCCCCGGTCGCGGGCAGCAGCCGGACGATGCGGCGCACGCCTACCGGATCGCCGTCATCGAGCCGCGACCCGACTTCCGCCGGGGGATTATGCGCGTCAGCGATTTCGACGTGGACGCGCCGCTGCCGGTCGTGGCGTTGCCGCTGAGCGGCGACGAGACCCTGGAGTTCGATTTCGGCCCGCCCTACCACAAGACGTTCGAGGAGACGTTGTACGGCTGGCAATTGATTGATTACGGGGAGCTACCGGATGGCTTCGCACTGTACAGCGCCGCCGATCAACGCCGCATCCTCGCGCGGATGGTGGCGGTGGCCGAGGCGGCGGCAGCCGGAACCGACCTGGAGACCGGCCCTTTCCCGGTGCGCGACCTCCCGGCTGGGGAGGCGCTGGCGCGGCTGACGGCGTTGCGAGGGTGATAGCCCGCCGGGGCGAAGGAGCGGGCTCCAGCCGCCAGCTCCCATCGGCGGCCTTGCGCTGTGCATTCTGCCGCATCTGCGCGCGGAGTTCGGGTGTCAGTACGTTCCCTTCCCCGCGATCGAGCGAGGCGCAGCCCTTGTTTGCGGCGGCATTGAACCGTTCGTAACGTCGTTGCTCCTCCAGCAGGCGCAAGGCTTCCTCGATCACCTCGTCGGGGGTGCGGCTCTGGTCACCTGCGGTGATCTGGCGAAGCAGCTCCTCGGCCTGCGGGAAAGTCGGGTGACCACATTGTCCCTTCATGTTGACCGATCTTTGTCGATAGTACCGGTAGTCATCCGCTGTGGCAATCAAACGGGATAATCTCCACCGAATCGGCAACCTAATGTGCGAGAAAAGCTATTGACCGGTGCCGCGCCTTTTGCTATCGTTGACGATAACGACAGGGACAGGCTGTGACGGAAACGAGTAGGCTGGCGCGACCGCGCAGAGAGTCCGCACCCGGTGTGACGCGGACCGGCAACGCCCCCGCCGAAGATCCTTCCCGAGCCGCTGACCGAACGGGGCGACCCCAGTAGGCCCAGACGGGTTCGTCGCCCGTTAACGCGACGGGGCGCGCGGTGCCAGCGATGACACCCGCGCTCGCAGAGTGGATCGGTGCGCCCGTCGCGCCCGTCGCGCGTCGCGCCGATCAACCGAGGTGGTACCACGGGCCAGGCCGCAAGGAAGCTCGTCCTCGCTCGTCCTCATAGGAGGGCGGGCGTTTTTGTTTGGTCGAAAGTCGAAAGTCGAAAGGGCACGGTGCTGGCAGACGGACTCCCGACTGGCGACGAACCCTCTTTCGACTTTCGACCTTGAACTTTCGACTGCTCCCGAGGAGGCACCGATGGTACGCGAAGCCACCACGCCATTCGCCGAGGTTTCCAATAAGCCCGATTTCGCGGCGCAGGAGCGCGCGACCCTGCGCCGCTGGGCCGAGGAGGGGACGGTCGAGCAGTATCTGCGCCGCAACGACGGGGCGGCGGAGCGGTTCTCGTTCATGGATGGGCCGATCACGGCGAACGGGCTGATGGGGGTCCACCACGCCTGGGGCCGCACCTACAAGGATCTCTTCCAGCGGTTCCAGACGATGCTCGGCAAGCGGCAGCGCTACCAGAACGGCTTCGACTGCCAAGGCTTGTGGGTCGAGGTCAACGTCGAGAAGGAACTGGGCCTCAAGTCGAAGCGCGACATCGAGAAGTACGGGGTCGGCCCGTTCGTCGAGCGCTGCAAGGAGCGGGTCTGGAAGTACGCCGACTTGCAGACCAAGGCGTCGCAGCGCCTCGGCTACTGGATGGACTGGGACAATTCCTACTACACGATGTCCGACGAGAACAACTACATGATCTGGGGCTTCCTGAAGACCTGCCACGAGCGCGGCTGGATCTACAAGGGCCACGACGTGATGCCGTGGTGTCCGCGCTGCGGCACCGGGATCTCCAATATGGAGATCGTCACCGAGGGCTATCTGGACCGGACCCACACCAGCGTCTATGTCCGCTTCCCGCTGACCGCGCCGGGCCACGAGGGCGAGGCGCTGCTGGCCTGGACGACGACCCCCTGGACCCTTGCCGCCAACGTCGCGGCGGCGGTCCACCCGGACCTGACCTACCTGAAGGTGCGGCAGGGGGACGGCGTCTACTACCTGGCGCAGGGCGCGGCGGCGACGGCGCTGCGCGGCCCCTACGAGACGCTGGCCGAGCTGCCCGGCAGGGAGTTGCTGGGGCTGACCTATAGTGGGCCGTTCGACGAGTTGCCCGCCGGGGCGGGGGTGGAGCACCGGGTCATCGCCTGGGACGAGGTCAGCGCCGAGGAGGGGACCGGGATCGTCCACATCGCGCCCGGCTGCGGCAAGGAGGATTTCGGGCTCTCGAAGGAGTTGGGGCTGGCCGTGATCGCGCCGCTCGACGAGTTCGGGATCTACGTGGAGGGGTTCGATTGGCTGACCGGCAAGGAGGTTGGCGAGGTCCCGCTGCTGATCGTCGCGGACCTGGAGCGCAAGGGGCTCCTGCACCGCGTTGAGGACTACACCCACCGCTATCCGACCTGCTGGCGCTGCGGGACCGACCTGGTCTTCCGGCTGGTGGATGAGTGGTTCATCAGCATGGAGCAACTGCGCGAGCCGATGATGCGCGTCACCGAGGAGATCCGCTGGCTCCCCGGCTTCGGCAAGGACCGCGAGCTCGACTGGCTCCGCAACATGGACGACTGGATGATCTCCAAGAAGCGCTACTGGGGACTGGCGCTGCCGATCTACGAGTGCCACGCCTGCGGCACCTTCGAGGTGCTCGGCTCGGAAACCGAGCTGAAGGAGCGTGCGGTCGCGGGCTGGGACGAGTTCGCCGGCCACACGCCGCACCGCCCCTGGATCGACGCGGTGAAGATCGCCTGCGCGGGCTGCGGCGCGGAGACGAGCCGGATCACCGATGTCGGCAACCCCTGGCTCGACGCCGGGATCGTGCCGTTCTCGACGCTGGGCTACCGGCAGGACCGGGACCACTGGCAGCAATGGTACCCCGCCGACTTCATCACCGAGTCGTTCCCGGGGCAGTTCCGCAACTGGTTCTACTCGCTGCTGGCGCAGGGGACGGTGCTGACCGGCGAGCGCCCGTTCACGACGGTGCTCGGCTACGGCCTCCTGCGCGACGAGCAGGGGCGCGAGATGCACAAGAGTTGGGGGAACGCGATCGAGTTCGAGGAGGGCGCCGAGGCGATGGGCGTCGATGTGATGCGCTGGCTTTATATGGCCGGCAACCCCTCGACGAACCTCAACTTCGGCTACGGCCTCGGCGACGAGGTGCGCCGCCGCTTCATCCTGCCGCTCTGGAACAGCTACTCTTTCTGGGTGACCTATGCGCGGCTGGACGGCTTCGACCCGCGCGCCCCGCGCGTGCCGGTCGCCGAGCGGTCGCCGCTCGACCGCTGGGTCCTGGCGCGGCTGAACGAGACGGTGCGGCAGGTCGGGGAGCGGCTGGCCGACTTCGACGCGCAGGGGGCGACGCGGGCGGCGGAGTTGTTCGTGACCGACGATCTGTCGAACTGGTATATCCGCCGCAGCCGCCCGCGCTTCTGGCGCAGCAGCGACGACGCCGACAAGGCGGGCGCGCACGCGACCCTCTACGAGACGCTGGTGACGCTGGCCAAGACGCTCGCGCCGATCATCCCGTTCCTGACGGAGGAGATCTATCAGAACCTCGTCCGCGCCGCCGACCCCACCGCGCCCGCGAGCGTCCACCTCTGCGACTACCCGACGTACGACCCGGCGCTGGCCGATGCGGCGCTGCTGCGCGACATGGCGGCGGTCGTGCGGGTGGTGGAGCTCGGGCGCGCGGCGCGGACGGTCGCGGAGGTCCGCGTGCGGCAGCCGCTGGCGCGGCTGCTCGTCCACACGCCGCACGGCGCGGCGGATAGCTTCGCCTCGCTGGCGGCGCTGCAAGACCAGATCCTGGAGGAGTTGAATATCAAGGCGATCGCGCCGATGGCGCGGCCGGAGGAGTACGTCACCTACGAGATCCGCCCGAATCTGCCGCTCCTCGGCAAGAAGTTCGGCAAGGCGGTCCCGGCGATCCGCGCGGCACTGGCCGGGGCCGATGCCGCCGCGATCGCCCGCGCCGCCGCCGCCGGGGAGGCGATCGCGCTGACGCTGGCCGACGGCGCGGGCGTCACCCTGGCCCCGGAGGAGGTGCTGGTGGACACGCGGCAGCGCGGCGGCTTCGCGGTCGCGGAGGAGGGGGGCTACGTCGTCGCGCTGGAGACGGAGCTGACGCCGGAGTTGCGCCGCGAGGGGCTGGCGCGCGACCTCGTGCGGCTGATCCAGGACGCGCGCAAGGGGGCTGATCTGCGGATCGAGGATCGGATCCGCGTGACCTATCGCGCCGTGCCGGGTGGCGAGGTGGCGGCGACGATCGCGGCGTTCGGTGACTTCATCGCCGGGGAGACGCTGGCGGACGATTTGGGCGCGGGCGAGCCGGGGGCCGGGGCGTTCGCGGTGGTGGCCGACGCGAAGGGGCAGCCGCTGACCCTCGGCGGCGAGCCGTTCGGGTTCGGGATCGTGCGCGCGGGGTGAGGGGATAAGGGGGGTGGTGATTGGGGGAGGTGGGCGATCCGTGGGGTTGATGGGGATTGACTCGTTGATCCGGTAATGGCGTTCCGGCGGCACCGAGGCCGCCGACTGAAGTCGGCGCTCGGTGGCCTGCGGCCACGAATCCTGTGACCCGGCACAGGACCACGGTCCACTGAAGTGGACTGGGGTACCGGATTAACCGGTCAATCCCCATAACCTCCGGCTGAAGGCGACTGCGGTCGCCACGAAGCCCCGCTAGCCGCGCGGGGCTTCGTGGCCGCGCCCTTAGCGCCGATTTCACTCGGCGGCTTCGGCTTACCGCCATCATTGCCCACCCCGCGCGCTGGCGCAGCCCTTGCCGGGTGCGGTGTGTGACTGGTACCTTTGCACCGCGCGCGCGGGACGGATTGGCGATTGTGGTCCCTGTCGCGACATGTGATAATTGATTGTGCGCGGGCGGGCTGACGCCGCGTTACGAGCGCCGACTGCGGGGCGAGTGATGCCCCGAACTCTGAAAGAGACGATGCAACAACCGCGTGGTCGCGCTGTCCTGGTCAAATATCGCGCCCTCATCGCCGTCGCCGTCACCCTCGGCTATGCCTGCGCGTTCCTGCTGTTGCGGGCCACGCTCGGAGAGAGCGCGACGTATCTCTCGGTCCTGCCGGTGGTGGTGATCGCCTGGTCCTACGGCTTTCGCAGCGGGCTGGCGGCGGGGCTCCTCCTCTACATCATCACCCTCCTGTTGCTCGTGCTGACCGGGGCGTTGGTGCGGGAAACGGTCCTCACGAGGAGTCTCCTCGGGACGATGGTGCTCGTCTTCGTCGGCGGCACGGTCGGCTGGATGCGCGACTTGCACCGGCGGGTCGGCGTGGAAGTCGCCGAGCGGCAGCGGGCCGAGGCGGAGTTGCGCGCGATCTTCGACAGCGCGGCGGTGGGGATCGCCCTCTCCGATCGCGGCGGTCGCGTCATCGAGAGCAACGCCGCCCTCTCGCGGCTCGTCGGTTACAGCGCGGAGGAGTTGCGCCGCCTGCCCGTACCCACCTGGACCCACCCCGACGACGGAGCAGTCGCGCCAGTACGCCGAGCTCCTGGCCGGGCGGCGCGATTACTATCAGCGCGAGAAGCGCTATATCGCCAGGGATGGGCGGACGATCGAGGTCCGCCTGACGATGTCCCCGGCGCGGACGGCCGGGGGCGAAGTGCCGCTGTTCACCGCGATCATCGAGGATATCACCGAGCGGAAGCGGGCGGAGGCGGCGCTGCGCGCCAGCGAGGAGCGCCTGCGGACGGTGGTGACGAATGCGCCGCTGATCCTCTTCGCGCTCGATGCGGCGGGGGTTTTCACGGTGGCCGAGGGGAGTGGCTTCGCCGCGCTGCCGGTCGAGCCGGCGCAGATCCTCGGGCGGCACTTCGAGGAGGCGTCCGCCGACTATCCGGAGATCGTCGCGCAGCTCCGGCGCGCGCTCGGGGGGGAGTCGTTGACGGTGATCCTGCGCCACGGCGCGCTCGTCTTCGAGGTATCGTATCGGCCGCTCCGCGACGAGCGGGGCGAAGCGGGCGGGGTGATCGGCGTGGCGACCGATGTCACCAGGCGCGCGGCCTACGAGGAGCGCCTGAACCACCAGGCGCACCACGATCCGCTGACCGATCTGCCGAATCGTGCCCTCTTCAGTCGGCGACTCGACGCGGCGCTGGCGGCGGGCGGGGGTGAGGGCGGCACCCCGGCGATGCTCTTCCTCGATCTCGACCGTTTCAAGGTGATCAACGACAGCCTGGGGCACGAGGTGGGGGATCGGCTGCTGCTGGCGGTGGCCGGGCGGCTGCTGGCCTGCGTGCGTCCGGGCGACACCGTCGCGCGGCTCGGCGGCGACGAGTTCACCGTCCTGCTGGCCGGGGTGACCGGCGAGGACGAGGCGACGCGCGTGGCGGAGCGGATCACCACGGCGCTGAACGGGCCATTCCAGATCGATGGGCATGAGGTGGTCGTGACGAGCAGCATCGGCGTGGTGCTGGCCTCGCCCGGCGCGGGGCGCGAGACGGCGACCGATCTGCTGCGCTACGCCGACATGGCGATGTACCGCGCGAAGAGCGCGGGGAAGGCACGACACGCCCTCTTCGACCGGGCGATGGGCGCGGCGGCCCTGGCCCGCCTGGAATTGGAGACCGATCTGCGGCACGCGCTGGAGCGCGACGAGTTGCGGATCGAGTACCAGCCGCAGGTCGAGCTGGCGGGCGGGCGGATCGTCGGGGTCGAGGCGCTCGTCCGCTGGCACCACCCGACGCGCGGGCCGGTCAATCCGGGGGTCTTCATCCCGCTGGCCGAGGAGATCGGGCTGATGGTGCCGATCGGGCGCTGGATCCTCGACGCGGCCTGTCGGCAGGCGCGCGAGTGGCAGGAGTGGGCGGCCGCGTGGGGCGACCCGACCGCCGCGCCCCTCTCGCTCTCCGTCAATCTGTCGGTGCGCCAGTTCCAGGATCCGGCCCTCGTCGCCGACCTCGCGCGTATCCTGGCCGATACCGGCCTGCCGCCGACCACGCTGCACCTGGAGATCACCGAGACGGCGGTGATGGAGGGGGCGACGGCGACGGGCGACACGCTGCGCGCCCTGCAAGAATTGGGGGTCCAGCTGGCGATCGACGATTTCGGCTCCGGCTATTCCAGTCTGCGCCACCTGAAAGCGTTCCCGGTCGGGATGCTGAAGATCGACAAGGCGTTCATCGCCGGGCTCGGCCAGGGGGCCGAGGACGACGCGATCATCGGGGCGGTGATGCTGCTCGGCCACGGCCTCGGCCTGCGTATCTGCGCGGAGGGGGTCGAGACGGCGGCCCAGGTGGCGCGGTTGGCGCGCCTGGGCTGCGACCTCGGGCAGGGCTATCACTTCTCGCCACCGTGCGCGGCGACCGCGCTGGGCGACCTGCTGCTAGCGCAGGAGGGGCTGGCGCTGGCGAGTCGGGATGGGGTGATCGCCCAGTCGTCGGGGGCGGCGGAGCCCGCGGGGCGCGGTGCGGCGATGCGCTTGTAGGTGTCGATAGGGTGGGTGGTGGCGTGATCTCAAAATCGCTCTCCTGCGATTCGTAGCCGCAGCCTCCAGTCGGGGGTTGGTGATGCGCAGTTCTGGCACCCCTGCTACGCTGATGCCAGGGAGAGCCAATCTCTCCGAGATTGGGCGCAATGAATCACGCGCGCTGTCCACGGGGAGAAAGTCGAATTTGAGCGGGCATGGCAGTGCCTTCGCTTGTTCGGCGAAGCATATCGCCGCAGGGGCGAAACGTGACCGGTGATTATCTCCCTGCTATGAGAATACGTGTCTGCAAACACTTGTTTAAGCCTTGTTTGGATGCTATAGTCTATTTCAGCAGGACCAGATCCCACTGTAGCGGTGGGCGAGGCCCCGCTTTTTTTATGCGAAATCTCCTGGTCTGATAAGCCCATCCATATCTGGAACGTCGATCTCAGCGGTGACGAGCGCTGGCCTGAGCAGCGCGAAAGCCTGATCAGAACCGTACCGCTGGATAATAGGCGTCGGTGCCTCGCGCCGCAGCAGCGCGTAGCCGCAGAAGTCCGCAAGCTGGATGAAATACGAGTGCTCTGACGACTTGAAGAAAGGATCCTCGACGATGCGCTCGACCTTGCCCGCGTCGGCGAGCGAGCGCACAACATTCCGGTAATTCTTGTCGCGCCCTTCGTCGCAAATGAGGATGGCATAGGCATCGCGTGCCTGCATAGTGCAGTTGACGCCGATCGCAAGCGCCTCGAATGTGTCGAGAAGCTGGATGCGCCCGCCATCTCGATACGGGTAGAACGCATTGACGACGCTCATGCTCGGCATCTCGGCGATCCAGTGCAAAATTTTCTTGAACAGCTCCGCCCTCCGGGCCTTGCCCACCGGGTTCTCCTTAGGTGAGATGTACCCGCGACCGGTCACGAAGTCACGGGCATGCCACTCGCCGCCCGGGTAGAGGTAGTCGGTCGTTTCCAATTCCTTGCGAAGCTTTTTCAATTCTTCGAAGGCTACGCGCCACTCGTGCATCGGGACGAGCAGCGCCGTGACAACGCAGAGATTCTTCTCCTCATCTTCCGCCTCATCGATATAGGCGAGGAACGCATCAGACACGGTATGGCCTTTCCCTTTTCTCAGTAGAGGCCCACAGATGACGGGCGGCGGCAGAGCGGATCTTGCCGCCGCCTATGGCATCAGAAGAACCGTTCCAATATGGCGGCGAAGTGATGATAATCCTGAATGAGATAGTAAATCGCCGCCGCGACGACCTCGATGCCGACAATGATTGTCCAGAGTCGATGTGCGTGCCGTTTCAAGGCAAGACCCTCCCAACCGGAGACCCGGCTGTCATCTGAGGCCCTATCCAGCTACAATGGCGTTAGCGGGTTGCCGAGCTGTATAGGCTGGTCGATCCTTGGGCGGCTGAGGTGCTGAAGACACCTTGGCTGCCCCTGTTATAAGCGTAGGAATCTATCGAGATACTGACAACACCACTACCTCCTCTTATTGTACAGAGTGTCAGAACATTCTTTCTGCACGTTCGGCCTACTGCGATGAGTATAAGCGGCGAAATGGCGGCGTGCCTCGGCGGCAAGGAATGCTCCTTCCCTAGAATAGGCCATGATCGTCGTTCGTGGCGCGCTCTCCAAGAGCACTGAGGAAATCTCGCCTACCCGACATGTATCCGCCACAGACCGCCATGCGTTCGGTCTACTGGATGGAATACCACGAACGGTTGGCCGCCGGGCGGTTCGGGTATACTTGCCGCGCACAATCCCTGGTTGGTTTGACAACGCGCTGACGGTCGCTCGCGCGAAAAGGAGTGGAGATTCCGATGACCGATCGTCGCTTGCTGCCGATGGTGGCGTTGATCGCCAGCCTGATCCTCTTCGTCGGCGCGCTCGTCTTCGCCCTGCGGCCGACCGATCAGCAGCGCGCCGTCGCGCCCACCGCCACGAGCGGTGCCGCCGCGCGCAGCCCGGTCGCCGGGACGATCGTGGCGATCACGCAGCGCGGCCTGGCGACGATGACGCCCGAGCCGGTGCCGACGGAGGCGCCGACGGTGGCCGCCCCGTCGGCGTCGTCGAGCGCCCGGCCGAGCGCGGCCCTCACCACCACCACGCGGATCGCGCCGACCGCCCAGCCGACCGTCGCAGCCCCGATCGCCGCCGCGCCGACGGTGGTGCCGACGGCGGTGACTGGCGCTTCTGCAGGCGCGCTCCCCCCGGCGATCACCCCCGCCGCGCCGCCGCCGGCCAGCACCCCGAGCCCGCCGCCGGTCGTGGCGGTGCCACCCACCGTCCCGCCGACGCCCCGCCCGGCGAACGTGGCCCCGACGGTCCCGCCCCAGCCCGCGCCGCAGCCGACGGCGACGGCGACGAAAGCCCCGGTTGTCGCCGCGCCGCCGGTGGCGTCCGGCCCACCGCCGCGCGATGTCGGCCTGCCGGTGCGGGTGATCGTCCCGAGCCTGGGGGTGGATGCGAGCGTGGAGCAGGTCGGCGTGGACGCCGAGGGGAATATGGCGACGCCGGATGATCCCTGGAACACCGCCTGGTACGCGCCCGGTGTCCGCCCCGGCCACGCGGGGAACGCGGCGATCGCCGGGCACGTCGATTACCACACAATCGGCCCGGTTGTCTTCTGGGATCTGAACAAGATCGCGGTCGGCGCGGAGGTGCTGGTCGTCACCAGTAGCGGGCAGACGCTGCGCTTCACGGTGCGCGGCGGCGAGTATTATCGCCCGCAGAACGCCCCGCTAGAGGAGATCTTCGGCGCGACGAGCAGCGTCAACCTGAATCTGATCACCTGCGGCGGCACGTTCAACCCCGTCACGCGCGAGTATGACCAGCGCTACGTGGTGTTCACGACATACGCGGGGCAGTAGAAGGCGGAACTGGGAACGCGGAACGGGGAATTTGGTTTGGGGTGATGGCTGAGGCGGTGGGGGATATAAAGGCGGGAGGGCGGGCGGCTTCAGCCGCCCGCCACACTCCCATCCGCCAGCAGCGACCTCGCCCTCCCCAACGCCTTAATTCCGCGTTCCGCGTTCCCCGGTCCGGCCCTCCCACAAGCTAGCCAGCCCGAAAAGCCCCAGCGCGACCAGGACGATCGTGCCGCCGGGGGCGGTGTCGAGGTAGAACGAGGCGGTCAGCCCGAGGATGACGGCGAGCAGGGCGGCGGCGACGGCGAGCCCGAGGGTCTGGCGGAAGCTGCCGGCGAGGCGGATGGCGGTCAGCGCGGGCAGGACCATCAGCGAGGAGACCAGCAGCAGGCCGACGATCCGCATCGCCGCGACCGTCGTCACGGCGGCGAGGGTCGAGAGGAGGACGTTGACGGCGGCGGCGGGGAGCCCGGCGGCGCGCGCGGATGACTCGTCGAAGGTCAGGAACAGCAACTCTTTGTAGAAGACGGCGATCAGGATGACGACAATCGCCGCCAGGGCCAGCACCGTGAGGAGGTCGGGCAGGGCGACCGCCGCGATCGAGCCGAAGAGGTAGCCGAGGACGTTGACGTTGAAGCCGCCTGCCCGGCTGACCAGCACGACCCCGACCGCCAGCCCGGCGGTGTAGAACATAGCGATGGCGGCGTCCCCGGCGATTCGCCCGCGCGCACGAATCCGCTCGATCCCCACCGCGCCGATGATCGCGGCGATCAGCGCCGCGAAGAGGGGGTAGATCCCGAGGAGGAACCCGGCGGCGAGCCCGGCGAAGGTGACGTGGCCGAGGCCGTCGGCCAGCAGCGAGAGGCGGCGCAGGACCAGGAAGACGCCGATCAGCGGGCAGACGATCCCGACGGCGATCCCGGCCAGATAGGCGCGCTGCATGAATTCGTAGGAGAGTAGCTCGATGATCGACACGGCGGGTTAACGCTCCCCATGCGCGCGCGGGTCCGTCGCGCCGTGCGTGTGGCGGATGTGGTGCGGCGGGTGGCTATGGGAGGCCCCCGCCGCGACCCCCTCGTGCGCCGCGTGGACGTGGGGGATCTCGGGGTGGACGGCGCAGGTGGTTTGCTCGCTGTAGATGCCGTGGAGGAAGTCGCGCGCGGCGTACTCCTGCGGGGTGCCGCGGAAGACGATTCGCCGGTTGAGCAGGGCGATCGCCGCGACGTGCGCCGCGACCATCGCCAGGTCGTGCTCGACGAGGATGATCGTCAGGCCGGCCTCGCGGTTGAGGCGTTCGAGCAGGTGATAGAACTCCTCCTGCGTCGCGGCGTCCACGGCGGCGGTCGGCTCGTCGAGGATCAGCAGTTCGGCCTCGCCGGCGAGGGCGCGGGCGATGAAGGCGCGCTGCTGCTGGCCGACGGAGAGCCGCCCGATCCGGCGCTCTCGATAGGCGGTCATGTCGGCCCAGTCGAGCGCCCGCGCGACCGCCGCGCGATCGGCCGCGCCGGGGCGGCGGAACGGCCCGAGGCGCGCGAAGCGTCCCATCCCGACGACCTCCTCGACGGTCGCCGGGAACTGCGCGTCGAAGGTGGAGAGGCGCTGCGGCACGTAGCCGATCCGCCAGCGCTCGCCGAAGCGCGCCGACGGTCGCCCGAAGAGGCGCACGTCGCCGCCGGTCGGCTTGAGCAGGCCGAGGATGATATTCAGCAGGGTGCTCTTGCCGGAGCCGTTCGGCCCGATCAGCCCCAGGAATTCGCCGCGCGCCACCGTCAGGTCCACGTTGTCCAGCGTCGGCTCACCCCCGTAGCCGAACGAGACCGCGCGCAGTTCGACGAGTGGGCCGGGGGAAGTGGCGAGTGGCGAGTGGCGAGTGGCGAGTGGGGTGGTGGTCATCGGTCATCCTTTCGGTGGGCGAGTGGGCGAGTGGGAAAGAACGCAACGGGAGAGAGCAACCTCGCCGACGAGCGCAAATCGGCGGGTGTGGGGATGTATTGCATACGCCCATCCACGCCGGGGATTCCGCAGACGTGGGTGGGGAGGCCGGCGTGCGGGCGTATGCAATACGCCCCTACATCCGACCCGGTATGGCATTCGCCAACCATCGTCCATCCCCCGCACTTTCCACTCGTCACTCGTCACTTTCTACTGACCCACTGGCCCACTACGCCCACCCGTCACCGGCACCCGAGGCCGGTTCGCAGGTTCTTCAGGTTCTCGTCCATGACGGTGAAGTAGTTTTGGGTCTTCTCATCCTGCACCCCTTCGAGCGGGTCGAGGGTCAGGGTGGTGGCCCCGATCTCGCGGGCGACCGTCTCGCTGACGCGCGGATCGACCAGCGTCTCGAAGAAGATCGTGGTCGCGCGGCGCTCGCGGGCGATCTTCGTCACCTCGGCGAGCCGCGTCGGGGTCGGCTCGGCATCCGGCGCGAGTCCCTCCACGGCAATCTGCTCCAGCCTGTACCGCCGCGCCAGATACCCGAACGCCGCGTGGGAGGTGATAATTTCCCGCCGCTCGCAGGAGGTCAGCCCGGCCTTGAAGGTGCCGTCGAGCGTGTCCAGGCGCGCGACGAGGTTGGCGAGGTTGCGCTCGTAGGTCGCCTTGCCGCCTGGATCGGCCTTGACCAGCCCGGCGGCGATCGTCGCGGCGATCGTTTTTGCCAGCGTCGGGTCGAGCCAGGCGTGGGGGTCGGCGCTGTACTCGCTCGCCTCCTCGCCGGGCGGCGGCGAGGCGAGGGGTAGCCCCGCCGTCGCCTCGATCACGATCCGCTGTTCATTCTTCGCCGCTTCGAGGGTCTTGGGGACCCACGACTCGAAGCCCGCACCATTGTAGACGAAAACGTTGGCCTTCTTGATGTCGGCAACATTACGGGCCGACGGCTCCCAGTCGTGCGGCTCGGCCCCCGCCGGGACGAGGTTGCGGACCTCGGCGCGGTCGCCGGCGATCTGCGCGGTGAAGTAGTAGAGCGGGTAGAAGCTGGTCAGCACCTGGGGCTTGCCCGACCCGCCGATCCCGCCGCAGGCCGCGAGTACCATTGGCAGCGCGAGCAACGCCACCAGCCCGATCATCCGCACGCGTGTCCGTGATCGCCGCATATCCATGCCTCCTTCGTCTCTCGTCACGCCCGCCGCAGGGCGCGCGCTATCGCGCGGGGCTGATCGCAGCCCCGCCTTCCGCTGATTGGTGTAGGTATCGCGCGTGGGTGTCGCCGATTGAAATCGGCGCTAAGTGGCCTGCGGCCACGAAGTCTACTGAAGTAGGCTAGGTTACCGGACTAGTCGGCCATTTTGCATTACTAGATCCGTCTACCCTCCGCCCTGGCAGTCGGCGCAGAGGCCGTGGAAGTCCATGGTGTGTCGCGCGATCTGGAAGTCGGTCGCGGCCTCGACCGCGCGCGTGACCGCCTCGTCGGGGCAGAAGGCGGCGTCGATCTCGCGCACCGTGCCGCAGTCGGTGCAGATGACGTGGTGGTGGTGGCGCGGCGAGCAATAGAGGAAACTCGCCTCGCCGCCGACCTCCGCGCGCCGCTCGGCCAACCCCACCTCGGCCAGCAGTTCCAGGGTGCGATAGACGCTGGCCAGCCCGACGTCGCGCGCGGTGATCCGCTCGTGGAGTTGGGTGGCGGTGCAGAAGCGCCCCGCCTCGCGCAGCGTGGCGATGATCGCGCGGCGGGGCGCGGTCAGGCGGTAGCCGAGCGCCTGGAGGCGCGCGTCCTCCTCGGTCGGTGTGATCGTCGCGGTACGCGGCATGGTCCCCCTCTCGGCGTCGTCCCGGTTCGCGCGGCGCGCCGGATGCGCCGTTGCCGATGGGGGGAGTATACGGCTATTGAGAGCCTGTGTCAATAAGCGCGGGCCTTTTCCGGGGCATCTGCGTGGGGGGGTGAGATAATTGATCGTTACCGGCAAGGTGCCGTACACCATGCAGATGCTGTATTTCATGGACAAGGGGTGAGCATGGCAACAACACGAACCCGAGCGAAGCCGCAGGCGCGCGCGTCTTGAGGCGCGCATCACGCCCGAGCAGAAAGCGATCATCGAGCGCGCGGCGGCCTTGCAGGGGCAATCGCTGACCGACTTCCTCGTGCAGAGCGCGCAAGCCGTCGCCGAGGAGGTTATTCGCACGCGCGAGCTTATCATTCTGACCGAGGGCGACACCGCCGCGCTGATGGAGGCGTTGCGCAACCCGCCACCGCCGACCGACGCGCTGGTCGAAGCGTTCCGCCTACATCGCGAGACGGTTGAACAGCGGTGGTAGATGCGCCGCGATTCATCACCGAGGCGTTGCGCGATGAACACGATCGTGCCGCGTTCTCCAGTGGGAGCGCGGCGCTGGATCGCTACTTCCGGCAGCAGGCGGGACAGGGACATCGTTGGGGTATCACCGCCGTCTATGTCGCGCTCGATACAACTGGCGAGAACACGATCATCGGGTTCTACACGCTTAGCGCTACTGCTGTTGCGACCGCCACGTTACCGAGTGACCTCACGAGGAAGCTACCGCGCTATCCCGCACTACCGGCGGTCCTGATCGGGCGGCTCGCGCGAGACGAGCGGTGGCGCGGCCAGCGGGTCGGCTTTCGACTGATGGTAGACGCTTTCGATCGCGTCATAGCAGCCAGCACACAGATCGGCGCACTCTTCACCGTTGTCGAGGCGAAAGATGACGCGGCTCGCCGTTTCTACGAGCGGTTCGGCTTCCAACTGTTCCCCAACTCCGACAACACGCTCTACCTCTCGTTGGCGACAATTCGTGAAATGCAGAAGCGCTTTCCGAATCGCGCCTGACAGTCGGTGATCACCCACGCACCAGCCCCGCCACCTGCCCCGCGAGCGCGGCGATGAGGACCACCAGCCAGGGCGGCAGCTTCCAGACGAGCAGCAGCCCGGCGACGGCCAGGAGGAGCGCGGCGTCGGTCGCGTCCTCGATCGCGCTCGTCCAGACCGGGGTGTAGAGCGCGGCCAGCAGCAGCCCGACCACCGCCGCGTTAATCCCGGCCAGCGCCCGCGCGAAGGCGGGCCGCGCGCGGATGGCGTGCCAGAACGGCAGCGCGCCGGTCACCAGCAGGAATGACGGCAGGAAGACGGCGACCAGGGCCAGTGTCCCGCCGAGGAGGCCGTTCGGCGCGGGCCGGCCGACCGCGCCCAGATAGGCGGCGAAGGTGAAGAGCGGGCCGGGCACCGCCTGCGCCGCGCCGTACCCGGCGATGAACTGGTCGTTCGTGACCCAGCCGGGCGGCACGACCTCGGCCTGCAAGAGGGGCAGGACGACATGCCCGCCCCCGAAGACCAGGGACCCGGCACGGAAAAAACTGTCGAAGAGGGCGAGGGGGTGCGACGGGGCGAGTTGGCGCAGGATCGGCAGCGCCGCCAGCAGCGCGAAGAAGGCGACCCAGCAGCCGATCGCCACGCCGCGCCGTACGGGAGGCGCGCCCGGCGGCACGGGCGGCACCTCGGGCGACGGCAGGAGCCGCCAGCCCAGAATCCCCGCCGCGACGATGATCGCCACCTGCGCGAGCGGGAGCGGCCAGAGGAGCGTGGCGACGGCGGCGAGCAGGGCGAGCGTGGCGCGCGGGCGATCGGGGGCCAATTGCCGCGCCATCCCCCAGACCGCCTGCGCCACCACCGCCACCGCGACGATCTTCAGGCCGTGCAGCCAGCCCGCGTCGCCGAGGTCGAATGCGGCGACCCCGTAGGCGAAGGCGATCAGGGCGAGGGTGGACGGCAGGGTGAAGCCGACCCAGGCCGCGAGCCCGCCCCAGAGTCCCGCGCGGATGATCCCGATCCCGATCCCGACCTGGCTGCTGGCCGGGCCGGGCAGGAACTGGCAGAGCGCGACCAGGTCGGCGTAGGTCGCCGCGTCGAGCCAGCGCCGCCGCTCGACATATTCCTGCCGGAAGAAGCCGAGGTGGGCGACCGGTCCGCCGAACGAAGTCAGCCCCAGCCGTGCCGACGCCCCCAGTACCTCCCAGGCCGATCCGCGCCCGCTCGCGTCGGCCTGGGTCTCAGGCTCCTGTCCCGCTACACCCACCGCCCCGGCGTCTTCGCCCGCGCCCGCCACACACCACCTCCGCCGTCTCGGCCCATCGCTGCGTCATCATCGCATTGCCGCGCCATCGGTGCCCCGTTGGGATTATGGGACTATCCAAGTGGGAGTGTGGCGGGTGGGTGTTAAGGAGTGTTAAGGGGCGAAGGGCGGTTGCTTCTCTGGGGGCACAGCAGGCGCGGCCTTGTCTTGTGCCGGGTCATGGGGTCGTGTCTAACGAATCATGGAGGGCCGGTCGGGGTAGCTTCGCAGGTCTGCGATGCTCAACCCTAGCCCTCCGACGGCACGATTTTCCCGCCGATCTGGACGACCCGGCTAAGGTCATCCGCGCACCGCCACGCTTCCGCGATCTTGCCGTCGGCGAGGCGGAAGATCCAGATTGCGCCGAATACGACGTGCTTCCCTGTCGCGGGGATGCCACGATAGGTTCCTTGGTGCGTCGCTCGACTGGTCATCCGTGCCGTTACCCGGTCTCCCGCCGCGAAGATGTCCTCGATGGTCCAGTGATGGTCGGGCCAGATTGCGCGTACTTCCGCCCGAAGTTGCTTCGCGCCCTCTATCCCCGCCGCCAGGCCGGCCATCGTCCCGTGTGAGTGCCAGCTGGGTGCGGTGACGGCGAGTAGTGTTGCCTCGTCTCCTTTGTTTAACCACTCCTCGATGTAGCGTCGTACGATCGCGATGTTCGTCGCCGTCTCGGTTGACATGTCGCTCTCCTTCCGGGCGTGTTCCTCCCTCACTGGGCGGGTGCATTGCAGGTCAACTACTAACCATTGCCCCAGAAGCGCGACCGGAAGGGGCATCATGGTCAAGGATGGCCTCTCCGCAGAGCGCATACGTGCATCCCTGCATTGCCCGCGGGCTCGATGAGCAGACCCATGTCGGTCGCACTTCTCGATGCCTACCGCCAGGTGCGGGACGTACCGCAGCCCCGCCTGACCCCGCACCATCGCCGCCCCAACCACCGCCGGGACCGCCGCCGAGCGGCGTCGCCGCAGTGCGGCGCGGTCGTCAGCGCCAGTCGTCGATGGCGTAGACGCTGGGGCGGTTGTAGGCCGCCTCGTCCGGCCGGTCCATCGCCAGTCCCTGCAGCTCGGTGCGGAAGCCGCGCGCCAGCAGGGCGCGGTACGCCTCGCGCCGGGCCGTGTTGACCCCGGCGACCAGCCGCGCCAAGCCCCGCGCCGCCGCCAGGTCCTCGCAGGCGTCTAGCAGCCGGGCGAACGTCTCCCCCGCAGCTGGTCCCGGCCGCACCGCCCCAAACTTGACGTAGCAGCGGCCGCTCCCCGCCTCGGTGCCCGGCCCGCAGTGGCAGACGGCGAAGCCGCCGAGGGCATCGCCGCTGCCCGGAGCAGCACCGTCTCGCCGAACCCGTGCCGCGCGGTGGCGGCGATCTCCGGGCCGAGGTCGAGGCCGGGGTGCACGGCGTCGGACAGCGCGCGGCACCCCGCGAGGGCTGACCGCCGCCGGTCGTCCGCCAGCGCGGAGTAGGCTGCCCATGCGCCCCCGGCACGTCCCGGCCCCACCGGCTTGCCCATGATGGCCGTGGTGTAGCGGGGCCAGAAGCCGTATTTCTGGTAGAGCCCAGCGTGCTTCGGGCTGTTGGCGAAGGTGAAGAGGCCGACGTGCCGGGTGCCCCGCTCCGCAAACGCCGCCAGCGCGGCCTCGATCAGGCGCCGGGCGATGCCCCGGTCCCAGAGGTCAGGGCGAACCGAGAGCGGCCCGAAGAAGCCGACGCTGCCCCAGTCGACCGCGAAGTTGGTGCCGACCAGCGCCCCGTCCAGCTCGGCGGCGAAGCTCCCCGCCGGGTCGGCCAGGTAGCGCGTCCGCACCGGGCTGGCGTCCCCCCGGAAGGCGAGCGGGTCGGGCAGGCGGAGGAACGTGCCGAAGGCGAGCCGCCACACGCGGTCGGCCGCGTCGAGTTCCTCCGCCCGCAACGGGCGGACCAGCACGCCTTCCGCAGCGGTCGCCCCACTCGGCGTTGTGCCCATCGCCCCACCCCCACGCTCGGTTGACATATCCCTCTCCTTCCGAGTGTGTTCCTCTCCCGATGCGACGGTGCATTGTAAGTCAATCATCCGACAGATCCTGATCGGATCGTCGCACATCTTCCGACGCCTTATCCACGCTTCCCCCTAAACGTGCTATCGTTCCCCCTTGCTGGCCCACTGGCCCACCGGCCCACTTCGCCCACTGGAGGAGCCCCCGATGTCCCAACCGCGCGTCGTCCTCAAGGCGGGACGCGAGAAGCCGGTCCTCGCCGGGCACCCCTGGGTCTTCTCGGGGGCGATCGCCCGGATCGATGGGATGCCCGCCGACGGCGACACGATCGATGTGACCGACGGGCGCGGCGAGTTTCTGGCGCGCGGGCTGCTCAATCGCCGCTCCCAGATCGTTGTGCGCCTCTTCACGCGCGACCCCGACGAGGATCTGACGCCCGCACTGCTGCACCGCCGGATCGCCGCCGCGCAGACCCGGCGCGAGGGGGTCTTGCCGCGCGACACCGACGCCTACCGCGTCGTCTTCAGCGAGTCCGACGGGCTGCCCGGCCTGATCGTGGACCGCTACGGCGACGTGCTGGCGGTGCAGTGCTCCACCCTCGGCCTCCAGCGGCGCAAGGCCGACGTCGTCGCGGCGCTGCGGGCGACACTCGACCCGGTCGCGATCGTCGAGCGCCCCGACGCCGAGACGATGACGCGCGAGGGCTTGACGATCCCGGCCAGCCCGCTCCACGGCGAGGTGCCGCCGAGCGTGGAGATCAGCGAATACGGCCTGACGTTCACCGTCGATCTGCTCGGCGGGCAGAAGACCGGCTTCTTCCTCGATCAGCGCGAGAACCGCCGCCGCGTTGCCACCTACTGCGGCGACGCGCGCGTCCTCAACTGCTTTGCCTACACCGGGGCGTTCGGCGTCTACGCGGCGGCGGCGGGGGCGACGCAGGTGATTAACGTCGATACCTCCGTCGAGGCGCTGCGCCTCGCCGAGCGCCAGATGGTCGGCAACGGCTACGCCAGCGCGGGGGATGAGTACCGCGTCGGCGATGTTTTCCAGGTCCTGCGCGAGTACCGCGAGCGCGACGAGCGGTTCGACGTGATCATCCTCGACCCGCCGAAGTTCGCGCATAACGCCGAGGGGGTGCTGCGGGCCACGCGCGGCTACAAGGATATTAACTTGCTGGCGCTCCAACTCCTCAACCCGAACGGGATCCTGGCGACCTTCTCCTGCTCCGGGCTGATCAGTGCCGATCTGTTCCAGAAGGTCGTCTTTGGGGCCAGCGCCGACGCGGGTCGCCCGGCGCAGATCATCGAGCGCCTGACCCAGGCCCCCGATCACCCGGTCCTCCTCAGCTTCCCGGAGAGCGAATATCTGAAGGGGCTGATCTGCCGTGCGCTGTAGGGGGTGGGGGCGAACAGTGGCGGTGGCGGCTGAAGCCGCCCGCCTCCCCCCTGCCATCATCAACAACCCTCCCCGCTTTGTTCCCGTTTTGGTTTCGTTGAGGATCACCCGCTATCCTGCACGGAGAGGTTGCCCGAATGGCGGGCGCTACGATAGTGGGGCGAGGGTGCCCGGGGAGCGGAACGATGTGGCAGGGTGACGATCGGATGGGCGGGGCGGGGGGGGCGGCGGGCGCTGACGATCTTCGGCCTGACCTTGCTGGTCGCCCTCGGCCCCTTCGTTTTGCTCGCCGCCGCGCCGGTCGGGGCGGCTGCGGAGGTCTGCTTCCCGGAGGCGAACGGGAAGTGTATTGGCGGGCGCTTCCTCGAATACTGGCAGGCGAACGGCGGCCTCGCGCAGCAGGGCTACCCGATCACCGATGTGTTCATGGAGGTTAATCAGGCCGACGGTAAGTCGTATCAGACCCAGTATTTCGAGCGGGCGCGCTTCGAGCTCCACCCCGAGAATGCCGCCCCGTATGATGTCCTGCTCGGCCTGCTCGGGCGCGAACAGCTGATGGTCAAGTACCCCGACGGCGCGCCCGCCGGTGTGCCGGCGGAGACCGGCTGCACCGACACCGGCATCCCCGGCACGAAGTGCATCAATCGCCGCTTCGGCCAGTATTTCCTCGGCAACGGCGGGGTGGCGCAGCACGGCTACGCCATCACCGACGCCTTCAACGAGGTCAGCCCGACGAACGGCCAGACCTATCTGGTCCAGTATTTCGAGCGGGCGCGCTTCGAGTACCACCCGGAGAACGCGGATATCCGCTACCAGATCCTCCTCGGGCTGCTCGGGCGGGAGCAGTACCTCGCCAAGGACCCGGCGGAGCTGCGTTTCGTCAACTCCTACAGCGACGATTTCGGCGACACCACCCGCTGGCCGACGTTCCAGGAGGAGCAGCGCTCGGCTTCCTATAAGGATGGCCGCTACGTCCTCACGGCGGCGGGCAGCACGCTGAAGAAGATCGGCATCGATAATCCCGTCTCTCGCCCCGGTGTCCCGCTCCCCGGCGGGGGCTTCCGCGCCCTGCCCGACATGCGCCTCGGCGTCAGGGCGACGCCGCTGAGCGCGGGCGGCTCCGCCTATGGGCTCAGTTGCCGCACCCAGGGCTCGGGCGCGCGCTACGTCGGTGTGGTCTACATGCTCTTCGCGCAGGCTGGCCCCAGCTACGCCGCGCGGATCCGGAAGTACAACTCGACCGAGGGGTTCGAGCAACTGGTCGAGCGGCAGTTGCCGGCCGGCGTGGTCGCCCTCAACCAGACCGCCACCCTGCAATTCACCTGCGCCGGGCCGAACCTGACCCTGGCGGTGAACGGCACGATCGTCGCCCGCGCGCAGGACTACAGCCTCGTCGATGGTGGCTTTGGCCTGGAAGCGACCCATGTCACCAGCGGCGGCGGTGCCGGTGCTGCGTCCCCCCTCGCCGTCGCCTACGACGATCTCACCGTCGATAGCTGGCGCTGAGTCCCACACTCCCCGCGATGTGCCGCCCTCGCCGTGCTGGTGGGGGCGGCACGACGCCTGCCCGGCGCGCGTGCTAGACTGCCGCCCTCGACAACCGGAGCACGCGCGACACGCGGCACTGTACGAGTAACGGGGAGGGGAGACGTGGCACGGATCAATCTCGCCGTCGAACTGCTGGCCGAGCGCCAGCCGATCTACTACACCGGCCCGGGGGAGCGGGGCTACGATGGCGGCGTCCGGGCGGCGCAGACCTGGGCCGACTTCATCAATTACGATGTCGAGCATCACCCGTTCGATATGGGCGAGCTGCGCGCGTTCATGGCCGGGCTGATCGCCGGTGGCCCGACGAAGAGCGGCCACCGCACGCCCGCCGTGATCGTCACCCTGCCGATCGATGGGACCAGCGAGGCGGCGGTCCGCGCCAACTCCTGGGTGATCAAGCAGGTGTTGGCCTGCGGCGTCCACGGCCTGCTGCTCTGCCACGCGGAGACGCCCGGCGCGGTGAAGGCGTTTGTGGAGTGCGCGCGCTACCCGTTCAACACCCTCGGCGTCGGCCACGGCCTCGACGATGGGCGGCGCGGCAGCGGCGGACAGGAGCACGCCGCCGAGATTTGGGGTGTTTCCATGCGCGAGTACCTCGATCTGGCCGATCCCTGGCCGCTGAATCCGCGCGGCGAACTGCTGCTCGGCCTGAAGATCGAGAATAAGCGCGCCCTCTCGAATGTCGAGGTCACCCTGCGCGTGCCGGGCCTCGCCTTCGCCGAGTGGGGACCCGGCGACATGGCGATGTCGTTCGGCTTCGCCGACAACCACGACGAGCCGTTCCCGCCGGTGATGGAGGCGGCGCGAGCCCGGATCCTCGCCGCCTGCAAGGACAATGGGCTCGCCTTCCTCAACACCGTCTACGAGCGCGACGTGATCGCGCGGCTGGCGGAGGGGGTGATGATCGGTGCCGGGCGTGAGGGCGAGCGCGCCTCCGCGATCGGTCGCCAGCACACCGGGCGGACGATGCCCTGGTGAGGCGGTGGTGTGGCATGGTGGTGGAGTTTGTTGGAGAGGCCAGGGCAGCCTAGACGTGGTGCCGCCGGATGAATCCGGCGCTAGGTGGCCTACGGCCACGAAGCCTACTGAAGTAGGCTGGGCTACGGGGTTGCGCTTGCAAGCGCAGAAATTGTCCACCACCGCCATGCCCACTTCACCCCCCCCGCGTTGGGGAGGGTCGCCGCTGGGGCGGCGGGGAGAGATCATCCCGCAAGCCTCATGCGCCTGGCAGTTGGAAGTTGGAAGATGAAGAACCAGGAGGCGAGGCCGAAGAGCGCGGAGAAGGCGATCAGCCCCAGGCCCAGGGCGATGAAGAAGATCGGCGTACCGTATTGCAGGCAGCCGGATGCGATCCGCGCCCGCTCCGGGGCGTCCGGTGTGTAGAGGACCGTCACCGCCTGTCCCTCGCGGTAGATGCGCGGGCGGCTCCCCATCGGCGACTCGAACTCGATCGGCTCACTGCGCCGCGTGGTGTAGCGCACGATCGGGAAGTTGAGCACGGTCCTCGACAGCCCGCCAGAGGTTCGGCGGCGGCGCAGTCGCCGTGTCCAAAAGCCGACCACGGTCCCCGGCGCACTGAGCGCGTCGCGCGTGAACGCCCTCTCCCGCGCGATCCAAACACTCCCGACGATGGCGAAGAGCAGCCCCCCGAGCACCAGCCCCAGCGGGACGAGGATGAAGGTTCTGCTCGTCTCGCTGTCCAATATGCCCTCCAGTCGTCAGTAGGGTGTCGTCGGTCGTTAGTCGGTAGTCGGTAGAGAGGTGCCTCCGCCCGGCACTCGGCACTCGTGACTTTCTACTGACGACCAACGACTCGTTCCCGCACGAGCGTTGCCAGACCGCCCGCGCGACCGTGCTATCATTGGCGCGAGAGACAGTCGCCAGGCATCCGCGAGGCCGGGCCAGCGCCGGTCGGACCGTCGAGGAGCGCCATGCCGAAACAGCAGGCCGAACCGTACATCGTCACGCGCGACCTCACGAAGCGCTACGGCAACCGCGCCGCCGTCGAGGGGATCAGCCTGACGATCGGGCGCGGCGAGGTCTACGGTTTTCTCGGCCCCAACGGTGCGGGCAAGACGACCACCCTGCGGATGCTCCTCGGCCTCATCCGCCCGACGAGCGGCGAGGCGACCGTCCTCGGCGCGGCCCCCGGCGACCCCGCCGGCCTCGCCCGCGTCGGCGCGCTGGTCGAGTCACCCGCCTTCTACCCGTACCTCTCCGGGCGGCACAACTTGCGGGTCCTGGCCCGCTATACCGGGGTGCCGGACGGGCGGGTCGCCGCCGTCCTGGCAACGGTGGACCTGGCGGATCGCGCCGACGACAAGTTCTCGACTTACTCGCTCGGGATGAAGCAGCGGCTCGGCGTCGCCGGGGCGCTGCTGAAAGACCCCGCGCTGCTCATCCTCGACGAGCCGACGAACGGCCTCGACCCGCGCGGGATGGCGGACATGCGCGATCTGATCCGCCGCCTCGGGCAGGGCGACCGCACGATCCTCCTCTCCAGCCACCTGCTCGGCGAGATCGAGCAGATCTGCGACCGCGCCTGCGTCATCCAGGAGGGGCGGCTGATCGCCGAGGACTCCGTCGAGGCGCTGCGCGGCCCCGGCGCGCTGCTGGTCCGCGCGGCGCCGCTCGACCACGCCGCGCGCCTCGCCCGCGACCTCCCCGGCGTGGGTGGCGTGACGGTCGCCGATGGCGCGCTGCGCCTCGCGGTCGCGCCGGAGCGCGCCGCCGCGATCAACGCCGCGCTCGTCGGGGCGGGGGTCGCGGTCAGCGAGATCCGCCCGATCCAGGACTCGCTCGAAGCGGTCTTCCTCCACCTGACCGAGGACGCCGACGGGGCGGGGGCGGGGCCGGGACAGGAGGGCGGGCGATGACGACGACGACACCGCGCTCGCGCCGGACCGGACCCGCGCCACGGGAGGCCCGCCGATGAGCCCGCTCGCCCTGGTCGTCGGCAGTTTTCGCGCCGAGTGGCTGAAGCTGACCCGCCGCCCCGCCGTCTGGATCCTCGGCCTCATCCTGCTCTTCGGCGTCTTCACCATCGGCTACGCCTTTGTCTGGCTGGGGATCCTGCTGATCGAGCGCAGCTCCCAAGGCTCGGGGGGACCGCCGTCTGGTGCTATCGCCGAGAGCCTGCGCGCGGGACTGCTGCCGGGCGCGATGATCGCCCAGGTGATCCCGCTCCTCGGCACCCTCGGCGGCCCGATCGGCCTCATCCTGGGAGCGCTGACGATCGGCGGCGAGTATAGCTGGGGGACGCTGAAGACGATCCTGACTCAGCGACCCGGTCGCCTCGCTCTGATCGCGGGCAAGCTGCTGGCCCTCGCGCCGCTGCTGGCCCTCTTCAGCGGCGGCGCGCTCCTGGTCGGCCTGCTCGGCAGCCTGATCGCCGCGGCCATCCAGGGGGCCTCGGTCGCCCCGCCGTCGGCCCTCGACCTGCTGAAGGGGGTCGGCGCGGGCTGGCTGATCCTCGCCGCCTGGACGGCCTTCGGGGTCGCGCTCGCCACCCTCTTCCGCAGCGCGGCGCTGGCGATCGGGCTGGGGCTGATCTACTCCCTGGTGCTGGAAACGGCCGTCAGCGGCGTCGCGTTCCTGATCGAGCAGGTCAACACCGCCCGCCGCTTCCTCCTCGGCGCGAATGCCGGGGCGCTCGCCAGCTACTTCGGCGGGAGCGACAGCACGATCGCCCCCGAGTGTGCCACCCTGATCCTCTGCGTTTACCTGGCCCTCTTCGTCGCCATCACGGCGCTGGTGATTCGGCGGCGGGATGTGGTGTAGGGGGAGTCGTGCGTCGTGGGTCGTGAGTCGGTAGAAGTAGGCGGGTAAATCCATTCGGACGGCACGTTGGCGACAGGACGCGCGGATGGCGAACCATTTGGTCCGCCATCCGCGCTTGGCTCGTGTTATTTCTGGATCACTTACTACGTGGTCGAGGGTGTCCCCGGCTTCGCAGATGACCTCTCGGCGTGGGCAGCAGGCTCACGCTCAACCGCTGGTGTCACCGCTGTAGCTGTTCGCGTCTCAACCTTCGGCTGAATCACGACTATGGAATTATCCTCGCCAAAGACGACGAAGTCCCACGCGCTTGTCGCGCGATCCTCGCTGCCTACTCCCCACTTCATCAGCCCCGTCCTTTCCGTGCCTATCGCACTATGTATGATGATAACATGGCGCGTACCCCGTTGGAAGATACCAATGATGGGAATTTCTTCCCACTTGCGTTATAGCTCCAACGTTAAAACGATGCGCGTGGCGGCGGCACTGAGCGGTGCCAACCACGGAAACAATCTGTCATCGTTCGCGAGTGTCGGAGCTATCACGTTCGCCATGCGCGACTCTCGCCCGTGGACGAGCGCATTGCGAATTCTTCGCAAGGCCAACGGGAAACGGTTGCCAGAGCGCCAATCGCTGCAGAATTCGCTCAATTTCAACGAGGCGGAGAACTGCGCGGCTAGAGTAAATCCGCCGTCAAATTGAATCTCGGAGGAGAAGAATGCCAGGTTCGGCTCAACTTCCTTCCACACCGCGACGGGATCGACAAGCTGCTTGACCGCCAGATCGATCTTCTGCTCATCGGTGCTCTTCTCCTCGGCCAGGACATCGAGCATTTGCCTGACCGCCTGGTTCGGACTGGTGTAGGTCTCCGGGGCGGCGAGGATGCGCCGAATCGACTGCTGTGTGGTGTCGCGCACCCAGTAGAATGAGGCGTACTCTAAAATTTGATAGAGATAGAGGAACCGCAGGCGCGTGTCCCCCTCCATCGAGCTTTGCCACAAGCTGAGCAAGTACGGATCGAGGGCTCGTCCCTGAATCGCTGCCGGGAACTCATCGAAGGGATAGCGCGGAGGTTGGGTCCGCGATGCGATGGGGCGCGGATCATGGACGAGTATTTGAGGAGTCCCATGATCGTAGTAATGCATGTAGAAGTTGAGGTTGCGGACAAGCTCAACGATCTTACCTTCGTCCCATTCCACGTTGCGGATCCAGAAAGATGTGGGGACCAGCCTCAAGCTCTCCGCTTCGCTAATAACGCGTTCGATTGACTTGAGCGAAATCAGGTTAAAGAGTCTCGTGTATTCCGACGGCGGGCGGGATGTCTGGCGGACCGCGTCAGCGATCGCGATTAGCCGTTTGCTCGGGGTGGCATACTCGCACCGATAGACCCCAATCCCGAAGCGGAAATCGAAGGTGCGCGACAACTCAGGCCAGTTATCCGGGATGGCCGCCCATATCACCTCGAAGTCTTTTGTATCGCGGTGCCAAATCCCCGTGAATCGGGGTGGTAATAAAACGCTATTAAGTGCTTCGATAAGAGCTTCGTCGTCAGCCATCACGTCAAGGATGAAGCCCGACTCGCCCAGGCTTCCCCAATGTAACCATGCTTCTCGTCTAGGGCTAGGGCGTGTCCGCAGTTGAGGAGGATGGCCGTCGCGGCGAGGTGGACGCCGGCGAGGAAGTTGCGTTTCGTCGTGTCGTCGCGCGTGGCGATCCCCCGGTACTGCTTGCGGCGGCGGGAGGAGTTCTCGCTGGGGT
>CADCWN010000364.1 GCA_902806415.1 uncultured Thermomicrobiales bacterium | reverse complement strand
CTCTTCATGGTGGTCGGCGTCTTCGCGGCCATCTTCAGCCTCGTCGTCGGCTACCTGTTCGTGACCGGCCAGGGCACGGCCCTGCCGGATGTCCAGGGCGTGTTGAATCGCGTCTTCGGCGGGCTGCCGGGGACCGAGTAGCGCCGGTAGTGTATGGTCTCCGCGCGACCGGCGAGAACGCTATCGACGCGAGAACGCTATCGACGATCGGGAGGGTCGGATGACGGATACCGCACCGACCATTTCTATCGTCACCCCCACCCATAACCGCCGGGCGACGTTCCTCCCCCTCGCGATCGCCAGCGTGCGGGCGATGCGCCTCTCCTGCCCCTGGGAGCACGTCGTCGTGGATGACGGCTCGGACGACGGGACCGCCGCGTACCTCGCCGATCTCGCGGCGCGCGATCCTCGTCTGGTCGTGGTGCGCCACGAACGCCCGCGCGGCGTCGCGGCGGCGAGGAATAGCGCCGCCGCCGCGGCGCGGGGCGAATACCTCGTGGACCTGGACGACGACGATCTGCTCACGGTCGATGGCGTCGAGCAGCGCTACAGCTCTATGCGGGCGCACCCGCAGTTCTGGGCGGCGCACGCCAACGCCGCCAAGATCGATGAGTCGGGGCGCTACCTGATCGGCGAGGATGTGCGCAACTTCCTCTGCGAGGATCGCGCCCGGTGTGCGCGCCATTTCTACGAGAGCACGATGATCCCCAACGCCAGCACCGCCATCTACCGCCGCCAGGCGCTGCTCGATCTCGGCGGCTGGGACGAGACGCTGCGCTGCTGCGAGGATTACGACCTCTGGCTCCGCTCGCTCGAACGCTACGGTCCCCCCGGCTTCGTCGATGCGATCGTCACCCTCTATCGCAAGAAGGATCGGGGGCTGGGGATCGACAGCGTCCGCTCGGGGGTCCACGAACGAAACCAGCGGTTGCTCAAGGCCCGGTGGGCGCATCTCCTCAGCAACGAAGACGGAAGCAACGAAGACGGAGCCTGACAGTCCGTCGGGCGATACCGGGTGGGGGTGGCGGGGGGCGACGAGGATGAGCGCGGGGCGTTTCGCGACGGCACAGCCGTTCACCATCACCAATCGCCACGGGCGACGCATCGTCGGGCTGCTCGACGCCCCCCCGGGCACCGCGCCGGTCGCGCGGACGCTGGTCCTCTGCCACGGCTACGGCGGCGACAAGGATGGCCGCTATCTGCGCCAGATCGCCGCGACGCTCCTGGCCGCCGACGTCGCGGTCGTGCGCTTCGACTTCACCAACGGCGCGGGCGAGAGCGACGGCGCTCTCGGCGGAGCCTCGGTGGGGGGATACGCAGACGATCTCGACGATCTGCTCGACTTCGTGCGTCGGCAACCCCGCCTGCGCGAGAGCGCCATCGCCATCGGCGGGCATAGCTACGCCGGGATGGTCGTCATCGTCGTCGGGGCGCGCCGCCCCGACATCGCCGCGATCTTCTTCCTCGCGGCGGTCTTCGACCGGACCGCCGAATTCGACATGGCGGCGACGGCGCGCGCGGTCGCGGCACCGATCACGATTATCCTCGCCGACGCGGACCGCGAGGTCCCGGCGGCGCAGGCCGATACGCTGGTCCGGGTCGCCGGGAACCGGGTCGTCGCCCGCCTGAGCATCCCCGGTGCCGATCACAACTTCACCGCGCCGGGCAGCGCGCTCGCGCTCGCCGGAGCGATCCGTGAGCAGCTCCTCGCCCCGCCGCCAGCCTCGGGAAGCAGTTGAGCGCCGAGCACTGAGCGCCGAGCGATGGAAGGCGGCTTGCAAGGAGATAAACGCGTCGCCCCAGGCCGGGGAAACGGGAGTGCCGCGCGGTCGGCGGACGCGACGGCGAACCGCGAACGAGATGAAGCGATTCACATGCGGGAGGTAACGATGACCACACATCACGGGCCGCTCATCCTCTTCGGCTCGGGCGAGACCGCGCGCCATGGCCGCCAGGTGCAGGAGGAAGTGCTGCGGCAATGGCCGACCCCGGTGAAAGTGGCGATCCTGGTCACCCCCTCCGGTTTCCAGCCCAATGCCGACTTCGTGGTGGAGAAGCTGCGCGCCTTTGTCGAGCGCAGCCTCCAGAACTACAAACCCCGGATCACCCTGATCCAGGCCAATCGCAAGGGCGGCCCCAGCGACCCCGACGACCCGGCGGTGTACGCCCCGCTCCTCGACGCCGATTACATCCTCGCCGGGCCGGGCAGCCCGACCTACACGGCGCGCCAGCTGGCGGGCACGGCCACCTGGGAGCGTATCCGCGAACGCTGGAGCGAGGGCGCGGCCCTCGCCTTCTCCAGCGCGGCGGCGCTGGCCCTCGGCGCCCACGTCCTGCCGGTCTACGAGATCTACAAGGCGGGCGACGACCTCCACTGGCAACCGGGGCTCGATCTCCTCGCCCATGTCGGGCTCGAACTGGCGATCATCCCGCACTGGAACAACGCCGAGGGCGGGGCCAATCTCGACACCAGCCGCTGCTTCATGGGCGGCGAGCGTTTCGACCGCTTGCGCCTGCTCCTCCCGCCGCGCGCCACGATCCTCGGGATCGAGGAGCACACCAGCTGTATCATCGACGTGAATCGCAACACCCTCGCCGTGCGCGGGCAGGGCCGGCTCACGATCATCCGCGACGGTGTCGAGCAGACACACGAGCAGGGCACGGAACTCGACCTGGCCCTGCTCGGCGAGGCGGTGCGCGAGCCGCACCCGGCGCTCGCGTGAGCCGCGCCGGGGAGGGCCACGATGCCGCGCCCCTGCTGCGCGTCTTGTTCGTCGCCCCGTATTACAAGCCGAACTGGGGCGGGATCGAGCGCGTGATCGACCAGCTCAGCGCCCAGTTGCGCGCCGCCGGGCACCAGACCGGGATCCTGGCGACGCACTACGCGTTCCCGCGTCGCCATCTGCCCGGCCTGGCCGCGCGCGAGACGATCGACGGCGGCATGGCCTCCTATCGCGTCCCCTCATGGCCGCATCGCGCGCCGCCGTTCTTCTCGGTGCCGCTCGTCTGGTTCCCGCCGCGCGCCTTCGCGGCGATCCTGGATGAGTTCCGGCCCGACATTATCCACTGGATCGGCGACGGCTGGTTCTGGGGCCATTGCTGGACATGGTGGTACGGGCGACGGCGCGCGGGGGTCGTCTTCACCCCCTCGTTCCACCGGCTGATCCCGGCCTATCGCTGGCTCCAGCCGATCAACATCCTGCTCTGCCGCGCCGCCGACCGGATCACCACCCTCTCGGCGACCGAGCGGCGCGGGCTGGCGCGCACCTATCTGGCCCCGCGACGGCGGGTTCGGCAGATCGGCTGGGGGATTGCCGCGCCGCCGTCGGATGGTGCCCGCCCGCGCGACTGGCGACCCGACCGGCTCACGGTCCTCTGCGTCGGGCGGATCGGTGCCCACAAGGGGCAGGATTGGACCCTCGATCGCCTCCTCGCCGCCCGCGCCCGCCTGCCGCGCGAGGTCGCCGCGCGGCTTCGCCTCGTCCTCGTCGGGCGAGATGAGGGGGGCGAAGCCGACGTGCGGGCGCGCATCGACCGCGAGGGGCTCGCCGAACTCGTGCTGCTGACCGGCGAGGTGGACGACGCGGAACTCCTCCGCTGGTACGACCACGCCGACCTGTTCGTCCTCTTCTCGCGCTACGAGGCGTTCGGGCTCGCCCTCGTCGAGGCGCTGGCCCACGGCCTCCCCGCCGTCACCCACGCCGTCGGCGCGACCGCCGAGATCGTGCCGGATGGGCGGGGGGCGATCGTCGTCCCTCCTTTCGACGCGGCGGCAGCCGAAGATGCCCTCGCGGCGCTCCTCGCCAACCCGGACGCCCGCGCCGCCCTCGGGCGCATCGGGCGCTCATACGCCGCGCGCTATGCCTGGCCGCGCGTGGCCGAGCGTTTCGTCGTCACCTATCGCGAGGCGCTCGCGCGCCGCGACCGGCGCAACCGCAGATCGGGCGGTCACACCGCCATCGCCGCTATCCGGGGGGAGGCCAGATGGACCAATTCGACGTCGTGATCCTCGGGGCCGGGAGTGCCGGCGAGAACCTGGCGAACCAGCTCGCGGACGGCGGCAAGACGGTCGCGATCGTCGAGGGACACCGGGTCGGCGGCGAGTGCGGCTTCGTCGCCTGCGTGCCGAGCAAGGTGCTGCTGCACGCGGCCGAGGTCCGCCTGCTCCTGCGCGAGGCGGAGCGTCTCGGCGCGGTCGCCCAGCCGCTCGAACCGGGCGACGGCGACGCCGCCTACGCTCGCGCCGTCGGGCGGCGGGAGGCGATCGTGCCAACCGACGACACTTTCGGCGCGCGGCAATTCGGGGAACATGGCGTCACCCTGGTGCGCGGGCGCGGGATCATCCTCCGACCGGGCGTGGTCGGCGTCGGGGCGCGCGAACTCGGCTACAGCGACCTGGTGATCGCGACCGGCTCGACGCCCACCACCCCGCCGATCGACGGCCTGGCGGATGTCCCCACCTGGACCAGCGATCAGGCGCTCACCTCCCCGCAGCGCCCGGCGTCGCTGCTCGTGCTCGGCGGTGGCGCGGTCGGCTGCGAACTGGCCCAGGTCTACGCCGCGTTCGGCACGCGCGTCACCTTGGTGCAGGCGGGCGCGCAACTCCTGCCGCGCGAGGAGCCGACGATCGCGGCCATCCTCGCGGACGCACTGCGCGATAACGGGGTCGATCTGCGCCTCGACGCGAAGGCGTGCCGCGCCCGCGCGCGGGATGGCGGCGTCGAGTTGACCCTGGAGGATGGCACGACCCTGCAGGCCGAGCGACTCCTGCTCGCCGTCGGGCGCGAGCCGCGCGTCGCCGACCTCGGCCTCGATCGGCTCGGCATCGCGCCGGGCGAGCGCGGCCTGGAGATCGACGAGCGCTGTCGGGTGCGCGGACAGGGGCGGGTCTGGGCGGGCGGCGATGTCGCCGGGGTCGAGCCGTACACCCACATCGCCACCTACCACGCCAAAATCCTGGCGGCGAATCTCCTGGGCGAGCCGAAGCGGGCCGACTACCGCGCCATCCCGCGCGCCGTCTACACCACGCCGACCGTCGCCGGGGTCGGCCTGACCGCCGCGCTCGCGCGAGCAGGGGCACGAGATCAGCACCGTCGGGGTCAATCTGCGCGACACGGCACGCGCGGAAACGGAGGGGACGACGCGCGGGCGGCTCGAACTGATCGCCGACAAGCGCCGGGGCGTCCTCCTGGGCGCGTCGGCGATCGGGCCGCACGCGGACGCCTGGCTCGGCGAGGCGACCCTGGCGATCCGCGCCGAGGTGTCGCTCGACCTCCTCGGCGAGGTCGTCCGCGCCTTCCCGACCTTCAACGAGGCGTACACCGACGCGCTGGCTCAATTGCGAGCCGGGCGCGACTGACCGAGCGCCCGTGTAGCCCTCATCCCATCAACCTTCGCCGCCGTCAGCGCCTGCTACCGGGCCGTCGAGCATATCCACGACGATGGTGCTCCAGCTGTGATCGCGCGAGCCGAAGCCCTCGCCGGTGTACGGGTGGTAGTACTCGCGGAAGCCGGAACGCTCGACCAGCGCGCAGGTCGCGTCGATCAGCCGCTGGCGCAGGTCGTCGATCCCGTGCGCGCGCAGCCCCTCGCCGATCAGCCAGTTGCTGTTGATCCAGCTCGGGCCGCGCCAGATGAATCCGCGCGCGTCGCCCGGCATGAACGACGGTTCCCGGGCGGCGACCGAGGGGACGGGATAGGGCAGGGCGAACGTCTCGGGATCGCGCAGGTGCGCCACCAGCCGCTCGACGATCGGGCGCGGGAGGCTCGGCAGGGCGAGCGGGGCGAGCGAGGCGACCGTCAGGACCCGCAGCGGGCGCTCCTCCTTGCCCGCGAGGTCGAAGAACGCTCCCGCCTCGTCGTCCCAGCATTTGGCGATCAGCGCCGCTTGCGCGCGCGCCTCGCGACCGGCAAATTCGGTCGCCAGACGCTCGTCGGCGGCGAGGCGCGCGATCGCCTCCATCCCCAGGATATGGAAGACGTTGGTCAGCACCTCCTCGACATTGAAGAGATCGAGGTCGAGGATCGCGCGGTCATTGAGGCGCAGCGGCGCATACCGCGCGTAGAGGCGCGCGATCCAGCGCACCAGATCGTCGTTGTCGCGCGGATATTCCATCAGCGGATCGAACTTCGGCGAGGCGTCGATCCCCGATTCGTCGGGCTGGATGATCGCGATCAACTCGTCGCCGTCCGGGTCGCGGTACTCCGCGAGCCAGCGGTGGAAGGCGACCGCCGGTGGCAGGCAGCGCGCCAGGAATGCTGCGTCGCCGGTCGCGCGGTAGACCCGCTCGATCGCGACGGCCAGGACCGGTGGCTGGATCGATGTGCTGGTGTACCGCGCGCCGAAATCTTCCGACTGCCTGGCCGCCGCCTCGGGGTGGCGGTCTTTCTCCCAGAGGAGCTGGTGCGGGATGAAGCCGCCCGGTTGCGCGCCGTGCAGGAGGGTCAGCAGCTCCTCGCGCGCCCAGTCGCGGTTGATGTGCGTCAGGGCGATCGCGTGGAAGCAGGAGTCCCAGAACCACTGGAACGGGTACGACCCCGGCGACGGCACGACGTAGGCATAGTCGCGATCGTTCCAGTCGGCGTGCCCGGTGCGCCGATTGCGCGTCATGATCCGCGCGGCCTCGCGGCGGACGAAAGCGGCGGTGGCGGGGGTTGGCATCTGCGTCCTCCTCGTCTCGCGCGTCAATGGCTGCCCTGCGCGCTCGGCCCGCAGCGAAGGATACGGCATAATGGCCCGACGCACGATCAGCCGGGTTGAGCGCAACGATGTGATTGGGGGAGCACCGACGGGGGCGCTGATACTCGTCGGCTCGGGCGAGCTCTTGCCAATCATGCAAGCTGTGGACGGGGTCATCCTGCGCCACACGCCGGGACGGTGGCCGCGCGTGGCTGGGGTTGCCCCGCTGCGACGGCTCTCCCGCTCTCTCGCTGCTTGGCGCGGATCTTGGGTGGATCGACACGAGGAAAGGTCGTGTTGCACCGCCCAGGAGATGCCCGATGCAGACGCTGGAAGCCGCCCTCCTACCACAGCTACTGCG
>CADCWN010000363.1 GCA_902806415.1 uncultured Thermomicrobiales bacterium | reverse complement strand
GGACCCGGCCGCCGTCAAGGGCGGCCGGGCGCGGCCTACCCGCGGAGGCGGGGGTGGACACCGGAGGAGGAGATGCGATGGCGGATACGAACACGGAACCCCTGCTGCTGACGGTTGAGGAGGCGGCGCGGCAACTGAACATCGGCCGGACATTCGCCTGGGAGTTGGTGCGGAAGGGGGAGCTGCCGGTCGTGCGCCTGGGGCGGTGCGTGCGCGTCCCCCGGCAGGCGCTCCAGGAATGGCTCGGCCGACGGGTGAAGGAAGGGACATGATGGCGACGAGACGCGGGAACCACGAGGGGTCGATCTACGGGCACAAGGACGGATTCGCCGGGCAGGTCACGATCGAGGGTCGTCGCCGCACGTTCTACGGCAAGACCCGGCGGGAGGTCCAGGGGAAGATCCGGGCCGCGGTCAACGAGGGTGAGCGCGGCATCGCGCCGTCCAGGGAGAATCTCTCCCTGGAGCAATTCCTGACGCGCTGGCTGGAGGAGGCGGTCCGGCCCGGCGTCTCGCCGCGGACCTACGCGAGCTACGACTATCACGTCCGGCTGCACTTCATCCCGGCGCTCGGCAAGCGGAAGCTCCGGGCCTTGCAGCCGTCCGACCTCCAGGGGCTCTACGCGCGACTGCTGGGGCAGGGGCTGGCCCCGAAGACCGTCCGCAACGCGCACATCGTGATCCACAAGGCGCTCGAGCAGGCCACCGGCTGGGATCTTGCCCCGCGCAACGTGGCGGACCTCGTGCGGCCGCCGCGGGTCGAGCGCCGCGAGCCGAACACGCTCAGCGCCGGGGAAGTCCGCCGCCTCTGGGCGGCGATCGCGGGGACACGCTGGGAGGCGCTGCTCGTCCTGGCGGTGGCGACCGGGCTCCGCCAGGGCGAGATGCTCGGCCTGCGGTGGGGCGACCTCGACCCGGGGCGCGCCGCCCTCCAGGTGCGGCGCCAGCTCCACCGCGACAAGACGTACGGCACGCCGAAGGCGAAGAGTCGGCGCCGGATCGACCTGGCCGCGCCCGAAATCCGGGCGCTCGCGCGGCACAAGGCGCGGCAGGACGCGCTGCGGCTGGCGCGGGGGGCGGCCTACGAGGATCGCGACCTCGTCTTCTGCACCGACCTCGGGCGGCCGCTGGGCTGGCGCAACGTGACCCGCGCGTTCAAGCGGCTCCTCGGGGCGGCGGGGCTGAAGGACGTGCGCTTCCACGACCTGCGGCATACCAACGCGACGCTGCTGCTGGAGGCGGAGGTCCACCCCAAGATCGTGCAGGAGCGGCTCGGCCACAGCACCATCGCGGTGACGCTCGACATCTACAGCCACGCCATCCCGAGCCTGGGCCGGGGCGCGGCGGACCGGCTGCACGAGGTGCTCGGGGACGGCGAGGCGGAGGGGGGCACGGGGCGCGGCGGGGACGACGGCGAGGCGGGGGACGAACTGCCGTATTAACTGCCGTACGGCCCCCACCCGGGGAATACCAGGCGGGGGCCGTCCATCGGTTTTCCTTGCTATGGCTAAGAAAATAAGCGACGCCCTCGGACGGATTCGAACCGCCAACCCCTTGGTCCGAAGCCAAGTACTCTATCCATTGAGCTACGAGGGCTCGGGTCACGCTGTAACAGTATAGCGACGGGGGCGATGGTTGTCGAGATCGTCGGCGCTACACGATCAATGGGGGGGATCAGGCGGGCTACGCGGGCGGATAGAGGATAGCACCGATCGCGCGATGTTCGCCGCGCCGAGTTCTTTCGCTGGCCGCATACGAGCCGAGGCAACCCTTTAGGGAACTGACGCGAGCGTATACCGCTTATCACCACCGAGTAGCGACGAGAGAAGTTCCCGTACGTTCGCTGATTATCGCGCGACCATGCTATACTCCCCCGCACCGATGCTTGGCACGACGCGAGTGTGTTGCGCGCGATCGTTGCCGCGTCGTGATCGCGCGCGGAATCAGCCTCCATTGGTATCGGCGCGGAGATGCGATGCTCTTCCCGACGCTGACATTCGCCGTCTTCTTCGTCATCGTCTACCCGATCTACTGGTTCCTCCGGGAGCGCGGGAGCGGGTGGAAGATCTTTATCCTCGCGGCCAGCTATCTCTTCTACGGTGCGTGGGATTGGCGCTTCGTCTTCCTGATCATCCTCTCCACGGTCGTCAATCAAGAGTTCGCGCTGCGGCTCGGGCGCTCCGCCGAGCGACATAAGCGCGCCCTCCTGATTGGCGCGATCGTTTTCAATCTCGGGATCCTCGGCCTCTTCAAGTATTACGGCTTCTTCATCGAATCGCTGAATGCCCTGCTGCGGACACTCGGGGTGGGCGGGCGACTGCCCCTGCTCGAGATTATCGTGCCGGTCGGCGTCTCGTTCTTCACCTTCCAGGCGATCACCTACGTCGTCGATATCTATCGCGGTCAGCTCGCCCGCTCCTCGGTGCTCGATTTCGCCATCTACCTCGCCTTCTTCCCGCACCTCGTCGCCGGCCCGATCGTGCGGGCCGGCGAATTCCTGCCGCAGCTGAAGGCGCCGCAAGTGCCCACCCAACGGCAAGCGAGCGGCGCGGCGTTCCTGATCCTCGGGGGGCTCTTCAAGAAGGTCGTGATCGCCAGCAACCTGGGCAGCGCCATCGTGGACCCGGTCTTCGCCGCCCCGAGCCAGCACAGCGCGCCGGAGATCCTGCTGGCGATCTACGCCTACGCGATCCAGATCTACGCCGACTTCAGCGGCTACACCGACATGGCGATCGGGATCGCCCTGCTATTCGGGTTCACCTTCCCCCAGAACTTCGACCGCCCCTACGCCGCCGCCTCGCTGCAAGAATTCTGGCGACGCTGGCACATGACCCTGTCGCGCTGGCTGCGCGACTACCTCTACATCGCGCTCGGCGGCAACCGACGGGGGCGTCTGCTGACCTACCGCAACCTCGTCCTGACGATGGTCCTCGGCGGCCTCTGGCACGGCGCGGCGACGACCTTCATCGCCTGGGGCCTCTTCCACGGCGTCGGGCTGGCGATCGAGCGCTGGTGGGGCGAACGCCGCGCCGCCTCGACTGAGCCGGGGCTCAGCTTCGCCGGGCAGATCTGGGTCCAGCGCTTCCTCATCTTCCACCTCGTCTGCATCGCCTGGGTCCTCTTCCGCGCGAGTTCCTTCGACCGGGCGCTGACGATCTACTGGCGCGCGCTCACCGCCTGGGAACCGGGTCCGCTGGCGAGCAGCAACCTCGCCCTGGTGATCGGCGGGATGCTGGCCCTGCAATTCATCCCGCCGAACGTCGGGCGCTCCCTGGAAGAAGCGTTCGCCGAACTGCCGCTGGTCGCGCAAGGGGCGCTGATCGGGATTATCATGGCCATCATCTTCGCGCTCGGCCCGCGCGGGGTCGCCCCATTCATCTATTATCAGTTCTGAGCGGCAGTTCCGAGCGGCGCGAGTGGCACGCGCGAGAGACGAGGACCGATGATCGACACCGAGGAACGGACGGAGCGGCCGGGGCGCACGATCAAACCCCTGCGCCCGGAGGAGCCGGAAGCGCGATCGCGCCCGCGCCGGGGCGAGCGCCAGGAGGTCGGGGCGGCGTGGTCGATCTTCCGCGCGCTCCTCGTCGCCCTGCTCGTCCTGCTGATGCTGAATACGCAGGCGACCCTCACCACGGTCGAGCGTCGCCCGGATGGGCCGATCCGCACGGTCCTCCTGGGTCTGTCGCGCGGCCTGCACAATGCCGCCGTGCTCGTCGGGTTGGAGCGCCCGATGGCCTGGTTCGATTACGCCCAGGCCGATCGCGATAGGGTCCCGACATTCGCCGGGCAGCTGGAGGTCGGCGCTGTCACACCGGCGTCGCCGCCAGCAGAAACGCCCGCGCCGATCGAGCCGTCGCCCGCTGCGGAGCCGTCGCCCGCCGCCGAGCCGACAGCCCCCGCTGAGGTGCCTGCCGTGGCGACCAACCCGACACCGTCGGCGGTGGTCGCGACCGTTGCCCTCGTACCGACCGCCGCGCCGACCGCGCCACCGCGGCGCGTGGCGACGACCGCCGCCCCCTTGCGGGTCTACGTCGCGGGGGATTCGTTCGTCAACAGTGTCGCGGAGGTGCTGGCCGAGGACACCACCAACGGGGGCTTGCTGGCCGTGCTCGCCGACGGCCAGCCCAACTCGGGCCTCTCCGATCCGTCCTACACCAATTGGCCGACGCGCCTGCGCCAGGCGCTGGCGAACCAGCCCCCGCCCGAGGCGGTCGTCTTCATGGCGGGCGCGAACGACGGCGTGGCGATCCGCAGCGCCAACGGCGCGCTGGAATACGGCACCGCCGCCTGGAACGCCGAATACAGTCGCCGCGCCGGGGAACTGATGGACATCGTCGGGCAAGCGGGCGCCCGGCTCTACTACATCGGGCAGCCGATCATGCGCGAATCGAAGCAGAACCAGATCGCGAACGACATCAATGTCGCCATCGTCAAGGCCGCCGCGACCCGCCCCTGGGTCACCTATATCGATAGCTGGGCGCTACTGACCGACCGCAACGGGAACTATTCGACCTATCTCGAGAACGCGCAGGGCGAGACGGTCAAGGCGCGGGCCGACGATGGGATCCACCTGACCGCCACCTCGACCGTCTGGGTCGCGAACGCCACCTACGCCGCGATCCGCAAGGAGTGGAAACTCCCGCAATAGCGCTCGCGCACGGCGATCCGGTCGTCAGTCGGCGGCGCGCAACCCGGCGAACAGATCATCCTCCGGGCGGGTGGTCTCGACGCGCGAGCGCAGGAGGACGAAGAAGTCGCCGGCGTAGACCCGCGCCGCGAGATCGTCGGGCAGCCTCAGGAAAAAGTCCAGCGGTTGCGTGCGGTGCTGGCGCAGCGCCTCGCGCGCGGTCGACCAATGGGCGCTCGTGTCGACGAACGCGGTGATCGTCGCCTCGGGTTGGCCCCACTCTTCCTCCGCCTCCGCGCCCCCCTCGTCGCCCGTGGCGGTGCGCTCCGCCTCGTCGGGCTCTTCGCCCTGCCGCTCCTCATCGAACGGGATCCCCCGCTCTTTCATCTCCGCGCGCAGGCTCTGCCAGCGCTCGCGCGACCACGCTGTCGCGTAGAACTTGCTCACCTCCCAGGCTGGCCCGGCCTCCGGGAAGCGCGCCGGATCGCCCGCCGCGTCATAGGCGGCGGCGGTCACGCGGTGACACTGGAGATGATCGGGATGGCCGTAGCCGCCATCCTCGTTGTAGGTGACCAGGACCTGGGGGCGGTGATGCCGGATGAGGCGCACGAGACGCCCCAGCGCCTCCTCGGGGTCGGCGTTGTGGAAGTTGGCGGGATCGGCGTTGGCGGGCGTGTCGATCATCCCGGAGTCGCGGTAGCCGAGCAGTTCCAACTCGCCGACGCCGAGCACAGCCACCGCGCGGCGCAACTCGCCCTCGCGGATCGCCGCCAATCGGGGTCGCGCCTCCTCCTCGGTCAGATCGGCGTCGTGGATCTCGCCCTCGTCGCCGAGGGTGGCGGTGACGAGGACGGTGCGGACCCCCTCGGCGGAGTAGCGCGCCAGTGTGCCGCCCGTGCCGATACACTCATCGTCGGGGTGGGCGTGGACCACCATCAGGGTGAGGGGTTGCCCACCCATGTCGTTCGCAGTCATCGACGCTCTCGCTCCTTGCGCGCAGGCCACCGGCAACACTCGCCGGAACATCGGGCCGTGGGGATAACGATCGGCGCGATGGGGCTATTCCGCCCCTGATAGAAGGGCGGGGAGTCGGCCCTCCGGCGACCTATTTCGCAAGAATGGTCGATATGTCGGCATGGGGACGGGCGGAGCACTCTTCCTCGCCCGCCCATGTCGGGCGTTCAGAGTTCGCGGCGCCCGGAGAGCGCCCGCCCCAGCGTCACCTCGTCGGCGTATTCCAGGTCGCCCCCCACCGGCAGGCCGCTGGCGAGGCGCGTCACGCGCACGCCGGTCTTGGAAAGCTGGTTAAAGATGCTGTAGGCGGTGGCATTGCCGGGGATGTCGTTGTTCATCGCCAGGATGACCTCGGCGACCGGCGCATCGCCCCGCCGATCCTCCACCCGCACCAGCAATTCCTTGATCCGCAGCTTATCTGGCCCGATCCCGTCGAGCGGCGAGATCGCCCCGTGCAGCACATGGTAGAGGCCGCGATACTCGCCGGTCCGCTCTAGGGCCAGGATGTCCAGCGGCTCCTGCACGACACAGATCTGCTCGCGTTCGCGGTCGTGGCTCGCGCAGATCGCGCATGGGTCGGACTCGGTCGTGTTGAAGCAGACCGAGCAGAGGGTGACGCGATCTTTCACATCGAGGATCGCATCCGCCAGCGCGGTCGCCTGCTCGCGCGGGCTCCGCAGCATGTGGAAGGTCAGGCGCGACGCCGTCTTCGGCCCGATGCCGGGCAGGCGCCCGAACTCTTCGATCAGCTTCTGTATGGGACGCGGGGTGATCGAGGAACTCATACGCCGCCCACCTTTCAGTTATGTCATCTTTTGGTCAAATTATACCACTCCCTATCCGACTGGGCGCGGCCGTGTGCGGGAGCTAAAGGGTTGAACCACAGAGCGCACAGAGGGCACAGAGAACGAAGAGAGAAAGGAACGGGAGAGACGAGGGAATAAAGCAGAGAAGAAGATACTACGGGCGAGTCGGGGTATTGGGAGTCGTGCAAATTGTGATACCGCTCCACTCCAAGCCTCTAACCCCTGGCATGTTTGCCATCTGCTTAATCTTCTCCCGATCCCTCCTGGTCGCCCCCGTTTCGGTTTTCTCTTTTCCTCTTTCCGTACCCCTCCTCTCATCCCCTCTCGTCCCCTCTCTGTGCGCTCTGTGCGCTCTGTGGTTCACCCCCCGTCCCCCTCGTCCCCCGCGCCTCGCCCGTTATTGACGCCCCCCCCGCGCCCGCACCATACTTGTGCAATACGATACGCGGCGCGAGCGCGCTGGCGATAGGGAAGAAAGGACACCGATGAAACCTGTGATCGGGATCACCCCGTCGATCGGGCAGTTCGAGAACCGGGGCGAGATCTTCCGGATGGAAGTCAGCTACGTCGAGGCGGTCGAGGCGGCGGGCGGCGTCCCGATCCTCCTGCCCCCGAGCAATGCGGGCTTCGCCGAACTCCTGCCACTCGTCGATGGGATCGTCTTCAGCGGCGGCGGCGACATCCGCCCCGATCGCTACGGCGATCGGGACGTCCACGAGACGACCTACGGGGTGAGCGACCTGCGCGACGACTTCGAGTTCCGGCTGCTCGAAGCGGCCCTGGCGGCGGATGTCCCGACCCTGGCGATTTGCCGCGGTATCCAGGTCCTCAATGTCGGGCTCGGCGGCTCGCTCTACCAGGATGTCAGCCTGGAGGATCACGATCCCGAGGCGCACCGGCAGCCGTGGGAGGTCGGCAGCTGGGAGAATCCGATCCACGCCGTCAACCTCGCGCCCGACAGCCTCGCCGCCGCGATCATCGGCGACACGACGGTCGGGACCAATTCGGCGCATCACCAGACCCTCAAGGAGATCGCGCCCGGCCTGCGCGTCACCGGTCGCGCCGCCGATGGCACGGTCGAAGTCGTCGAGGCCCCCGGCAAACGGTTCGTCCTCGGCGTGCAATGGCACCCGGAGAAGATGTTCGCCGCCCATCCCGAGCAGGCGCGGCTCTTCGCCCGCCTCGTGGAGGAAGCGGTCGCCTACAAAGCCGAGAAGGCGCTCGGCACCGTCGCGGCGGACTGAGAAGGACGGTTCACCGCAGAGGCGCGGAGGCGCGGAGGATCGCAGAGAGAGAACGAAAAAGGGGAGGACTGGTCGGGTTGAATAATCGTGCGATTGCTGTTCTCGAATAATTCTCGTTCTCTGCGATCCTCCGCGCCTCCGCGCCTCTGCGGTGAACCGTCCGCCCCCTTTACCACAGGCTCGGGAAGAGCCCCGGCACTTCCTCGCGATACGCCGCATAATCCGCGTACTGCTCCTCCAGCCACAGTTCCTCGCGTCGCGCTTTGGCGCTGAGCAGCGCGGCCAGCGCCCCGGCCAGGGCGAGGCGGGTGGTGCTGGTCATCAGCGTGGCCCAGCCGAGCGCGATGAGGAGCAGGCCGCTGTAGATCGGGTGGCGCACCTCGGCATAGATCCCCTCGCGCACCAGCACGCTGCCATCCTTCGGTCGGGGGAGCGGCGTCAGGCTCTCCCCCAGATCCGCGAACGCGCGCCGGGTTAGCCAACCGCCGCCGACCATCGCCAGCAGCCCGAGCGGCCGCGCCGGCCACACCAACGCGCGCGGCCAGACCGGGCCACGATGTGGCGTGACGAGGATCAGACCCAAGAGCGCGAACTGCGCGACGACCCAAGGCTCACCCCGCTTAAAGCGTCCCGCCATCGGTCACCTCCCCGGACGTATCCCGTGAACACCCTCCCAGATTGTCGCGCGGGCGCAAGGCCAGAGCAAGGCGGCGCGGCGCGGCGGCATGTTCGGGTGGGGCGAAGCGGAGTACAATAGAGATAGCGGAAAATGCGGTCGGTCGAGCGAGTCACGCCGATCGGCGACGGTCACACTGGGAGATAGAGAATGGCGCAAGGGGTGCTGGCACGACCGCGCGCGCGAAGGGTGGCCGACGGCGACGCGACCATCGCGCCCGATCGGCTCGGACAAGCGGCGAAGTGGCTGGGGATCGCGACGGCGACCGCCGTCCTGGCGATGCTCTACATGGCCCTGATCTATGCGCCCACCGAGCGGACCCAGGGACCAGCGCAGCGGATCTTCTATCCGCACATCGGCTCGGCGATCATCACCTACGTCGCCTACATCGTCGCCGCCATCGCCAGCATCGGCTTCCTCTGGAAGCGTAGCGAGTGGCTGGACCAGCTCGCGCGGGCGTCGGCGGAGGTCGGGCTGCTGATCAACACGATCCTGCTCGTCACCGGCGCAATCTGGGGCAAGGCGATCTGGGGAACGTGGTGGTCGTGGGACGCGCGGCTGACCTCCACCCTCATCCTCTGGTTCATCTTCGCGGGGTATCTGATGCTGCGCGCCTACGGCGGCGACACCCCGCAGATCGCCCGCAGCGCCGCCGTGATCGCGATCATCGGCTGCCTCGACATCCCGATCATCAACCAGTCGGTCCGCTGGTGGCGCACCCTGCACCCCGCGCCGGTCGTCGTGCGCGAGAGCCCGGCCCTGCCGGCCACGATGCTGCACGCGGTCTTCGTAGCGCTCGCCGCCTTCCTCCTCCTCTACCTCTACCTGACGGTGCAGCGCCTGCGTGTCGAGCAGCTCTCGACGACCGTCGGCCGCCTGCGCCAGGAAGCGCTGTTCCTCGATGACGCCGACGACCGCAACCGCACGGAGCGCTGAACAATGCCGGACAATGGGACCTTCCTCTTCGCGGCCTTCGCGGTCGTCTGGCTGATGATCTTCGGCTACTTCCTCTTCATCGGCGGGCGGATCGGCGGGCTGCGCCAGGATGTCGAGGCGCTGCGCGAGGATCTCGCCGCCCGTGGCGGGGCCGAGGCGGGGGCGCACGCCGAGCCGACGCGCGAATGATCATCCCCCGGTCGGGTGACGCGGCCCGCCCGTTCGACGCGGTGCTGATCGCCAACCGGGGCGAGATCGCCGTCCGCGTCGCCGCCGCCTGTCGCGAGGCGGGACTCCGCGCCATCGCCGTCTACTCTGAGGCCGACCGCCACGCCCTGCACGTCGCGGTCGCCGACGAGGCCCACCCGATCACCAGCTATCTCGACGCCGCCGCCATCCTCGCCGCCGCGCGCGACAGCGGGGCCACGGCGCTCCACCCCGGCTATGGCTTCCTCGCCGAGAACGCCGCCTTCGCCCGGGCCACCATCGACGCGGGACTGGTCTGGATCGGCCCGCCGCCCGCCGCGATCGCCGCGATGGGCGACAAGGTCGCGGCGAAACGCCTGCTGGCCGACGCGGGCGTGCCGCTGGTCCCCGGCTACGACGGCGACGGCGACGATGCCGGACTCCTGCGCGCGGCCGAGGCGATCGGTTTCCCCGTGCTGATCAAGGCGGCGGCGGGCGGCGGCGGGCGCGGGATGCGCGTCGTGGAGCGCGCGGGCGACTTCGCCGGGGCACTGGCCGCCGCCCGCCGCGAGGCCGGCGCGGCCTTCGGCGATCCGCGCGTCTTCCTCGAACGGTACCTCGTCGCGCCGCGCCACATCGAGATCCAGATCATCGCCGACGCGCACGGCACGATCGTCCATCTCGGCGAGCGCGAGTGCTCGATCCAGCGGCGACATCAGAAGGTCGTGGAGGAGGCTCCCTCACCGGCGGTCGGCCCCGAACTCCACGCGCGGATGGGCGCGGCGGCGGTTGCGGCGGCGCGCGCGGTCGCCTATGTCGGCGCGGGGACGGTCGAGTTCCTGCTCGACGCCGACGGCAACCCCTACTTCCTGGAGATGAATACCCGCTTGCAGGTCGAGCACCCCGTCACCGAGGCGGTCACCGGCCTGGACCTCGTGCGCCTGCAACTCACCATCGCGGCGGGCGGGTCGCTCCCGTTCGGCCAGGAGGACGTGGCCCTGCGCGGCCACGCGATCGAGTGCCGGATCTACGCCGAGGATGCGGCGGCGGGCTTCCTACCCGCCAGCGGGCCGCTGCGCCTCTTCGCCCCTCCGACCGGGCCGGGGATTCGCAACGACATCGGCGTGGCGACCGGTGACGAGGTCGGCGTCGAGTACGATCCGCAACTCGCCAAGCTGATCGTCCACGCCGCCGACCGCCCCGCCGCGCTCGATCGCCTTGCCGCCGCCCTGCGCGACTATGCGATCCTCGGCGTCACCACCAATCTGCCGTTCCTCCATTGGCTCGCCGCCCACCCGGACTTTCGCGCGGGGCGGATCGACACCGACTTCATCGCGCGCGAGTGGTCGCCGACCGCGCCGACCACCATTCCACAGCCCTTGCCGCGCGCCGTCCTGCTCGCCGCCGCCATGCTCGACATCCTCGACCGCGAGGATCGCGCCGCCCGCGTCACGCGCCCCACCAATCCCTGGCGCACTGCCGGGGCCTGGCGCGCGGGCGGTGCGGGCGCGCCGTTGCGCCTGCACCATGGCACGCGCGAGTACCGCCTGACCGTCGCGCCCACGCCGGATGGCACCTGGGTGATCGACCTCGGCGACTCGACCGCGACCGTCGCCCTCACCCGGCGCGGCCCCGACACGATCCTCATCCGCGAGGCCGCGCGCGTCCTGACCGTGCGCGGCCTCGTCGCACCGGAGGGTCTGTTGATCGCCTGGCAGGGCCACCAGTACCGCCTGACCAAGCCCGCGCCGCCGACGGTCGAGGCGACCGCCACCCCCGCCGCCGCGAGCGGGCGCGAGGTCCTGGCCGCCCCGATGCCCGGCAAGATCATCAAGATCAGCGCCGCCGAGGGCCAGCGGGTCGCGGCCAACCAGCCACTCCTCGTCCTCGAAGCGATGAAGATGGAGCACACGATCGCCGCCCCGCACGCCGGCACGTTGCGCCGCCTCCCCCACGGCCTCGGTGCGACCGTCACCGCCGGGGCGATCCTGGCCGAGATCGACGCGAACTGAGCGCCCACGCGAGGTGTGACGATGATCTATCTCATCGGCGGCGCGCCGCGCTGCGGCAAGACGATCACCGCGCGGCGACTGCAACGGACCCTCGGCTGCTCCTACGTGCCGAGCGACTATCTCGGCGCGGCGATCTCGCGCTACATCCCCGACGACCAGCGCGAGGCGCGGTTCCCCGCCGTCGGCAGCGGCACGAGGAACGACGAGCGCTTCAGGCGCTTCTCCTCGGCCCAAATGCTCGCCGGATACCAGACGCGGGCGCGCACAGCCAGGCCGGGGCTGCAAGCGTTCATCGAATATGCGCTCCACGAGGGGCAAGAGTATATCGTTGAGGGCTTCCACATCGAGCCCGCTTTCGCCCGGCACCTCTCCGACACCTACGGCAACCACAATCTGCGCGTCGGTTTCCTGATCAAGACCGATCTGGAAGCGATCGCCACCGGGCTGCAGGAGGCCCGCGAAGTCAACGACTGGGCGCGCGGTCGCACCGACGATCCGGCGACGTTCCGGCTCATCGCCGCCTGGGTCCAACGCTACAGCGAGCACATCCGCGCCGAGGCAGACCGCTACCACTTCCCCACCTTCCCGACAGACAGAGGATTTGAGGCCGACATCGCCGCCGCGCTACACTACTTCACCGCCGCGCCAAGCGCGTCAGACGAACGCTGACGTGGCCCCTGCCAAAGTCTCTATCGACGCCAGGGCAACAGCGTAGCGTCGCACCATCCCCACCCTCCCGCTTCAGGGGAGGGTCGCCGCAGGAGCGGTGGGGAGGGGTCAACCTACCCCTACACATGGAGCGCCCCATGATCCGCATCACCCTCGCCACCCCCGCCGATGCCCCGCTCATCCATCGGATCACGCAGGAAGCGTTCGAGGAGTATCGTGGCGTCCTCCAACCACCATCGAGCGTGCACGCCGAGACGATCGAGGATGTCCGGCGCGCGTTCGGCACCGGCGGCGCGGCCCTGGCCTGGATTGGCGACGCGGCGGTCGGCTCCGCGCGCTTCGCGCCACGCCCCGATCTCCTCTACGTCGGGCGCGTCTCAACCCTGCCCGTCTGGCGCGGGCGCGGCGTCGCCTCCGCGCTGATGACTTTCCTCGCGGGCCACGCGCGCACGCTCGGACTGCCCGCGGTCTGTGTGGAGGTGCGCCTCGCGCTGCCCGGCAACGTCGCCCTCTACCGTCACCTCGGCTTCCGCACGATCAGCGAGCAGCCCCACCCGCGCGGCCCCGCATTTCGGACCGTCATCCTGGGCAAAGCGGTCTGAGGGTACGGGTTAACCGCAGAGGCACGGAGGCGCAGAGACGCGCCGAGAAGAGGCGAGGGAACAATTTTTCTCTCTGCGATCCTCCGCACCTCTGCGCCTCCGCGTCCCCGTGGTGATCGTCCTTCACTATCAGCGCCCGAGTGCCACCGCCAGCACCCTTGCCGCATCAGGATCGGCCACTCGCGCCAGAGGTATAGTGGGCGGTAACTGCTGAAGCCGCCACCCCCTACCCAAAGACCTCGAAGTGATCCACATTCGGCTCAAAGGCGAGCAGGTAGTCCCTATCCTCCGGGTAGTAGACGGCGCACTCGGGGTCGTCACCGGCGAAGGCGCGGATGGCGTCAAGCGATTCCCAGAGGGAGATCAGGATGAACTCGGCCTCGTCGTCGCGGATACGGCGCAGGACTTGGACGCCGCGATTGCCGGGGGTGGCGCGGTACTCCTTGAGACCGGTCGCTCCCAGGTAGGTGAGGTAGTCGTCGGCCTTATGCGCGGGGGTCACGCCGCGCCAGATTCGGGCGATCATCGGTCTGTGACTCCTTGATGAGTGGGTTCGACCCCTCCCCGCCGCTCCGGATGAACCGGATTCATCCTGTTGCAAGTCAGGATTCATCCTGCCGGAGGTCAGGACAATGCTCGGCGGCGACCCTCCCCCCAAAGGGAGGGTGGGGTATGTGCGGCTTCAGAGTAGGTGGCGTAGGGCGTAGACGGCGGCGACGCCGACGATCAGCGCGCCGAGCAGGTTGCCGGTGCGGGCGGCGACGAGGGCGGTCAGCGCGGCGGCGAGCGCCTCGGCGGGTCCGGCGGCGAGGGCGGCGGGGGCGACGAGGGCGGCGAGAATCGCGCCGGGGAGGCTGCGGAGCCAGGCGTCGAGGCGCGGCGTTGTCGTGATACGGCCCATCAGCCAGAGCCCCCCGGCGCGCGTGGCGTAGGTGAGCAGCGCCATCCCCAGGATTGTGGCGGCGACCTCAGCGCGCATCGCGCACCATCCCCGCGCCGCTCCCCGCCAGCGCGCCGAGGACGATGTACCACTGGCCCGGCAGCCAGCGGTGCGCGGCGAGCGCCACGAGCGCCGCGACGGTCCACGGCAGCCCGTCGCCCCGCCCGCGCCAGGAGCCGACCAGCAGCGCGACGAAGACGGCGGTGAAGGCGAAGTCGAGGCCCCAGCGCGCGGGATCGGTCAGCCAGGAGCCGCCCGCCCGCCCGAGGACGCAGCCGCCGATCCAGGCGACGGCCATCGTCAGGCCGCTGCCGAGGAGGAAAGCCGCGTCGCGCCCGCCCGCCCGGAAATGGTGCGTCGTCAGCGCCCAGGTCTCGTCGGAGAGGAAGAAGAGCAGGCCATAAGCGCGCGCGGTCGGGAGCCGCGCGAGCCAGGGATGCAGCGCCGCGCCGAGCAGCAGGTGGCGCAGGCTGACGATCAGCGTGGCGATCAGGATTCCCGCGACCGGCAACGGCGTCGCCCAGAGGCCGAGGGCGAGGAACTGCGCCGACCCGGAGAAGACCATCGTGCTCATCAGCGCGACCTCCGCCAACCCCAACTCGGCCCCGCGCGCCAGGACGCCGAAGACGAGGCCGCCAGTGAGCGAACTCGCCGCCAGCGGTAGGGTTTGGCGCGCCCCACGCAGCGCGCCCGCGCGGGTGAAGGTCAGGGCCTCGGGCGCGGCCACTTCCGTGCGCGCGATGGTGCTCATCGGCCCACCTCCGGTGTCGCACCGCGCGCGGCAAGGGCGGCCGGCGTCGTCGCAATCGGCCCTGGTTCGGGGATTTGGCGCAGCTGGGGGAGGGGGGAGAAGGCGACCCAGAGGAGGGCCGAGGCGACGCCGAGCGCGCAGATCGCCAGCGCCGGGCGCAGGCCGAGCCGTTCGCCCAGCCCGCCGGCCAGCAGCGAGCCGACCGGGATGAAGCCGGTGATGAAGAACCGATACCCGGCGTTCATCCGCGCGAGCAGTTCGGGCGGCGTGATCCCCTGGCGCAGGCTGATGACATAGATCTGCGAGGCAGAGACGCCGATCGCCTCGATGAAGAAGGCGCAGGTGAGCAGCGGCACGGTGACCGACCGACCGCCGGAGGCGAGGGGGATCAGCAGCGGCGCCCCGCAGGCGAGGATGTAGGCCCAGGTGAGGGCCGGTCCGAGGCCGAGGCGGCGCGCGAGCGGCGCGGCCAACATCGCGCCGAAGAGTGCGCCCACGCCGCCGAGCGTCAGGATCAGGCCGAGCAACCCGGCACCGATCCCGAGTTCGCGCGTCGCGTAGAGGACGAGCAGGACCATCAGCCCCGTGTGCCAGAAGTTGAAGGTCGTCGCCTCCCCGGCCAGCCCGCGCAGGCGCGGATCGCGGGCGATCAGCGCGAGCCCTTCGCCGATCTCGCGGCAGATACCCTGCCGCCGCGCCGCTGGGGTGACTGCCGGTTCCGGCACGCGGATCAAGGCCATGGCCAGCGCCGACCCCAGGAACGACAGCGCGTGGGCGAGGAGGGCGACCGGCGCGGTCAGGACCTCGACCAGCAGGCCCGCCAGCCCCGGCCCGGCGGCCTGTGCCGCCGACGCGCTCGCCTGGAGCTTGCTGTTCGCCTCGACCAACCGTTCGCGCCCGACCAGCGACGGGACGTATGACTGATAGGCCAGCTCGAAGAGGACCTGCAAGCCGCCGCCGAGGAAGGCGACCGCGTAGAGCCATTCGATCCGCAGGAGGCCGAGGCCGGCGGCGAGCGGCACGCTCCTGCTGAGCGTGCCGCGCCCGAGATTCGCCGCGATCATCGTCGGGCGGCGGCGGCGGCGGTCGATCCAGACCCCGGCGAAGAGGGTCAGCAGGAGGAACGGCGCGAATCCCGCCGCCGAGAGGAAGCCCATCTGCGCCGGGGTGGCCCCGAGGACCAACGCCCCCGCCAGCGGGATCGCCAGCGACGTGACCTGTGAGCCGAAGAGGGAGACGGTTTCCCCGCCCCAGAGCATCAAGAAATCGCGGTTCCTCCAGAGTGTTGCTCCCGCCGGTGCCGCCCCGGAGTGGCGCTGCTGCCCGAGCATCAATCGCTCCCCCTCTCGCCCTCGCTCGTGCCGCGAATTGTTACCCTTGCACGGTGCAGAGTGCTTGCCGAATCTCGCCCAGGTGATGGGCGGTGTGGACGACGATCGCCAGGGTACCGCCGAGCCGATCCCCGCCGTTCCAGTCGGTGATCCCCGCCAGCAACTCGCGGGTCTGCCTGTAGCTCGCGCGCAGGTCGCGGTTCAGGCGTGCCCATTCCTCCTCGGTGACCGACGTGATCAGCCAGCTCTGCGACCAGTCCACGTCGGCCGGTGGTTCGTCGCGGATGTGGCCGGAGAGAACTTCCAGGTAGTAGGTGACATGGGCGACCTGAGCGGCGATGCTGGCGCAGCGCGCGGAGACCGGGCGGGAGGCTGCCGCGGCGGAGATCGTCGCCAGGGTCTCGAAGAGGGATGTGCCTTCATCGAGGTAAATACCGCCCACGCGCTCGAACGTCTCGTCGAGCAGGGCGTTCAATTCGGTCGTGAACCGCTCAGGAAATGCCTGCCCTGCCATTATCCCCCTCCACTCTGACTGCCGCCGCACTTATAATGACTAAAGCATCCGACGACTATTAGGAGAATACTCGCGATGCGCTAATGTGTCAACTAACTTATACTTATTAGCTATGCGGTGCTGTGCAGATCGGTGGCGGGAGGGGGGCAAGATGGCTGAGAAGGGATTCGTGCTGCGCGGCGGGCATCTCGCCCTCGACTTCGCGAACACCGTAGGCTGGCACGCGCGCGAGGAGCAAGATGAGTACCTGACGAGCTACGCGCGTGTGCTCGACTGGGCGCGGCAGGTCGGCGCGCTCACGCCAGCGCACGCCGCCCGACTCGCCGCCGCAGCCGGGGCGCGGCCCGACGACGCGCGCCTGGTGTTAGTGGGTGTGCTCGCCGTGCGCGAGGCGGTCTATCGCCTCTTCTCCGCCCTCGCCGCCGGGCGTCCGCTGCCCGACGACGACATGGCGACCCTCAACGCGGCGCTGACGATGGCCCTGGCGCACCTCCGCGTCGCGGCGACCGAGGCCGGCCCGGAGTGGGCCTGGCTTGAGGATGATGAGAATCTGACGCGCCCGCTCTGGCAGGTCGCGCGCGCGGCGGCCGATCTGCTGACCGCGCCGGAGCGTGATCGCGTGCGCGAGTGCGCCGGGGCGGGCTGCGGTTGGCTCTTCCTCGACACCAGCCGCAACGGCAGCCGTCGCTGGTGCGACTCGCGCGACTGCGGCAACCGCGAGCGCGTGCGGCGGCACTACGCGCGGCAACGAGGGAGTCGGTAGTCGGTGCGCACCCAGGCGACGAACGCCGCGCCGAACGCCGCCGGATCGAGCGCGGCGAAGACACGACCGAGGGTATCGTGGCTCGGGATCCCGCGCGGCAAGGCGAGGAAAGTCCGCAGCCAGGACTCGCGCGCCTGGCCGAAGGTCGCCATATCCGTCCAACCCTCGCCCCTGCAGAGCACCGCGCACAGCCCGATCGTCAGAATATCGATCAACCGGTGCTCCTTCGTCCGCTCCACGCGCGGGCCGGGCAGACTGCCAAAGTGGCGACTCAGGCTCGTCGGGCGAGCAGGCATGGCGGCGACTCCTCACACAGCGACAGCGACGGATGCCCCCATCCTCCTACACGCAGATTCAGATGTGTTCGCCCTGCTAGGGTGGTCGGCTCAAGCCCGGTCGCCCGCCAGCATGGCTGCCCCCGTGACGGCGATCGCCTCGCTGAGCCACGGCCCGATGAAGCGCGGGGCGAGGACCGCGGCGGCGAGGTCGGCGTCGGGGTCGGCCCAGGCCACGCCGCCGGACGCGCCGCCCATGCCGAAGGCGCGCGGGCTGGCGGCGGGCGGCGCGTGGAAGTGGGGCGGCGCCTCCTGCCGCAGGCTTGGCCCGAGCCCCCAGGGGTAACGATCGCGCGGGACCAATCCCAGCCCGGGCACGCCGCCCGTCTGGTCGCGCGTGGCGGCCGCCCGCGTCTCGGGGCGCAGGAAGTCGGCGGGGTACCCGAGGAAGGCGCGCACCAGGGCGAGCGCGCCGGCGGCGGTCGTGACCAGCCCGCCGTTCGGCCGGCCGAGCGCCAGCCCGAAGCGCGAGTTGTACATATCGAGGTCGGTCCCGGCGTGCGGGCCGGGCACCCCGGCGATGCGCGCGGTCGGCCGGGGCGGCGCCACGCCGATGGTCCCCGCCACCCCGAGCGGATCGAGCACCAGGGCCGCGAGCGCGTCCGGGAAGGCTTGCCCGGTCAGCCGCTCGACGACGATGCCGAGCAGGTTGTAGCCGACGTTGCTGTACTCCACCTTCTCCCCGGCGGCCCGCGCCGACGGCGTCGCGAGGCAGGCGCGGGCCATGGCGGGCCAGTCGAGGTCGGGCGTCAGGGGGGCCAAGTCCTGGGGGTACTCGGTCGGCAGCCCGGCGGTGTGGCACAGCAAGTGGCGCAGGGTGGCGCCGTCGCGGGCAGCGGCGGCCTCCGGCAGGTGACGCGCCAGCGGGTCCTCCGGGGCGAGCGCCCCGGCGTCGGCCAGCCGCAGCACCGCCAGGTCGGTGGCCAACTTGGTGATCGAGGCGACCGGGAAGGGGGTGTCCACGGCGAGCGGCGCGCCCGCCGCATCCGCGCCCACGACGACGTGGGCCGGCGGGTCGTCACCCCGCGCGACCGCGACGACGAAGCCCGGGGCCTGCCCCTCGGCCACCAGCCGCTCGACCACGTGCCGGACCGGGGTGAGGGCGTCGTTCGGCAGCATCGTACCTTCCTCCGCGCGGATGGCATGAGAGACAGCACGCCGGTCGGCAGCCCACCCGCGCACATCACCGCCGACCCGACCCGACGCCCATTTCCACCCAGCCACCCGCCCAAAATCAACCGCGTGGTAAACCTGCACCAGACAGGACCTAGCTACGCTGTACAGACGGAAACGCGCGAGGTGGCCTCGAGCGGCGGGCAGCGCCACAACCCTGCCGCGAGCGCTACAATCGGGGGCGAGCCATGCGACCCGCCCCCGACGATGCACCGCTCACGCGCCGACGGCCTCGCGCAGGCGACCTCCATGCCGCTCGATCTCGCCGATGGGCAGTGCCTGGATCCACTGCCCCACGCTGTGGCTCGGCATCTCGACGACGATCTGGCCGGTACGGGCGAGTTGCTCGTCGCTCAGGCCAAGGATCATCGCCGCCGTCGTCGCGCCGTTCTCCCGCAGTAGGGCGACCGCCTTATCCTTGTCGACACCAGCCTGCTGCCCGGCGCGCTGGTCGTTGTCCTGCTCGATCGCCGCCAGTGGCAGGGGCGGGGTGTCCTCGCCCTGGGCGAGCTGCCCGATTCGATCCGCGATGAACGCTTGCCCGGCACCGAGGTGATCGGCCTGCACCGCCGCCGTCCAGCCGGTGTCGGCGCACCGCGCCCGCCAGCCCTCCTCGCCGCACCGATCGATCGCCGCGATCAACTCCTCGTTGGCCCGCTCGAATTGCTGCGCCAACTCTTGTGCCCGTGCGCTCATGCCGACCCTCCCCACACGAAGGATAACAACCCCGAGGCATGGCCGGACTCGATTAGGCTCCGTGCCGCTAGGATACACAGCAAAGAGGCGGTTGTAAAGCAGCGGTCGGGACGAGAACGCATTCACCCTGTACCCACGACCATCCCTGGCATCCCCCCCCTATTTTTTCCGCGTCGGGATGAGGGCGGCGACGGAGATAGGGCCGAACGGGGCGATTGCTCTCCGGAATCCGGTGGGGGGGGCGCAACCGGATGGAATACTGCCTATCGACCATCTCGTTGCCCCCCGAGAGGCGTGGGCACCCGGCAACGGTCGGCGCGGCGAAGCTACTCGCTGCGGGTCGTCGTCCCCGCAATCGCCGCCCGCTGCTCGTGCCGGTCGGCCTCGTGCGCGCGCTCGTCGCGGGCGGCGCGACCGCGCAGGTACTCGTCCTGGAGGATTTGCAGCATCGCCTCGCGCCGGTCGTAGAGGCGCTTCAGCGGGCGCGGCTCGCGCGTGCCGAGGGCGTAGGCGGTGAGCAGGGGAAGGGCGACGGTCGAATCGACATAGCAGACGACCGAGTCGGCCAGTTGGTCGGGATCGATCTTGCCCCAACTGACCGCCTCGCTCGGGGTCGCGCCGGAGAGCCCACCGGTGTCGGGGCGGGCGTCGGTTACTTGCAGGAAGTAGTCGTGGCCGCGCTCGTCGATCCCCAAGACTTCCTGGATGTGCGGCTCGGTCTGCAGGATGAAATTCTTCGGCGAGCCACCGCCGAGGATGCAGACGGCGCTCTTATTGCCGGCGCGCTTGGCATCGAGGACCAGCGCCGCCGTCTCGTTCACGTCGGCGGAGGCGTCGAACCGCAGCCGTGAGCCGTCGAGGGCCAGCGCGGCGACATTCATCCCGATTGAGCTGTCGCCGGGGGAGGAGGTGTAGATCGGCACGCCGCATCGGTAGGCGGTCGCCAGCAGGGAGCGGGCCTCGCCGCCGATGAGCCGCTCGCGCTCGGCCAGATATTTGCCGACCAGATGGTGGAACTCGGCGGTGCTCATCGGGCGGTCGAATTCCGGCGCGGCGATCAGTTCGCGGTAGAAGGCGTCGGTCGAGAGGAGCACATCATAATGGAAGAAGATGTCGTAGATGCGGATGACGCTCTCCTCCCGCAGGCTGGTGTCGTCGATCTCCGCCTGCCCCTCGCGCAGCGGCATCGCCAGCCCGAAGTGGGTATCGTGGTAGAGGTTCGCGCCGGTCGAGACGATCCAGTCGATGAAGCCCGCCTCGATCAGCGGGATGAGCGCGGCCAGCCCCAGCCCCGCCGGGGTCAGCGCGCCGGCCAGCGTCATCCCGACCGTCACATCCGGCTCCAGCATCCGGCGCGCGTAGAGCTGGCACGCCTCGCGCAGTTTGCGCCCGTTGTAGGCCATGAACGCCGAGTCGATCAGCTCGACGGCGGAAATCCCGGCCCGGATCGGCTCCGGCAAGATCCGCCGCCCGGCGAGGAACGCGCTCTCGCGGTGGTTGCTGTGGTGCCCGCCCATGATGCTCCTCAGTCGTGGGTCGTGAGTCGTGGGTCGTGAGAGCGTGTCCGTGGCTGGGTGCTTGGTATTCGGGCGCTACCTTACAGCGAGGTTCTCACGACTCACGACTCACGACCCACGACTCGCTAAATCGTCCAATGGTCCGCCGCGGCGGCGTCAATCTGGGCGATCTCGCCGGTGAGGCGGCGGAGGTGGGCATCGTCCAGGGGCTCGTCGGGGTTCTGCGGGTCGTAATGCGGCACGACGATCCGCGCCCACACGCGGAGGATCCGCAGGAATTGTCCCAGGCTCGACGCCGCCAGGCGCGGCTCCCAGGTGCCGGTGCCGTGCATCGCCGTGAGGATCTGGCATTCGCCGTCGGGCAGCGTCTTGGCCGTATCGACGAAATAGGGATCGCCGTTATCGTAGGCGATCACGATCCAGGAGCGCCGCCAGCCGTGCGGCGCGACGAAGCTGTTGTCGCCCGGTCGCGTGCCACGAAAGCCGACCTGCGCCCGCTCCAACTCGGGGGCGGCATAGAGGATCAGCTCCTGGAAGGGGCCGGGGAGGATCGCGATCCCCTGCTTGCCCAGCGCTTGCAGGAAGGCGCGATAGACCGGCGGCAGCGCGTGGCGCTCCGCCAGCGCCGCGACGATGGCGGGCTCGATCGGCACGATCGGCTCCGGCTCCGGCTCATGCTCCAGCTCCAGGTAGCGCTTGCGCTCCTGCGTCCAGAGTTCGTTGCGCAGCCCGCCGAGGAGGATCGCGACCTCCGTGCTGGTATCCGTCACGTGATCGTCGGCAGCCTGTCCTTGCGCGGATCGCTTATTGTCTTGCGCCTTCATCGCACCCCGTCTCCCTGATTGTGGCCGCGTCGGCGGTGGCGTAGCCGATCAGCGCATAGGTCAGCCGCGCCGCCGCGAAGGCGCACGACTCCGGCCCTTCGCTCGGGGCGAGCTCGACGATGTCGGCCCCGACGACGCGGCGCGCGGCGCAGGCGCGGCGCAGCAGCCCGGTGACCTCCCACCAGTCGAGCCCGCCCGGTTCCGGCGTGCCGACCGCCTCCATCAGCGAGGGGTCGAAGACATCGAGATCAACCGTGATATAGATCGTCGGCGGCAGGGCGGCCACGACCTCATCCCAGAGTGCGTCCAGCCGCGCGGCGTCGTAGCGCGCGCGGGCGATCCGCGAGGCCGGGATGGTGGTGATCGGGGCCGGCGTCGGGCCGCGCCGGAAGGCGGCCTCCTCCGCCGAGAGGCTGCGGATCCCGACCGATGCGAGCGGGCAGCCGAGGTCCACGACACGGCGCATCGCGCAGGCGTGGCTGTGGGGCGTGCCGTGATATTCGTCGCGCAGATCGGCGTGGGCATCGAGGTGCAGGACGCCAAGATCCGGGTGGCGCTCCTTGCAGGCGGCGACCGCGCCGCTCGTCAACGAATGCTCGCCGCCGAGCAGGAACGGCAGCTTCCCCACATCGAGCAGGGTGGTTGTCGCCGCGCGGACCCGCTCGACCATCCGGGCGGGGGAACTGAAATCGGGTTCGAGGGCGTCGGACGTGAAGATGCCGACCTCGGCCGGTTCGCGGTCGAGGTCGGCATCGTAGAGTTCGATTTGGCCCGAAGCGTCGATGATCGCACGGGCTCCGTCCCGCGTACCGGCCCGGTAGGACGTCGTGGCGTCGTAGGGGATCGGCAGGAGGACCACCCGAGCGGCGTCGAAGGTGCTGAGCTCGGGCGGCAGCCCCAGGAAGGTGCGGGGCGGGCCGAAGACCATCGCCGTCTAGTCCGCGACGAACGCGAGGGTCGGCTCGCCGATCCGCTCGACATGCCACTCGTCGCGCGCTTGCTCCGCGATCCGGTGGACGACAGCGGCGGTCATGTCCGTCACCCCGAAGAGTTCGGAAATCCGCTCCCGCACCATTTCAACATCGAATGGCTTGCAACTGAAGACGTCGAGGTGGAACCGTCTATGTTCAGCGAAGGTGTGGATGCTGATGTGGCTCTCGGCGATGATCACGACACCTGTCACTCCCCAGTCTTCCGGTTTTACGCCGCTATAGCGGAAGACGTAGGGGGGAGCGATTTTGGTCATACCGATACGTTCGGGCAACGTATCCAGCAGATCGAAGATGGCGGCCACGTCACCCAGACGCTGGCCGTCGGCAACGAACGCATCGACTACGAGGTGCTGCATCTGCATCTTATCGTATGATTACCTCCACGGTCACCCCTTGCCGGTCCTACCGGGGGGCGACTTATGCCAGGTCCACGACACCGGCCACAGACAAAGAAGGTGTCAGAACAGCGCCTGCTGTGCCAACACACAAGAGCGAAGTATAGCAGTTGACAACTATTTTGTAAAGAGCTCGGTCGGCATATTCTCGCAGACCCTCGCGGCGTGCATCACCGGTCGGGTACGCAACCTATTTAGATATCGGTTTGGCGCAAATGTCAGCGCGCTCGCCGCAGGCCATTAGAGCATTCTGTGCAGGTGGACGGTAGGCCGACGCGCGGGCGTATGCCATACGCCCCTATGCCCCAGCGGATTGCTCTATCCCGCAGGGACGTGGCGTCCCCGGCGTCAGGGACACGATCGCGCTTGTCGCCCGCCGACCGCCGCCGGATGTAGGAGGGTATTGCATACGCCCACCCACGCCGGCCTGCTGTAGACGTTCGTGGACGGGCAGCGAATGGTAGCCCCCCGCTCACGCCGTATCGGGGTCATCCAGGTAGGCCATCAGCTCCCCCCAGGTCGTGGCCGGGTGATCGACCAGCAGGACGGTCAGCTGCTCGGGGCGGGTCCGTTCGAGCGCCTGGCGGAAGGCGTTGTGCTCATCCGTCTCGACGGTGATCCGCGCGGCGTCCATCCCCCCCTCCAGGAGTGCCCCGCGCAGCATGGTGGCGACCTCACCGCGCGGGCGACCGCGCGTGTTCGCATCCTCGCGCACGATGATCTCATCGAACGCGCCGCCCGCGACCCGCCCGAAGGCGCGGATATCCTCGTCGCGCCGGTCGCCGGGGATGGCGATCATCGCCAGCGAGTGCTGCGGCTCCAAGCGGCGGATGAAGTCGGCCATCGCCACCATCCCCGCCGGGTTGTGGCAGTAATCGACCAGCACCCGCCCGCCCCGATAGTCGATCATATTCAGCCGACCGGGCGTCTGGAAGTAGGACGTGGTGAAGGTGCGGAGGCCGAGGCGGATCGCGTCAGGGTCGATCTCCAGGCCGATGCAGGCGGCGGTCGCCGCGAGGGCGTTGGCGACGTTGACGCGCGCCCGCCCGTCGAACGTCGCCGGGATGTCGTTGACCAGCAGCAGGCTCGTCTGTCGCCGGTCCAGCAGGCAGATCGCCTCGCCGCGCGGCGTGTCGCGCACGACAACGGCGATCCCGCGATTCTTGACGTGACCCTCGATCGCGGCGCGCGCCGGTTCCTCATCCGGGCGGAGCGAGAAGAGGCAGACTTTGGCCTTCGTCAGCTTGGCCATCGGCAGGCAGCGTTCGTCATCGGCGTTGAGGACCGTCGTGCCGAGCCGGTGGGTCGCGGCGGCGACGACCCCCTTCACGCGCGCCAGATCGTCGAGGGTGTGGATCCCGCCGAGGCCGAGGTGATCCGCCGCGACGTTGGTGACGATCGCCACGTCGGCCGCGTCGTAGCCGAGGCCGGAGCGGACGATTCCGCCGCGCGCCGTCTCCAGCACCGCCGTGTCGATCGTCGGGTTCTGCAGGACCATCCGCGCCGAGCCGGGGCCGCTCATATCGCCCGCCGCGATCTGCGTCCCGTCGATGTAGATCCCGTCGGTCGTCGTCAGCCCGACCTTGCGCCCCGCCAGCTTCAGGATGTGGGCAATCATCCGGCTGGTCGTCGTCTTGCCGTTCGTGCCGGTGATCGCCACGATCGGCACCCGGCTCGGCGCATCGCGCGGGAAGAGGGTCTCAATCACCGGGCGCGCGACGTCGCGCGGGATCCCCTCGGTCGGGTGCGTGTGCATCCGGAAGCCCGGCCCGGCGTTGACCTCGCAGATCGCCCCGCCGACCTCCTTGACCGGCTGGGCGATATCCGGCGTCAGGAAGTCGATCCCCGCCACATCGAGGCCGATCACTTGCGCCGCCTGCGCCGCGATCGTCGCGTTATCGGGATGAATCTCGTCGGTGCGATCGATCGAGATTCCGCCGGTGCTCATGTTGCCGGTGAGGGCCAACTGGACATGCCCCCCCCCCGGCGGCACATCGTCCGGGCCGTATCCCTGCGCCGCCGCCAGGGCCAGGGCCGCCGCGCCGAAGTCGATCCGCGTCAGCACCTTCTCGTGGCCGACGCCGCGCCGGGGATCGGCGTTCGTCAGCTCCACCAACTCGCGCAGGGTGTGGGTGCCGTCGCCGACAACGTGCGCGGGCACCCGCTCGGCGACCGCCACCACCCGCCCCGCGACGACCAGGACGCGATAATCTTTGCCGGGGATGTGGCTCTCCACAATGACGGTGCCGCCGCGCGTTGCGTCGCGCGCGATCGGGTAGTGCGCGCGCACCGCCGCCTCGTCGGCCAGGTTGATCCCGACGCCGCGCCCGTGGTTGCCGTCGAGCGGCTTGAGGACGACCGGGTAGCCGATCCGCGCGGCGGCGCGCACGGCCTCGTCCTCGTCCTCCACGTTGCGGGCCAGCGGCACCGGGATCCCGACGTTACGCAGGAGGCGGTTGGTCAGTTCTTTGTTGGACGCGATATCGACCGCGATGTCACTCCCCTTGGACGTGACCGTCGCCCAGATCCTCTGCTGGTATTTGCCGTGGCCGAGCTGCACCAGCGAGCGGTCCTCGTCGAGCCGCTGCACCGGGATGTCGCGCCGCTTCGCCTCGTCCACCAGGGCGCGCGTGCTGGGGCCGAACGCCTTCTGCTCGGCCAGGCGGATCAGCCCCACCATCTCGCGCTGGAAGTTGAACTCGGGGTCGCGCTCCGGCCAGATGAACGATTCGAGGAGCCGTTGCGCCAGGTGTCCGGCGGCGAGGCCGACATCCTCCTGCTCGTACTCGAAGACGACGTGGTAGATCCCGTGGCGCGGCTTGCCGTCCGGGTCGTAGGCAGTGCGCGCCTTACCGTAGCCGATGTCTTGCCCGGCGAGGGTCTGGAGTTCGAGTGCGGTGTGCTCCAGCACATGGCCCATCCAGGTGCCGTCCTCGACCCGCTCGAAGAAGCCGCCCTTATGCCCGACCGAGCAACGGTGCTCGTACATTGTCGGCAGGGTGGTGGTCAGCTGCTCGTAGAAGCCGGGGATGAGATTGGTTGGGCGCTCCTCCAACTCGCCGATGTCGAGCAGGAACCGGATCGCCGGCATCGGTGCCCAGTAGTTCGCGCCGCGATAGATCTGCGTCTCGAGAATTTTCATGCCCATGCTGTTCCCCCGCTGCTCTGCCCTCGCGCAAGCCGTCGAATTGCTGTGGGGCGATGGCGAATCGCGCGCCGCCAGCAGGGGCAGCCGCGCGATCTGTTGCGCCTCTTATAGCAGATCGCGGGCGGGCGATGGTGGGGGAGCTTGTCCCTATCCGTCGCGCCCATCGTCGGTCGCCAGCACCGCGCGGTAGAGCAGGCGGCGGGCGGCCTGCGCGATCGGATCCTCGCCGGACGGCGGGAGGGGGATAGCGAGGGGTCGACGCCCGTGCAGATCGTAGCGCGCGCCGTCGGCCAGGACGTGCAGGGTCACGTCGGTCATATTCAGCGGGCGACCGTCGGCCTGCCCGGCGCTGTCGCTGGTCATCCGCTGCCCATCGACCACCAGCACCGTGCCGCGCCCCAGCACTGCCATCTCGCCGTCGGCGGCGATGATCGCGGCGGTGTCCTCATCGACGCCGAGGCCGAGTTGCGAGGGGTTGAGCGCCACGAGGGTCAGCAGGCGGCCGATCCGGTCGCGCTGGCGGAAGTGCTGATCGACGATCGCGCCGTCGAGCAGGCCGAAGCCCGCCGCCAGTTGGGCCATCCGGGCGCGCGGCCCGGCGCCGCTCGCGCCGATCGCGACCATGTGGCGCGAGAGGATCGACGCGCCCGCGCTCGTCCCGGCGACGACCGCCCCCGCCGCGTGGCGCTCGTGGATCAGCGCCTCGACTGGCGTGCCGCCGAGGATCGCGGCCAGCCGCATCTGATTGCCGCCGCCGATGAAGATCCCGGTCACCCCGGCGAGTGGCGCGGCGGTGGCCCGATCGAGCGCCGCCGCCCGGTCGGCGACGTAGGCGACCTCCGCCGTGGCGACGCCGAGGGTGAGGAAGATCGCCTTGTAGCGCTGCCCCGCGTCCTCGATGCTCGATGCCGTCGGGATGATCGCGATCCGCGCCGCCGCGCCGCCCGCCAACTCGACGAAGCGGCGCAGGATGACGCGCTCCTTGACCTTGTCCTCCGCGCCGCCGATCGCCATCAGCGGCCCGCGCCCAGTCACGCGCGCGGCGATGGTACTCCCCCGTCCCATAGTGCTCACTGTCTCCCTCATCCCCTTGCTGCGAAGGGGGGGAGTATAGCCCAAACGGCGTGGTCGGGGACGGAGACGAAGGTGAACCACAGAGCGCACAGAGGACACAGAGAGGGGAAAGGGAGAGGGGGCAAGCTCGTTGATCCGGCATCAAGCGGCTGTTGGCGAGGCGGTGGTCCGCCGATTGAATCCCCGTGACTATGCACGGGACAAGTCGGCGCTCCCTGCCTGCGGCCACAAAGCCTACCGAAGTAGGCCAGGATACCAGGGACGGTGGGTGAATCAGCGCGGAGGTTGGCAG
>CADCWN010000362.1 GCA_902806415.1 uncultured Thermomicrobiales bacterium | reverse complement strand
GCCGCGGAGCGGGGTTGATGCGAGTGAGAATGACGGCCCGCTGCAAACGAAGGAGGCAATGGGAGCCACCATGAACAAACCTGCCGTCATCCTGGCCGCAACCGTCCTAGCAGCGCTAACGCCGGTTACCGGGGCCACGCAAACTGTTGAAACCCCTGTGCCGTGCTCGGTCGCCGTCGCGGCCATAGACACGAAGGACGGCGAATTAATTCGCCGGATGGGCGCATTAATAACGATAACAATAACATTTAGAGATATGGAGCACACAGACCGAGGCCGCGCCAGCTCGTTGCAGGACGTGTCCAATGGTGACCACTTCCTCTGTAGCCATCCGGCGTAGGCCGCCTTCCCAGGCGCGGGTGTCTGCTGATCTTACGGGCGTTCTTATGAGCGCCGGTAAGGGCAGGCGGGGGATGGCGGGATGGAGATCATCACCGGTGTTGAGCGTCGGCGGCGGTGGCGTCCGGAGGAAAAGCTGCGGATCCTCGCCGAGATCGATGGCGGCGCGAAGCTGAACGAGGTGGCGCGGCGGCATGACGTGAGCCGGGGCCTGATCTGGCAATGGCGGGAGGCGCGGCGGCGGGGGCGGCTGGTTGAGGAAACGGCGGTGTTCGTGCCGGTGCGGGTGATCGCGGAGTTGCCAGCGCCGGAACCGACGGAGGCCGCCGCGGTGCCATCCTCGCCCCCGTGCGGTGAACGTGCGCCCGAGGCCGACCGCCCAGTCGAGATCGTGCTGCCCGATGGCACGATCCTGCGGGTGGCGGAGGGCGTGAGCCTGCCCGCGCTGAGGCGGCTGGTCGCGGCGGTCCGCGGGTGATCCCCATCCCTTCCGGTGTCCGCGTCTGGCTCGCGGTGGGTCACACCGACATGCGGCGTGGCATGAACGGGTTGGCGCTGCAGGTGCAGGAGGTGCTCGGGCGCGATCCCCACGCGGGCGACCTCTACGTGTTCCGTGGGCGCAGAGGCGATCTGGTAAAAATCCTCTGGCACGACGGGCTCGGGATGTCGCTCTACGCGAAGCGGTTGGAGCACGGGCGGTTCCTGTGGCCGAGCGCGACGGACGGCGCGGTTTCCATCTCCGCCTCGCAGCTGTCCTACATGCTCGACGGGATCGACTGGAGGAACCCGCGCTACACGCACAGGCCGCGGGTCGCGGGCTGATCCGCGACGCGCCGGTGCGGTGAGGATGGCGCTGGCGGCGCGGCGCGTCCTCTGATTCACTCCTGGCGTGACGCCCGCGCCAGAGAGGACCGACGACGTGGACGCGCTTCGCGCGGCGCTGGCCGCGGAGCGCGAGGCCCGTGTGGCGGCCGAGGCCCGCGCGACGGGCGCGGAGGCGATGATCGCGCACCTGAAGCTCGTCATCGCGAAGCTCCGGCACGACAAGTTCGGGGCGTCCTCCGAGCGCGGACGCAAGCTGCTCGACCAGTTGGAACTCGAGTTGGGCGAACTGGTCGCCACGGCCGCGGAGGACGCGGCGAGGGCCGACCTGGCCGAGGTGAAGGGGGCGCCCCGGCCCGAGGGACCGCCGCGGCGCAAGCCCTCCCGCGGCCCGCTCCCCGCGCACCTGCCGCGCGAGCGGGTGGTGATTCCGTCGCAGTCGGCCTGCCCGTGCTGCGGGGGCAAGCTGTCGAAGTTGGGCGAGGACGTGACCGAGACGCTGGAGGTGATCCCTCGCTCGTGGAGGGTGATCCAGACAGTGCGGGAGAGGCACTCCTGCCGCTCCTGCGAGGCGGTGACCCAACCCCCGGCACCGTTCCACCCCATCGCCCGCGGACGCGCCGGGCCGAGCCTGCTGGCGATGATCCTGGAAGCGAAGTTCGGCCAGCACCTGCCCCTGCATCGCCAGGCCGAGACCTACGCCCGCGAGGGGGTGGAGCTGAGCGTGTCCACGATCGCCGACTGGGTCGGCACCTCGGCGGCCGCCCTCTCCCCACTCCACGCCCTCATCCGGGCCCACGTCCACGCTGCCGCCCGGCTGCACGGGGACGACACCACCGTCCCGCTCCTGGCGAAGGGCAAGACGGTCACCGCCCGGCTCTGGACCTACGTCCGCGACGACCGGCCGTTCGGGGGACCCGACCCGCCCGCGGCCGTGTTCTACTTCTCGCGTGACAGGACGGCCGAGCACCCGAAGACGCACCTCGCCTCCTACAGCGGCATCCTCCAGGCCGACGCCTACGCCGGGTTCGCGGACCTCTACGCCCCCGACCGCAAGCCCGGACCGATCAGCGAGGCCGCGTGCTGGGCGCACTTCCGTCGCAAGGTGTTCGAGCTCGCCGAGGTCGCCCGCGCCCCGCTCGCGGCCGAGGCGGTCCGGCGCATCGACCGGGTGTTCGACGCCGAGCGGGAGGTCACCGGCAGGCCCATCTCCGAACGCCTGGCCCACCGCAAGGCCGTCGTCGCCCCGCTCGTCGCCGACCTCCACGCCTGGATGCTCGACACCCGGGGCAAGATGTCCCGTCACAACGACCTCACCAAAGCCCTCGACTACGCCCTCAAGCGCTGGGTCGCGTTCACCCGGTTCCTCGGCGATGGGCGGATCTGCCTCACGAACAACGCCGCGGAACGCGCGCTCCGCGGCGTGGCCCTCGGCAGGCGGTCGTGGCTGTTCGCGGGCAGCCCCCGCGGCGGCGAGCGGGCCGCGATGATCTACTCCCTCATCGTCACGGCGAAGCTGAACGACGTGGACCCGCGCGCCTGGCTCGCCGACGTCCTCGCCCGCATCGCCGACCACCCGGCATCCCGCCTCGACGAACTGCTGCCGTGGAACTGGCAGCGTGCGGCCACCGAGGCTGCCGCGAAGGCCGCCTGACGATGGCCGCCATCAGCTTCGTCTACACCATCGCCCGCGTGGCCGGGATGCTCGACGTGGACGAGGAACGCCTCGACGACATCGCCCTCGGCCTCGAGCCGGAGGACGGGCGGCTCTGGGTCTACGGACCCGGAGAGGAAGCGACGCTCGCGTTCACCCGCGCCGGTGTCGAACTGCTCGAGCAGCTGATCGCCGACCAGGGACGCTGACCCAGTCAACCCGCCAACACCGCGGTCCTCACCGGATGAATACGCCGCTCACGCCTCCTAGGGCTGAAGGACCAGCGCTCCGCCGGATCCCGCTGGGTCGAGCGGAGGCGGCCCGTGCTCGGCTCGGCGTGTC
>CADCWN010000361.1 GCA_902806415.1 uncultured Thermomicrobiales bacterium | reverse complement strand
GACGACGCCCTGGCGGTGATCCGCCGCCCGACGAGCGCCGCGATCAGCCGGATCATGGCGCTGGTGGCGCTCGGGCGGGTCCGGGCGCGCCGCGGCGATCCAGAGGTCATGCCCCCCCTGGACGAAGCGCTCGAACTTGCGGCGCGGACGGGGACCCTGCAGCGCCTGGCCCCGGTCCGCGCGGCACGCGCCGAGGCTGCGGTGCTGCTGGGCGACCCGGGAGGCATGGTGGGGGAGGTGCGGGCGACGTACCCGCTCGCCAAGCGCCACGGACACACCTGGTTCACCGCCGAGTTGGGCTACTGGCTCGCGCGCGCGGGCGACCGGGTCGACCTGGCGGGCCTGCTGCCAAATCCGTTCGCCCGCCAGGCTACGGGCGACTGGGCCGGGGCGTCGGCGCGCTGGGAGGAGCTGGGCTGCCCCTACGAAGCGGCGCGCGCGCTGGCCGAGACCGACGACGAGGCGGCGCTACGCCGGGCGCTCGCTATCTTCGAGCGTCTGGGTGCGCGACCGATGGCACAGTCTGTCGCGCGACGGCTGCGCGAGCGTGGGACGCGGGCCATCCCGCGTGGTCCACGACCGGCGACCCGCACCAACGCCGCCGGGCTGACCGCGCGCGAACTCGAAATAGTCGGGCTCCTCGCCGCCGACCTGCGCAACGCCGAGATCGCCGCCCGGCTCTCGCTCTCGCCCAAGACGGTGGAGCACCATATCTCGGCGATCCTCGCCAAGCTCGCAGCGCGCTCCCGCGCCGAGGCGGTGCGCGCCGCCGCCCGCCTCGGCCTCCTCCCGCAAATTGGGGGTGACGCATCGCCAAAGTAGGGGGGGCTACCGATGTGTGCCCGCGGCAGATTCGGCAGAATTGTCGTATCGGCGATTGGCGCGTAACGACACGGAGGCGGACCGATGCCACGGTACATGGTCGAGCGAACCTTCCCCGACGGTTTGGGGTTGCCTGTTTCCGAGGAGGGCGAGGCGGCAGCACGTGGGATCATCGGCTGCAACGCCGACGTGCACGTCACCTGGGTCCACTCCTACGTCACCGAGGACAAGCGGAAGACGTTCTGCATCTACGACGGGCCGAACCCGCAAGCGATCCGGCAGGCCGCCGAGCGCAACGGCTTGCCGATCGATCAGATTACCAAGGTGTCAGTCCTCGATCCGTACTTCTATCACTGATCGGTCATGCCGACCTGACAGCGAGAGCCTGCCCCGGCCGCCCCCGGTAAGCCGGGGGCGGCTGCTGTCGCGCCAGATAGGTATGAGTCGGGCGGGCTAGAACTTCACCGCCCCGCTGCCCTTCAGCCCGAGGATTTGCCGCGCGTCGTCGGCGGTCGCCGGTTCGATGCTCAGCTCGCGCATGATGCGGACCATCTTCGCCACCTGATCGGCGTTGCTCTTGGCGAACTCGCCCTTACCGATGTAGACGCTGTCCTCCAGCCCGACCCGCACATTGCCGCCCATCGCCAGGGCGGCGAGCGCAATCGGGAACTGGAACCGCCCCGCCGCCGCGACCGACCATTGGAAGTCGCCCAGCAGCTGCCGCGCCTGACCGTGCATCATCACCAGATTCTCGACCGTGGCCGGCACGCCGCCGAGGATACCGAGGACGAACTGGATGTAGATCGGGCGCTGGAGGATCCCGGCGTTGACCATATACGCCGCATTGTTGATCATCCCGATGTCATAAATCTCCAACTCGGGCCGGGTCTCCTGCTCCTGCATCGTCTCGATGAAATACTTCATCCCGCCGAAGGTGTTGGCGAAGATATGCTCGGTCGTCCCCTCCAGGAACGGGCGCTCCCAATCGTGCTTGTATTCCTTGTAGCGCTCCGCCAGCGGGAAGAGGGCGAAGTTCATCGAGCCCATGTTGCAGGAGGCCAGTTCGGGCGAGAGCTCGTTCACCACGCCCAGGCGCTCGGGCGGGGTCTGTCCCGGCGCGCCGCCGGTCGTGGTGCAGAGGACGACATCGCAGCGCGCCTTGACCCGCGAGGCGACCTCATGGAAGAGATCGAGGCGCGGCACCGGCTGGCCGGTCTCCGGGTCGCGGACGTGGATGTGGCAGACCGCCGCACCCGCCTCGTGCGCCCGCACGCATTCCTCGACGATCTGGTCGGGCGTGATCGGCAGATACGGCGACATCGTCGGGATGTGGATCCCCCCGGTGATCGCCGCCGTGATGATCACCTTCCGCTGATTCGCGCTCATCCCCCACCTTCCTCTCTATGGCGTGCGGTCTATGATTTTCGTGTGGGCATAGTAGCACAAGCGCTCGGCCTCCCCGCCGCGGGGAGCGCGGCGCTAGTGACGGTATAGCCTTCCGCGAAGACCACCACCCCTGCTCTATGGACTACGGATTACCCCCTACGCAAACCCCTTGGCCCAACCCGTCGGGGGGGCGCTCCCGTAGACGATCTCTTTCGCGCCGAGGAAGGCGGCGAGTTCGGCGATCGCCTTGGCGACGGCACGACCGACGCGCACCCCCTGCGGGGCGGTCGGCTCGGCGTGGATGGCGTTGATCGTCAGGCGACCGTTGGCGCGGTCCATCGCAGGATCGATCCGCCCGATCAGGCGGTCGCCGTGGAGGATCGGCAGGACGTAATAGCCCCAGCGCCGCTTCTCCTTCGGGACGTAGATCTCGATCGTGAACTCGAAGTCGAAGAACAGCCTTGTGCGCTTCCGGTCGCAGATCAGGTTGTCGAACGGCGAGAGGAGGGTCGTGCGCGGCCCCCAGCCAGCGCCGTCCGGCTCGGACGCGAGTTGGTCGAGCAGCGGCAGATCGGCGGTGTGGACATACCACGGCCCGGCCCACGCTTTCGGGTCCGCCTCCGACCCTGCCCCGGCGATCGCCACCGGCACGATCGCCCGCTCGGCGACCAGCTCGGCCAGCACCGCCGCGAGGCCCGGATAGCGCCCGCGCGTGAAATGCTGCGTGATCTGCGCCGGGCGCGCCACGCCGAGGGCGCGGATCGCCCGCTGCGCCGCCGCGCGCACCACTCGCCGCTCATCCCACTCCTCGCGCGGGGTCCAGGCGGGGAGGACGCGCGCGGTGACATCCCAGAGGCGGTGGATCCCGCTGCGCCCGGCGACCATCACATCGCCACGGAGCCAGAGATGGTCGATCATCCGGGCGACGTTGCGCCCGCTCGTCCAGCCGGTGGAGGTCCAGCCGGAGACGGCCCGATCCTCGAACGCGGTCAGCGGCAGCGGGCCTTCCTTAAGCAGTCGGTCGAGAATGTAATCGGCCAGTGCGCCGTTCTCGGTCACCCAACTGCGCGAGCGATCCTCCCAGGCGCTGTCGCCCGCCAGTCGGGAGCGCATCAGCATCCGGTGGATCGGGTAATCCTCGGTCAGCACGAGCGAGGCGCAGTGCGCCCAGTACTCGAACAACTGGCGCTCCCGGTGGGCGACGATGTCGAGGTCCGCCGGGGCGAAGCGCGGCAGGCGGCTCCGCAAAACGAGGAGTTGCGTGCGCGCGACGACATTGATCGGGTCCATCTGGAGTGCCCCGAGATCGCGCGCAACTTCCACGATCCCCGCCGCACCCGCCGCCGGGCGTGGCCCCGCCAGCCGCTGCCGCGTGATCGCCAGCCGCCGCACGACCGTCGACGTGATCGCCCGCTCAATCGCCCCCCTGCCCACCACCACCATAGCGCCCCGACCCTCCCCCGCATGAGAACAAAGGTTCGCAGGATTCTCGCACGCGTGGAGGCGGGTCGCAAGGTGCGACGCGGGCCTCCCTCGGCGGCGATGTGCGTAGAGAGCGATGGGGCGGAGCCATCGCGCGCGCTTTGCTGCTAGATAATTTGTAGTAGCTTGTTGATTTCCCCCGGTGCGCGGCGCATGAAGACGATGCCGACTCTTTGGCCCGTCATTTCTCGATCGAATGTCAGACCTGCTTGTCCAGCGCGGCGGCAGGGATAAGGCCGATCCGCACGGCGTGGAGCGCGGCCTGGGTGCGGCCTTGCACGCCGAGCTTATTGAGGATGTTGCTGACGTGGCTTTTCACGGTGCTCTCGTTGATCGTCAGGTTGCGCGCGATCTCCTTGTTCGACTGCCCGGTCGCCAGGAGGCGCAGCACATCGGTCTCGCGCTCGGTCAGCGCCTCCGGGCTCTCCGGCGCGCGCACCTCGCGCATCAGCCGCTCGGCCGCCGCGCGCGAGAGTTGCGCCTGCCCGGCCGCCGCGCCCTTGATCGCGCGCACGAGTTCTTCGGCTTGCGTGTCTTTCAGCAAATAGCCGATCGCCCCCGCGCGCACCGCCCCGACGACCTTATCATCTTCCAGGACGCTCGTCAGGGCCAGGACTTCGGTGTCCGGCAATTCCCGGCGCAGGTGGCCGATCGCGGTCACACCGTCCATCACTGGCATCAGGAGGTCCATCAGGATGACATCGGGGCGCAGTTCGCGTGCCAGGCGCAAAGCCTCGGCCCCGTCCGAGGCCTCGGCGATCACTTCCAGGTCCGGATCGAGCCCGAGGAACATTCGCAGCCCCTGGCGCACGACGCTGTGGTCATCCACGAGGAGGATTCGTATCGTCATATCGCCCGGCCCTATCCCTCCGCCCGCCATCGCGCGCGATTCGGTCATCGCCCCGTGCCGCCAGATCGCGCGCCGCGCGCCCTCGCTCGCGAGATCCTCGTCGTGTGGACTGCCGTGTCGAGTATAGCACCCGCCCTCATCCGCCACTCCCGCCAATGAACGATCGACCCGCGCTTCTCGTCACGGCGTTTCCCCCTCGTCGGCGGCGCGTCGGTCGCCGCCGACGAGGGCTGATCTCAGCACTCGATAACGGGGGAGGCGCGATCATCGTGGTACACTAGCTCCGATTGCGATGCCGCGCCCGAGGCTTCGGCCTCGCCCGGCGCGGCGGATGAGAGACGGGGGGGTGTGGCGGGATGGCGAGGCAGAAACGCGGCAAGGGTCGGGAATCGCTCATCCCGGCCGATCAACTCCCGCCGCTGACGAACGAGACGATCAACGAGATCGTCCGGATGCTCGACACCGGCCAGTTCCTCGAGGCGCTCCTGCTGCTTGAAGCGCTGCGTGAGGAGCATCCGCGCGAGGCGATCCTCTCCAAGCTCCTCGGCATGGCCTACGGGGAGATCGGCGACCTCCGCAGCGCCGCCGAGCGGTGGGAGGAGGCGCAACGCCTCGATCCCGCCGATGCCAGCCTCTGGCGACTCCTGGCCGGCGTCTATCAGGGGCAGGGGCGGATCGTCCACGCCCTGCGCGCGGTCCGTCGCTATCTCGAAGAAGAGCCGGATGACGAAGAACTGGCCCAGATCGAGGGTCTGCGCGACGCGCTCGACGAGGCGATGCGCGGCCTCGCGGCGAACTACGGCGTCGCGCCCGCCGAGGCCGAGCGGGCGGGCCTGCTCCTGGAGCGCGGCCTGCGCACGATGGAGGGCGGCGACTATCTCGGGGCGCAGCGGCACTTCCGCGACGCCTCGCGCATCCTGCCCGGTTGGGTCGCGCCGCTGAACGACTTGGCCCTCTGCCAGTTCGAGTTGGGCAACTTCGACGCGGCGCTGGAGACACTCGGGCGCGTCCTCGCCACCGACCCCGACGACGTGCATGGCCGTGCCGGGCTGGTGCGCTATCTCACGATCCTCGGGCGGCGTGACGAGGCACTCCCCCACGCGGATCACCTCTGGGCGGTCACGGAGCGGACCCTCGCGCGCGGCCAGGACCAGGGCGACGAGCAGGGCGAGTTCTTCCTCTTCGAGCAGGCGGCGAGCGCGTTCATGTTCCTGGAGCAGGACGAGAGGGTGATCGCCGCCCTGGAACCGCAACCGCGCGAAACGGTCAGCGACAATGGGCTGATCTTGCTCGGCGCGTCGCTCGCCAACGTCAACCGGAAGCCCGCGGCGGCGGCGGCCCTGCGCGAGCTGGAGCCGAACCCGGTCGCCGCGCGCCTATCCGAGGCCCTGCAACTGAGCGAGACCCCGCCCGGACGGCGTTTCCCGGCGATCGATCCGGCCCAACTCTTGCCGCAGAAGGTCGCCGAGCGGATCGATCAGGAACTGAACCGGGTCGCCGCCGACCCCGCCAACGCCGACACGGCGGATCGCCAGGACGCGATGCGGGCGGTGTTGGCCGGTGCGCCGACCTTCCTGCCCGCGTTCTGCGCCTCGCTCTGGATGGGCGACGAGCTTTCCTCCGCGAACGCGGTCGGGCTGCTCCTGCGGGTCGGTACGCCGGAGGCGGTCGAGGCGGTCCGCACCTTCGCCTTCGGGCGGCTCGGGCCGGACGAGACGCGCCTGCACGCCGCGCTCCTCCTGCGCCGCGACGGTCTGGTCGATGCCGCCCGCCCGCTCCTCCTCTGGCAGGATGGGCGGTATCAGGAGATGTCGCCGCCGCGCTACGAGATCTCCACGGAGGATGCCGCGCGGCCCTATCCGGCGGCGGTCGCCAAGTTCATGGATAAGGCGATCGATCGCCGCGCGCACGACGACATCGAGGGCGCGGGGCGCGCCTATCGGCAGGCGCTCGCGATCGATCCGTCGCTCGCCGAGGCGGAGCAGCAACTCGGCCTGATCGCGCTCGTCAACAACGACGAGGCGGCGGCGGACGCGCACTTCGCGCGCGCCCTCGCGGGCGACGCCGACTCGGTCATCGCCCGCGCCACGCTCGCCTCGCTGCGGATCAGCCAGGGGCGGCGCGACGAGGCCCGCACCCTGCTCATCCCGCTGATCGATCGGGCCGCGTTCGGTGCCAACGAGTTCGCCTCCTACCTCTTCACGATCGCCGAGCTCGCCGCGGCCGATGGTGACGCAGCGCGAGCGCGGCAGCAACTGCGCCTCCTGCTCGCCTACATCCCCGGCCACACCCCCGCCCGGATGCGCCTGCGCGAGCTCGAACAGGAGGAGGCCGAGCGCAAGGGGACGGCGGAGGGGGCCGCGCCGGGCGGCAATCGGGGGCTGGGACTGGTGCGCGGCACTGCGGGCAATAGCTCATTGTTGGGGCCGCGCGACTAAGCGCCGCAACGGTGTCATCATTGAGCGCCCCACGCCCGGCGAGAGGATCGGGGGACAGATCGTGGCAGGATCCGCCGTTCGGGTTCGCCAGAGGGGCGACGGGGGCGGCGGCTCACGAGCATGCGGGTCGTCGCCAGCAGATCTCGCAGAGGAGGAGACCGCGATGAAGGACGCGCAGAAGCCCGCCAAGAGTGCCACCGCGCTCGACAAGAAGTCCAAGGCATTCACGGACGAGGAGCGAGACGCGATGGTGGCGCGCGCCCGGGAGGTGAAGGCGGAAACGCGACGCGGCCCGCGCGCGAAGGTGGACGGAGAAAGCGACGTGCTCGCGAAGATCGCCGAGATGCCGGAATCGGATCGCGTCATCGCCGAGCGGCTCCATGCGATCATCACGGCCACCGCGCCAGCCCTCGCGCCGAAGACCTGGTACGGAATGCCCGCCTATGCCAGGGACGGCAAGGTCGTCTGCTTCTTCACGGCCGCAGACAAGTTCAAGTCGCGGTACGCGACACTCGGCTTCAACGACTCGGCGAACCTCGACGACGGCGCCATGTGGCCGACCTCCTTCGCGCTGAAGGAGCTGACCCCCGCCACAGAGGCCAGGATCGCCGCGCTCGTGAAGCAAGCCGTGAGCTGAGGACCGCGCTCGCCCCTGCGCCCCCGCCTGGGACGGGATCACCCGTCGGCGCGCGCCAGGGTCGCTATCACGTAGCCGGGGCGAAGAGCACTTCGGGTTCACTCGTAGCGCAACGCCTCGATCGGGCGCAGGCGGGCGGCGAGGAGGCCGGGGCCGACGCTGGCGACGAGCGCGAGGCCAAGCGCGAGCGCGGCGGTGGCGACGAGGGTCGCGGGGGTGAGCCGGAAATCCAGGCGGAAGAGCGAGGCCCCGGTCAGCTCGACCAGGGCGCGGGCGAGCGCGAGGCCGAGCGCGAAGCCAAGGGCCAGCCCGAGGAGCCCGAGCGCCAGCCCCTCGACCAGCAGCAGTTGCAGGAGGTGGCCGCTCCGCGCGCCGATCGCGCGCATGATCCCGATCTCGCGCCGCCGCTCGGTAACGTTGAGGATGAGGGTGTTGGTGATCCCAGCCGCGCCGACCAGCCCGATGATCGTCACCATCGCGCGCAGCAGCAGGTCGAGGATGCGGACCGCTTGCAGCGTGCTCGCCTTGTCGGAATAGGCCGCGTAGGCACTCGTGGAGAGGCCGCGCGTGGCATACTCGATCCGGGTCAGCGCGGCGTCCACCTCCGTCGGCTCGCGGCGCTCCAGCGCCAGCGCGAAGAGATTCGCCCGATCGCCGTAGCGGGTCATCCCGCTGACGTCGGCGACGGTCATGAAGAGCTTGCCCGAGGCGGTCGAGCCGAGATAGGTGCTCTCGTCGTCGATAATCCCCGCGATCGTGAACGGACGGCGCTCGGCACCGATATCGACCTCGATGATCTGATCCGGGACGAGGCCGAGGTCGCGCGCGAGATCGGTCGTGACGACGAGTTCGCGCGGCTGCCCGCTGTACCAGCGCCCGGCGACGAGGCGGTAGCGGTAGAGCTCCGTATCCGTCGGCACCCCCCAGACATCGACGCCGAGCGGCCCGATGAAGCCGCCCGTGCGCGCCCACGCCTCCGCCCGCGCGACATCGGGGAGGCGGCCCAGATCGTCGGCGTAGCGCACGGTCGTCGCCGCGCCGACGCTGAGGTAGGCGTCGGCGGCGTAGACGCCGTAGAGGGCGTCGACCGTCCCGCGCACCGAGCTGTTGAGCGTCTGCGTCGCCAGGAACGCCGCCGCGCTGATCGCGATGACCAGGACCGTGATCGTCGTGCGCGCCGGGCGGCGGCCCCCCGCCCGCAGCGCCATCAGCGCCAGGGCCGAGACCCGCCCGACCGGCTGGAGCAGGCGATCGAGGGCGCGGCGACCGTCCGCCGCCGCGACGCCGTAGGAGCGGACCAGCGCGCTGACCGGCGTCCCCGCGCCGCGCCACGCCGGGATAACCGCCGCGACGATCGGCACGCCGAGCCCCACCGCCAGGGCCAGCAGCGGCTCGCGCGTCGCCAGATTCGGCGGGGGGAGCCGCAGGCCCAGCAGCCCGGCAAGGAAGGTGCCCAGCGCGCCCCCGCCGCCGATCCCCACCGGCAGACCGATCACTACGCCGCCGGTGCCGAGGAGGGTGGCGGGGAGGAGGTAAGCGCGGATGAGGCGGGCGCGGCCCGCGCCGAGCGCCTTCATGGTCCCGACCTGCCGCATCTCCTCCGCCATGATCGCCGCGACGGTGTTGCCGACCAAGAAGCCGCTGAGGACAACGCCGAGCGCCGAGAAGGCGGTCAGCAGCAGCAGCACCGTCGCCAATTCCCGGCGTCCCTCGGCATTCTCCGGGTCGCGGATGGTGATGAAGCTGACCGGCACGCCGCGCCCGCCGAGGATGCGCCCGATCCGCCCCGCCGTCGCGCCCGCCTCGTCCGGCGCTTCGAGGCGGATGAGGAGGCGGTTGTCGCCGACCAGCCCCGCCGCCTTGCGCGCGTCGGCGATCGGCGCGTAGCCGGTCGCCTGGTTGAGGATCGCGGCGTCGAGGGCGGCGGGGGTCCGCGTGAAGCCGACGAGTCGGCGCGCGACCGGCCGATCGGCGGCGCGCGCGCGGGTGAAGATCGTGTCGCCGAGCCGCACGTCGAGCAGGTTCCGCGCGCTGGCGTCGAGCGCGATCTCGCCGGTGCCGGGGAAGCGACCTTCGAGCAGCTCGACCCGGTTGATCTGCATCTGGCCGAAGTCGCCCACGCCGATCAGGCGCAGATCGACCCAGCGGGTGGCGTCGAGATCGGTCGCCGTGCGCGTGAAGTTGTAGACGCGCGGCTCGACGAGCGCCACATTCGGCAGGCGTTCCAGCACGTTGCGGATCGTCGGGGAGAGATCGCCGGTCCCGACGCTGATGTCGGCCTGGCTGGCGGCGGCGTAGACCGCCCCCTGCGCCGCCGCCAGATTGCGCGCGGTGTAGGAGATCGCGACGACCCCCGCCACGCCGATCGTGATCCCGAGCAGGGTCAGGAACGAGCGCAGCGTGCGGTGCCGCAGATCGCGGAAGGTCTTGAGCAGCAGGATCGGCATCGCGCTGCGACTCCGGTATGAAGGGAAGAGACGGCGCTGGATCGGGAGAGGTGTAGCCGGTCGCCCCCGGCGTGGAATGCTGCGTCTGCTCCATCGTAACGCGGCGGCGTGTCACCGGTTACAGCGGGCGTCTATGGCGTGACACCGACCTCTTCCAGTGGTAGGCCCGCGGCGCACAGGGGGCAGCCTTCCGGTGACCAGAGGCCGCTTCCCTGTTGGGCGAGGCTCATCAGGGGGAGTTGTTCGCCGGCGGCGAAGTCGGCCCCGGCGGTCCCCAGCGTGAGCAATGCCCCGAACGCCACTGCCCGCGCGCCGCACGCCGCCAACTCGGCGGCGGTCGCGCGAATCGCGGAGCCGGCGTTGATGATGTCGTCCACGATCGCCACTCGTCGGCCATGCACGCTGGCGCGCAACCCGGTCGGCAAGTGGTAACGCGCCCCGTAGAGCCCCGCGCCGGCGGGGGCAGCCGACCGCTCGGTGTAGACGAATTCCGCGCCGAGCGCGGCGGCGACGAGTTGCGCCAGGAAGGCCCCGCCGACCAGCGGGCCGCAGATAACCTCGGGGTGGGCGGCGGCGAGCAGGCGCGCCAAATCCGCCGCCGGGCGTCCTAATGCTTGCGGTCGCAGGAAGAGCGCGTCGAGACCGAACCACCGGTCGCCGTGATGGCCCGATTCCAGTCGGAAATGCCCGCGACGCGCCGTCAGTGCCGCTGTTGGCTCTTCGCTTGCCATGCGCCCCGCCTTCCGCTGTGATGAGCAAGTGTGAAAGATCCTGGGAACAGTGTCGCATATCGTCGATCGCGCACAAAGGATTTGGGCTGGAAGCCCAAGCGGAGTTCGTGTAGCTGGTACAAAAGCCTTGACACCAGTTCACAGTCGCCGTATACTCGCGTTAAATGTTGACATTCGGCAAATGTACACGTCCCCCTGCGGGGCGGTGAAGGCGAGATATGGGCATCGGCGGCGCGCTCCCCTCCATGACCTATACCCCCCTGCGCGATGAGGTGCTGACCACCCTCCGTCAGGCGCTGATGGGGGGTGGCTTCACCGCCGGTGAGCGGATCCGCGAGGTCGAACTGGCCGCGCGGCTCGGGGTGAGCCGGGGGACGCTCCGCGAGGCGTTGCGCCACCTGGAGCAGGAGGGGCTGGTCGTCACCAACCCGCATCGCGGCACCACGGTCGTCAACCCGACCGACGAGGAGATCGGGGATATTTTCGGCCTGCGGATCGCCCTCGAAAGCTACGCCGCCGAACAAGCCGCGCAGGTCGCCACGCCCGAAGATCTCGATGCGTTGCAGGCGGTCGCGGATGATTTCAACGCCCTCTCCTCGACCGGTCGCGCGACGCTGGCCCCACGCCTCGGTCTCGATCTCCATTTCCATCAGCTGATCTGCGAGGCCGGCGGCAACCCGCGCCTCCTCCGCACCTGGACCGAACTGTGCGCGCCGATTCGGCTGCTGCTCTCGGCCCTTGACGCGCCATTCATGAACTCCGACAACGTTGTCGATCAGCACCAGCAAATTATCGATGCCCTGCGGGAGCGCGATGCTGTCGCCGCCAGGGCAATCCTGATCGATCACTTGTTGGAGAGTCGTGATCGGATGCTGGTGGCTCTCCAGGCCAAACCGGCGGAGGGAGAGACCAGGCTCGCGCCCTCCCGAACCTAGGGTGGTCGCGGACGATCGCGCGGGCCGTCTTTGCCCGCCGGTTCGTGACCACCCTTGGCATCATCGCTCGTGTCCCGCCTGGCGGGCGCGAGCAACCCCCGCGATAACCGTATAGTCAAGTCCACGCGCGATAGGGAGAAACGTCGCGCTCACCCCGGCGCAGACCCGCATCCCCAGCCGACCGGGCGGCGGACGCCTCGGGAGGGGCGCATCTCCCGGCCCGATGAGATGAGCGACGGCGCGCGACCGCGCGATGTTGAGGAGCAGGAGGACCGCGGATGGATATGTTTGCATCGGCCTTGCGAGGGGGGCGGCAGCCTGCAGGGCTCTACAATCCGGCCTATGAGCACGATGCCTGCGGGGTCGGCTTCGTCGCCGATGTCAGCGGCACGCCGAGCCGTCGCGCCCTGACCGCCGCGCTGCGCGCCCTCGACAATCTCGCCCATCGCGGCGCGGTCGGCGCCGACGCGCGCACGAGCGATGGGGCGGGGATCCT
>CADCWN010000360.1 GCA_902806415.1 uncultured Thermomicrobiales bacterium | reverse complement strand
CCTGATCGCGAATTCCTCCTGCAAGCTGAGACAATTCCGCGCGATTGCCACGCGTTACGACGAGACCGCCCGCAACTTCCTCGCCGCCGTCTATCTGGCCGCGACCGTCATCGTCCTCAACTGAGGACACGCCCTAGCGACCGCGAGCTTCGACAAGACGGTCAGGCTCTGGCCCGCGCCGGTCGTGCGATAGCCCAGGGGTTATGCGCGAGTGGTTGGCGGCCTTGTCCCGAGCGCAGCCTCGGGGTTCAACTGCCAGCCCGCGTCAGATCCACGCGCGCATAAGCCGCGCGCGATAGCCCCGATCGGCAGTCTTCTCCCCCCCGCGTGATGCTATACTTGACAAAATCTATCGCTTCATCAGGCGGCGGCGCTCCCCAAGAGCGGTGCCCCGCTGCCCGGAAAGGATTGCCACCGCAATGGAGAGGGTCGCCATCATCGGCCTCGGTCTCATCGGCACCTCGATCGGCCTCGGCCTGCGCGACTGGGCCGCGCGCGAGCGGGGCGGAGGCCAGAAACTGCACGTCGTCGGCTTCGATATCGACCTGTCCCAGCAGCAGCAAGCCAAGCGGATGAAGGCGACTGACGAGATGAGTTGGGATATGCCCTCCGTCGTCCGCGACGCCGATCTAGTGATCGTGGCGACGCCGGTGGGGACGGTGGCCGATGTTTTCGAGACGATCGGCGATCATCTCAAGCACGGCTCGGTCGTCACCGACGTCTGCTCCACCAAGGGCGACGTGATGGAGTGGGCGCGCGAGAAGCTGCCGACGACGTGCAGCTTCGTCGGCGGGCACCCGATGGCCGGCAAGACGCAGAGCACCGAAGCCGCCGAGGCGACCCTCTTCAAGGGGGCGACGTGGTGCGTCTGCCCGTCGGTGCGCGCCTCGGAGGCGGCGGTGCAGACGGTCCTCGGCCTGATCGCGGCCCTGGATGCCGAGGCGCAGTTCATCGACGCGCGGGAGCACGACGGCTACGTCGGCGGCGTCAGCCACCTACCGTTCGTCCTCTCCAGCACCCTGATGAACACGGTCAGCGCCAGCCCGGCCTGGCGCGACATGAAGCTACTCTCCGCGAGCGGTTTCCGCGATGTCTCGCGGCTCGCCGCCGGTAGCGCGGAGATGCACCGCGACATCTGCCAGACGAACCGCGAGAGCGTGCTGCGCTGGATCGACGAGTACACCGCCAACCTGCAAGCCTTCCGGGCCGTGCTCGCCGACGAGGGCGAGGGGCAGGGCAAGGCGCTGCACGAGTTCTTCACCAGGGCGCGCGATGCCCGCGCCGACTGGTCCACCGCCGAGCGGACCGACGGCCAGTTGGCGCAGGAGACCGAGTCCGAGTTGAGCAAGGGGGCCATCGGCAGCCAGTTCGGCCAAATGCTCTTCGGTGGGATGCTCCGTCGTCGCGGCGACAAGTCCAACGGCGCGAACGAGTCGAAGCGCGCGGAGCGTGCGGACAGGAAATGAGTCGTGGGTCGTGGGTCGTGAGTCGTGAGAACGTGTCCCCGGCGCGGTGCCCGTTAAGCGAGCAATGCGCTACAACAAGCCACTCACGACTCACGACCCACGACCCACGACTACGGCACCAAACTCCACTCCCCCGGCAACTCGTAGCGATAGAGGTGCCGCGTGGGGGCGCCGGAGGTGCGGATGCGCCCGCGATCGCGCCGGAGCAGGCTGCTGTAGGAGTTCTGCACCTGGACGATCCGTTGCGCCCGGAGATTGAAGAGGACGAGCCCGGCGGACACGGGGGCGAGGCTGGCGGCGCGCGTCGCCTCGTCCACCACGCGGAATGGCGGCATATCGCGCGGCTTCAGGGTCGCCAGCATGTCGCTGACCGCCGCGTAGTTCCCTGGGCCGTTGTGCCGATCGAAGAGCGCCAGCCCATCGAGCACCCCATCGACCATCTCCGCATCGAATGGGCGGGCGATCTGGAGGAGTTCGTCGAGCGTCGCCGGCCCCCGGCTGCACGCGGCGGTCAGTACCTTCGCCCCGTGCGCCGGGGCGACGAAGCTCACCGACCCACTCGCGTCGATCATCGTCAGTCGCATGTCGCTCACGGAATTTGTCATCCCCTTCCTCTGGTCCCTCCGGTGTTCTCGCTCGCGTCGCGCACAGTTTCCGCCCCATCGCTGGCGCGACGGGGTGATGAGCGCGCGGCCTCAGCTTGCTCTGGGAAGTGTACCGTACGATCCCCGACTCGTTAGTACGGACGCGCGGGAGAGATCGATCCGGTCGATGCAACCGCGATGGCCCGCCCTGAGATCGACCACCGTTACCCGCACTCCGAGCAGGGCGAACGCGACCGACCGCCGACCGCCGCCCCCGCCAGGCAGAGCACGGCCCTCCTGGCGATCTCCCCGAGCAGCCGTTCGGGATCGGCGAGCGCCAGTGTGGACGCTATAGTTGGATCGAACTGCCACCACCATAGTGTCCACACTCATGAGGCGTCTTCGTCGACAAGATTGACGAGGCGGGTCGCCAACCGACGGATGGCGACCCGCAACTCGGGCGGCTCGTGGACGATGAAGTCGCATTCGAGGCCCGCGAGGATCCCCGCGAGCCATTGCGGGCTATCGGTGGTGCCGCGCAGGATGACGCCATCCGGCGTTTCCTCGCAGGCGGCCAGCGCGGGCGGGAGTCGGGCTGCGGCCTCTTCGCGCGTGGTGAAGAGGGTCACGGCGACGGCCCAGGTGCGCGGCGTCGTCGCGAGGGCGCGGCGCACGAAGTCGAGCGGATCGAAATTGTCCGGGCGCGCGAAGGTCGCCCCGTCGGCGGACAGTTCGGCCCCCGCCACACGATCGAGCCGGAAGGTGCGTATCTCGGCGCGCAAGTGGCAGTGGCCGACCGTGTACCAGAAGCCCGCGTAGTAGACCACGCCGTACGGGTCGAACGCGCGCTCGGTCTCCGCACGATCGCGCGACCGGTAGCGCAGCGTGATCCGCCGCCCCACCTGGGCCGCCGTGCCGAGGGTGGCGACGATCGGGCTCGGCGCTGGCCGGACTGCCGGGGGGAGATCCAGCGCGACCGCTTCTCCGAGCGCCGTCACCCGGTCGCGCACGCTCACCGGCAAGACCCGCGCGATCTTCGCCAGCGCCCCTTCGGCTGCTGGGGTGACCCCGGCGAGGCCGAGGCATCGCGTCGAGCGTAGCCCGAGGACGAGCGCCACCGCCTCGTCCTCGTTGAAGAGCAGCGGCGGGAGCGTGAAGCCGGGGCGCAAGCGGTAGCCGCCGTAGCGCCCCGGCGTTGACTCGATCGGGATGCCGAGGTCTTGCAACATTGTGATGTAGCGGCGGACCGTGCGCCGGTCGATCTCCAGGCGGGCGGCGAGGTCCGCCCCGCTGCGTTGCTGGCGCGCTTGCAGCAGTTCGAGGATTGTCAGCAGGCGGGTTGTCGGGCTGTACACCGGCGAAGCCCCCGCGATCTCGGTCGTCAATGCGGGCCGAACCTGCCCGCGTTCACCGTTAGACTGGAGTGTAGCGGCTCGGAAGCCGCCACGCACGATGAGGAGGGGGGCAGCTATGGCTGTGGAAGTGCGACACCTGAACCCGGAGGGGATGCACGCCAACCCGGCGTTCACCCAGGCCGTGATCGTCTCGGGCGCGGCGCGGACGGTCTATATCGGCGGGCAGAATGCCGTCGCACCGGATGGGCGGATCGTCGGCGGCGATGATCTGGCGGCGCAGACGGAGCAGGTCTGCGCCAACCTGGCGACCGTCCTGGCGGCGGCCGGCGGCACGTTGCACGACATCATCAAGTTGACGATCTGTGTGGTGCAGGGCCAGGATCTTCGCCGGGGCTTCGGCGTCTTCCAGCGCATCTGGGGTGCCGAGCAGCCCCCGCCCGCGATCACGGTGCTCACCGTGGCGGGGCTGGCGAACCCCGCGTTCCTGGTCGAAGTCGAGGCGATCGCGATCATCGGGAGTGGGGGTGCGGGTGCCTGAGGAGACGAAGACGGTCGGGAAGACGGCGGATGTCGGCTATCAGATCGGGGTGCGGCGCACCTTGCCGTGCGGCGAGGAGGCGTTGTGGTCACTCCTCCTCTCGCCGGAGGGGATGACCGCCTGGCTCGGCGGGGCGATCGAACTGGAAGATGGCGCGCGCTACACCCTCGACAACGGGACGACCGGGCAGGTGCGCGTGTACAAGCCCTGGTCTCACATCCGGCTCACCTGGCGGCCGCAGGGCTGGGCACGGCCCTCGACCGTGCAAGTGCGCGTGCTGGCGGCGAGTCGCGGGTCCACGCTCAGTTTCCACCAGGAGCACCTGGCGGATGGCGCGGCGCGCGCGACGATGAAGGCGCATTGGGAGGGGGTGATCGAGCGGTTGGCGGGGATGCTGTGAGGTGAGGATGGATCGCGGGCAGCTGATGGTGGTGGCGAACTTGATCGGGGTTCAGCCGCCAGCCGTGCTAGCCCACCGCCCCTGAGCGCTGGCCCTGGCTTTCGCCTTCGTTGGCGTCTGCCCTCGTAAGCGGGTACGATGGCACCCGGTATGGGCGTGCGTCAGGGAAGGGAGGGGCGATGTCTCGCGAGTCAGCGCAGCCGGTCGGGCCGGTGCTGCCGTCGGGCGAGCAGTACGAGTTGCGGCACGGCGCGCAGCGCGCCATCGTCACCGAGGTGGGCGCGACGTTGCGCGCCTATGAGGTCGGCGGGCGGGCGTACTTGGACGGCTTCGCGCCGGGGGAGATGAGTTCCGGCGGGCGCGGCCAAGTCCTGATGCCCTGGCCGAATCGAATCGCGGGCGGCGCGTATCAGTTCGGCGGCGCGCGGTATCAGCTGGCGATCAGCGAGGCGAAGGCGCAGAACGCGAGTCACGGTCTGGTGCGCTGGGCGAATTGGGGGGTGGTCGCGCGGGACGAGGCGCGCGTCGCGCTCGGGCTGCTCGTCCACCCGCAGTCGGGCTACCCGTTCGCGATCGCGCTCGAAGTCGAGTATCGCCTGGATGATGGGGGGCTGCACGTCAGCACGAGCGCCCGGAATGTCGGCGCGACCGCACTGCCGTTCGGGCTCGGCTTCCATCCCTATTTCACGATCGGCACGCCCCGGATCGATGACGCGATCCTGACCTTGCCGGCGAGAACGGCGCTGGAAACCGATGAGCGGATGATCCCCACCGGGCGGATGGATGTGTCCGGCACGCCGCTCGACTTCCGCCAGCCGCGCCCGATCGGGGACACGGTGCTCGATACCTGCTTCACCGATCTCGACCGCGAACCGGATGGTCGCGCCCGGATTACCCTGGCGGGCGCGGGCGGCGCGCCGACCCTGACGCTGACCCTCGATCGGGCGTTCGGCTTCGTCCAGGTCTACTCCGGCGACAATCTCCCCGATCCCGTCGCGCGCCGTCTCGGCCTGGCGATCGAGCCGATGACCTGCCCCGCGAACGCGTTTAATAGTGGCGAGAGCCTGATCGTGCTGGAACCGGGGGAACAGTTCGCGACGAGCTGGACGGCGCGAGTGACCGGATAAACTCGGCGTTGTTTGACGCCATCAGCCACCCGCGCCACAATGCGCGCCGTAGCACGACTATTCGTCATTCGTCATTTGGAATGGGGGGCTAGGCATGAAGTTGGTGACAATCCGCACCGCGAACGGTACGCGCGCCGGGCGACTGGAGGGCGACACCGTCGTCGAGTTGCCGGGGGGCGATGTCGGCGCGATCCTGGCGGGGGGGGCGGCGAGTCTGCAAGCGGCCGGCACGGCGGATGGCCCGCGCCACGCCTACGCCGATGTCGATCTCGCGCCGGTGATCCCGCGCCCGCCGAAGATCATCTGCGTCGGGCAGAATTACATGGCGCACATCGCCGAGATGGGCTCGCAGCCGCCGAAGTTCCCGACCCTGTTCGCCAAGTACACCCGCGCCCTGATCGGCCCGCGCGATCCAATCACGCTGCCGAAGGTCTCGGAGAAGATCGACTGGGAGGTCGAACTGGCGCTGGTGATCGGCAGCGAGGGACGGCACCTGACCGCCGCGAACGCGATGGATGTCGTCGCGGGCTACACGGTCCTCAACGATGTCTCGGCGCGCGATTTTCAGCGCCGGACCGAGCAGTGGCTCCAGGGCAAGACGTTCGAGGGCAGCACGCCGGTCGGCCCGACCCTCGTGACGAAGGATGAACTGGACCCCTCCGATCTGGCGCTGACGACCGAGATCGACGGGCAGACGATGCAGTCGTCCCGCACCTCCGATCTCCTCTTCAAGCCCGCCGAGATCCTGGCCTACATCAGCCAGATCATCACCCTGGAGCCGGGCGACATCATCGCCACCGGCACCCCATCCGGCGTCGGCTCGGGGCGGAATCCGCAGGTCTGGCTGAAGGCCGGGCAGACGGTGACCTGCAAGGTCGAGGGGATCGGGGAACTGGTGAACCGCTGCGTGGCGGAGGCGTAGGGGACGGACTCTCTGCTTTCGTGTATGGTGGCAATGCCCCGCTCCCGACATTGGGAGCGGGGCGTATATTTTGTGTCATTTGGGCGCGGATGGCCCGCAGTTCCAGAAGGATAAGAGTCTGGGAGACGGAAGCGGTTGATACACGGGCAGGGAGGTGGGACGTAGGGGCGTATTACATACGCCCAACCCGCGCCGGGGCTTCTACAAACGTTTGCGTACAGGCAAGGCGGGTGGGCGTATGCAATACGCCCCTACATCCGACCGCTATACCTATCCATGGGCGCGGCGTAAACCCCCACGCCCGTTCCCCTCACCTCTCAGAGTTAGGCTGGCTCTCTAGCGACTACTGACTGCCCCACCCACGCCGAGCAGGCGGCGGTCGATGCGGGCCCGGAGCGGGTGGGCGACGAGGCGTTCGACGAGCTCGGCGGCGTCGAGCAGGCGGTCGAGGTCGATCCCGGTGGCGATCCCCATCTCGGCCAGCCCGAAAGCGAGGTCTTCGGTGGCGACGTTGCCCGCCGCGCTGGGGGCGTAGGGGCAGCCGCCGAGCCCGCCGATCGAGGAGTCGAAGATGCGCACGCCGGCGTCGAGGGCCGCGACGACGTTGGCGAGCGCCAGGCCGCGCGTGTCGTGGAAATGGGCGGCGAAGGTCACGCGCGGGAAGGCGGCAGTCGCTTCGGCGAAGATCGCACCGACCTGGCGCGGGTTCGCCACGCCGATCGTGTCGGAGAGGGTGATGTTGTCGATCCCGGTCGCCGCGATCCGCTCAATCACGGAGATAACCTGGGCCATCGGCGGGACGCCATCGAACGGGCAGCCGAAGACGGTGGAGATGTTGGCGCGCACGCGGATCCCGTCGGCCCGCCCGCGCGCCGCGATCGGGGCGAAGCCCGAAAGCACCTCCGCGATCGGGCGATTGAGGTTCGCGCGGCAATGCCCCTCGGTGGCCGAGACGACGACCGACACCTCGCGGACCCCCGCCGCCAGGGCGCGGTCGTAGCCGCGCTCGTTGGCGATCAGCCCGCCGTAGACCGCCCCGGTGTCGTGAGGGAGGGCGGCCAGGACCGCCTCAGCGTCGGCCAGCCGAGGGATCCACTTCGGCGAGACGAACGAGGTCGCCTCGAAACGCCGCAGCCCCGCCGCCGCCAGCGCGGCGATCAGCGCCACTTTGTCCGGTGTCGGGATGTGGGTGGCCTCATTCTGCAAGCCGTCGCGCGGGCCAACCTCGACGATCTCGACCCGATCGGGCAACCGCATCAAATCACCCCCTCGCGCGCCAATCGCGCGAACTCCTCATCGTCGATGCCGAGGAGACCCTGATAGATCTCCCTATTATGCGACCCCGGCTCGCCGCCATACCAGGCGACGCGACCCGGCGTGGCCGAGAGCTTGGGGACGAGGCCGGGCATCTTCACCGTGCCGATCCCGGCGATCTCCGCGTCGAGGATCATCTCGCGCGCCCGGTACTGCGGCTCGTCAACGATGTCAGCGACCGAGTAGATCAGCCCGACCGGCACGTTCGCGCCATCGAGCAGGGCGACGATTTCCTGCGCGGGGCGCTCGCTCGTCCAGTCCTCGATCAGCGTGTCGAGTTCGGCGGCGTGCGCGGCACGGTCGGCGTTGCTGCGGTAGCGCGGGTTGTCGGCTAACGCGGGCTGCCCGATCGCCGCCATCAGCCGCCGGAAGATCGGGTCGCTGTTGCCGCCGATGACGACATAGCCCTCGTCGCCGGTGCGATAGGTGTTGCTCGGGGCGATCCCCGGCAGGGCGCTGCCGGTCCGCTCGCGCACGAGCCCGGCCAGGTCATATTCCGGCAGCATCGATTCCATCATGCTGAAGACCGCTTCGTAGAGGGCGACATCGACGATCTGGCCCTCGCCCGTGCCGCGCACATCGCGCGCGTATACGGCTATCAACGCGCCGACGACGGCATAGAGCGCCGCCAGGGAATCGCCGAGGCTGATCCCGGGGCGCACCGGCGGGCGCTCCGGCTCGCCGGTGACGTAGCGCAGCCCGCCGAGCGACTCGCCGACGCTGCCGAAGCCCGGTTTGTCGCGCGCGGGGCCGGTCTGCCCGTAGCCCGAGACGCGCACCAGGATGAGGCGCGGGTTGAGGGCGTGCAAGGTCTCCCAGCCCAATCCTAACCGTTCGAGCAGGCCGGGGCGAAAGTTCTCGACGATGATGTCGCATTCCGCCGCCAGTCGCTTGGCGAGGGCGAGGCCATCCGGGTGCTTCAGGTCGAGGGTGACGAGGTGTTTGTTGCGCGCCTGCACCGCCCACCAGATCGAAGTGCCGGTGCGCGGATCGACGTAGCGCCAGGTCCGCAACGGGTCGGCGGCCCCGGGCGCCTCGACCTTGATCACCCGCGCCCCGAACTCCGCCATCAGCCGGGTGGCGAATGGCCCGGCGATCAGCGTGCCGAGTTCGAGGACGCGCAGCCCGGCGAGTGGTTGCTCGCCCCCGGCGAACGCGCGGGGATCGGGCTGGGGGCGCGGGGGTAACATTCGGCGATCCTTTCGTGATTGGCGGGCGGGGATGACCCCTCCCCGCCGCCCCGGCGGCGACCCTCCCTTGAAGCGGGAGGGTGGGTATAGCTGTGGTGTATCCAGGGGGCGACGGCGAAGGTTATTGCTGAGGGCTCCGTTTCGCAATCGCCTATGCGGTTGGCCGGGCCGTCCCCACCCTCCCTCTTTAGGGGAGGGTCGCCGCCCGCAGGCGGCGGGGAGGGGTGATCCCACGTAAACCAAGAGCCGATTGCGAAACGCAGCACTCAGTGGGCGACCGCGCCATCGGCCCGACGGGCGGGGTTGATCCGGTGCGGGCGGTGCGGGAAGTTGGCGAGGACGTCTTCGCGCAGTTCGACGCCGATGCCGGG
>CADCWN010000359.1 GCA_902806415.1 uncultured Thermomicrobiales bacterium | reverse complement strand
GCCCGCCTACGGCCTGGAGGGCGGCGCGGGGACGCTCGGCGGCGAGGACGCCAAGTGACGCGACGGGGGTGGAACCTATACACACCCTGGTGACGAGGGGTATCACCGGTGGCATGGCTCGCCGAATACTGAGCGACGCAGACAGTCCGATAACGAAGAAGTAATGGAGAATCATGGAATACCTGACCGGTTTCGAGAGCACGTACATGCCGGGACACGACGCCGATGTGCTAACCCTGACCCGGCACGACGAGTGCTGGCGCGACGACCTGCGCCTCGTCCGTGACAGCGGGATCCGCCGCCTGCGCTACCCGATCCCCTGGCACCGGATCGAGCGGACGCGCGGGCAGTACGACTGGGCCTGGACCGACGCAGTCCTGGCGGAGATGCGCTCGCTCGGCCTGGCCCCGATCGCCGACCCGCTCCACCACACCTCCTTCCCGCGCTGGCTCACCGAGGGCTTCCTGACGCCCGACTTCCCGGAGGTCTACGCCGCCTTCTGCGCCGCCGTCGCGGCGCGCTACCCCTGGGTGCGCGAGTACACCGTCTTCAACGAGCCGCTGCCGACGACGCTCCTCTGCACCGAGATCGGCGTCTGGCCCCCCGCCCGGCGCGGGCCGGAGGCGTTCTACCGGATGGTCGGCAACGTCGCGCGGGCCATCTGCCTGGCGACGGAGGCGATCCGCGCGGTCCGCCCCGACGCGCGCTTCATCCACGTCGACACGGCGGAGGGGCACGGCGCGCTCGACGGCGAGAGCGAAGGGTTCGCGCACCACCTCAACCAGCGCCGCTTCCTCTTCCATGACCTCATCCTGGGCCAACTCGACACGGCGCACCCGCTCTGGCCACACCTGCGCGACGCGGGCGGGCTGACCGCGCCCGACCTCGCCTGGTTCCGGGGCCACGCCGCGCGGATCGACGTCCTCGGCCTCGACTACTACGCCCACTGCGAGCACCAGTTCCACGGTCTGGGGTCGTTCTGCCCGAGCCGCGCGCCGCAGGGCTTCGCCGCGCTGGCCCGGCAGTACCACGCGCGCTACGGGCTGCCGATCATGCTGACCGAGACGAACATCCGCGGCTACGTCAGCGACCGGATCAGCTGGCTGAAGCACATGGTCGCGGAGTGCGAGGCGCTGGTGGCCGAGGGGCTGCCGTTCGGGGGCTTCACCTGGTTCCCCTGCATCGACTCCACCGACTGGGATACCCTGCTCAACGTGCCGCGCGGCCAGATCGATCCGGTGGGGCTCTACTGGTTGCACGGGCGCGACATGCGGCGGCGGGGCTCCGAGCTCACCCGGCTCTACGGCGGGCTGGCGCGCGGCGAGCTCACGAGCGCCGATCTCCCCGCCTACCGCTTCCTCGCGCCGGTCTCCGAGCACCTGGCGGGCTGGCAGCCGCGCTGGCAGGGCTGGGCGTGGCGGGAGCCCGAGCTGGTGGAGCTGCCCCCGTGGGCCTGGCCGATCGCCCGCATGGGCGCCGACATGCGCTTCGCCGCGGGGTAGGGGCGACGCGCGCCTGTCACGGTGGCGATGGGCCTGTGCCGTAGCGACGTTTGGGCAGCGGCACGGCGGAGGGGGGGATGGGTGATCCTGATCACGAGCAAGAACGGTGCGGTCGGCATCGGTCAGGCGATGGCCGTCCTGCGCGCGGGCGGGAGCGCGATCGACGCGGTCATCGCGGGGATCGAGCCGGTGGAGAGCAACCGCGAGGATCACACGGTCGGCCTCGGCGGGCTACCCAACCTGCTGGGTGAGGTCGAATTGGAAGCCTCGCTGATGGATGGGGCGACGCGCGATGTGGGCGCGGTCGCAGCCCTGCGCGGCTACGAGCACCCGATCCAGGTCGCCCGCGCGGTGCTGGAACGGCTGCCCCACGTCCTCATCGCCGGCCTCGGCGCGGAGCGGCTGGCGCGGGAGATCGGCCAGCCGGCAACCGAGTTGCTCACCGAGGAGGCCCGTGCCGAGTGGGCGCAACGCCTGCAAGAGGACACCGGTGTCGATCCGGCGACGCTCGATCGGATGCTCGACCTCGCCGGGGTCGCCAAACGGGCGGTGGACCCCGAGCGACCGACCGAGACGGTCAACTTCCTCGCCCGAGACCGGGCGGGCAATGTCGCTTGCGGCGTCAGCACGAGCGGCTGGGCCT
>CADCWN010000358.1 GCA_902806415.1 uncultured Thermomicrobiales bacterium | reverse complement strand
TCCTCCATCCTTGTTTGGCCACGAAGTATGGCCACGAACGTCGATGACCACCGGTGGTGCATGACCATTGGCCGCGATGATCACAGGGCGGGCGTTGCAGGGCGTGTGCCATTGGATGTGAGGCGGGCGCGGACGAGGGAGGCGGCGATCCCGGCCGTGAGGAGGGTGGCGATCCCTATCAGGAGGAGTTCGCACCACTATCGAGAGGACCTCCGCCCCCGGATGTCGTGGCCGGGCGCGGCATGGCCGCTTCCCGCGCGCGGGAAGCGGCAGGCAGGCGCGCAGGAATACCCGTCTCCCCGCCGATCGCCGATTGACCGTCCCGGCTCCTGACCGTCGCCTCCCTCCCGTACGCCGCTGCGCGGCGGCGCCAGGTCCGGCGCTAGCCCGCCCGGCGCCGCCGCGCGAGCCGCAGCTGATCGACCCCCAGGAGCAGCCAGCGCGCCGCGTAGAAGGCGCGGCGCGCCAGGTGCGCGTGGCCCACCAGGTCGTAGTCCACCAGCACGACGCGGCACTCGGGCGGATCGGTCAGCAGCAGGTTGTGGGAGTGGAGCAGGCTCTGCCGCATCACGAAGCGCGACAGCCGCCGGGGCAGCCGGTACAGGAGGCGCAGGCGCGCGCGCGGCGGCGTCCGCGGTGGAAAAGCCGTGGAGATCGGGCATGTGCCCGCGGGCGCGGTAAAGCCGCCGCGCCCGCCGCGCGATGCCGTCCAGTTGCGCGGCCACCCGCGCCCGCTCCGGGCCGCTGAGCGCCGGCCCGAGGCAGGCCGCGAACTCCTCGGCGATCGCCCCCATGTCCCTGGCGCGAGTCACCGCCGCGCCGACTGCGGTCGCCCCGTCGTGTCGTAGCTTGACGACGTAGCGGCGGTCGGCGCTGCGGTAAACGATCGATTGCTTGCCGCCCCCGATCGGCACCAGTCGGTCGGCCCCGGCCACCGGGGCGAACGCGGGATCGGCGTGCGCGGTCGTCGCCATCGGGGCACTCCTCATCGGTAGGGTCGTTGTGGGGCAGCGGGGTGGCGTGTGTCCGTGCGCGGCGGGCTGACCACGCCCCGTGGGGCCTGGTCCCGCGTCGCTAGGACACCTGCCGGGATGCGCCGCCCGCCTCCGCCCGGCGGTTGCGCCAGAGCGAGGCGATGACGCCGACGGCGAGCAGGGTGGCGATCACGACCAGGGAGACGGCGACCGGGATCTTGTAGAGGTCGCTCAGGACCATCTTCACGCCGACGAAGGTGAGGACCGCCGCCAGCGAGAGCTTCAGGTAATGGAACTTGCTGACCGCGCCGCGCAGGACGAAGTAGAGCGAGCGCAGGCCGAGGATCGCGAAGACGTTGGAGGTGTAGACGATGAACGGGTCGGTCGTCACCGCGAAGATCGCGGGGATCGAATCGACCGCGAAGACGAGGTCGGTGAACTCGACCAACACCAGCGTCAGGAAGAGCGGCGTCGCCATCAGGACCCCGGCCTGCCGCACGAAGAACTGCTGGCCGTGGTACTCCGGCGTGACCGGGATGACGCGGCGGACGAGCCTGACGATCGGATTCTGCTCCGGGTGCAGCTCCTCGTTGCGGTGCAGGGCCATGCGGATGCCGGTGAAGATCAGGAAGCCGCCGAACAGGTAGATGATCCAGTGGAACTCCTTGATCAGCGCGGCCCCGGCGGCGATCATCAGGCCGCGCATGAGCAGCGCGCCGAGGATCCCGTAGAAGAGGACGCGGTGCTGGTAGATCGGCGGGACGGCGAAGTAGCCGAACAGGAGGACGAAGACGAAGATGTTGTCGACCGAGAGGCTCTTCTCGATGACGTAGCCGGTGAGGAATTGCAGCGCGACCTCGCCGCCACGCCAGAAGTAGAGGATGACGTTGAAGGTGAGCGCCAGGGCGATCCAGGCGACGCTCCAGAGCGAGGCTTCGCGGATGGAGACATCGTGGGCTTGGCGATGGAAGACGCCCAAATCGAGCGCGAGCATGAGCAGGACGAAGAGGTTGAAGCCGAGCCAGATCAGCACCGTTTCCGAGAACATGACGCCTCCTTGCGGGGTAGCCTGCGAGGTATGAAAAAGCGAGACCTCACAGCACAATGTGTCGTGATGGTCTCGCCAATCATGCCGAGGCATTTCCGATCAGCCGAGGGCGGTGGCCCTAGAATGACGACTGATCGGCCTGCCGAGGCGGGTGGCTACTCCCCAAGTTGCGCGCAGCATAGCGCCATGCACAGGATCTGTCAAGGGTCGCTCCGGCCTATAGCGGGACTCCCATGCGGGGGCGGTCGGCGGTTGTAACCGCCGACCAGCGGGGGTGTCAACTGGTGCAGAAGCCCGGTCGCCGATCGCGACCTCGCGCCGAATACGCGGGGCCACAACGGTTGCTCGGGGGATGGCGTGCTACAATCCCCTCTCAATGATCGACTGATCGGCCCTTGTCCCCGGTGAGGAGCGTTCGAGCGTGCTGCGGTTGACCCTCCAGGCCCTCAAGGTGGCGGCGATCGCCACGGTGGCCTTGCTGACGTTGTTCTTCGGGCAGCGCCTGTTCAATTCGTACCTGGAGCGCGCCAGGACGAACGACACCAATCCGGTCCTCTTCACGGTCGAGTCTGATGAGAGCCCCGACATGGTGGCGCAGCGGCTCACCGAGCTCGAACTGGTCCAATCGGCCACCTATTTCAAGGGCAAGCTGCGCCTGCGCGGGGCGGAGACGAAGTTCGTCCCGGGGGCGCATGTGCTGCGCGAGGGGATGAGCGTCGATGAGATCCTCGACGAGATCACCGAGCGCGCGGCCGAGGTGCCGGGCACGCCGCGCGCCGCGACCTCCTATGTGGAATTGCGCACGCACGAAGGGTGGCGACTCGAAGAGGTGGCGCAGCTGATGGTGGAGAAGGGGGTCGTCAAGAACCGCGAGGAGTTCATCGCGGCGCTGGCCGACCCGAGCCTCGCGCGCTACGACTTCCTCGCGGGGCGTCCGGCGGGGCGGGGGCTGGAGGGGTTCCTCTTCCCGGACACCTATCGGGTGCCGACGGGCGCGGCCCCGAAAGATGTGGCGGCGCTGATGCTGGGGAACTTCGGGACGCGCGTGCCGAAGGGGATGCGCGAGAATCCGCCGGAGGGGATCAGCTTCTACCAGGCGCTGATCGTCGCGTCGATCGTGGAGCGCGAGGCGGCGATCGACAGCGAGCGGTCGGTCATCGCAGGGGTTTATTACAACCGGCTGCGGGGGAATCCGCCGTTGCGCTTGCAGGCCGACCCGACGGTGCAGTACGCGCTCGGGCAGGATGGCGGCTGGTGGCCGGAGTTGCAGCCCGCCGATCTGGCGAAGAGCTCGCCGTACAACACCTACGAGATTAACGGGCTGCCGCCGGGTCCGATCTGCAACCCCTCCCTGAAGTCGATCCAGGCGGCGCTGAACCCGGCCCAGAACGACTACCTCTACTTCTTCGCCAAGGGCGACGGCACGCACGCCTTCGCGCGCTCCTACGAGGAGCATCAGGAGAATATCAAGAAATATCAGCGGTAGGGGGCGGGGTGTGGGTCGGTAGTCCACGCTGAACGTTACTGTGTCACTGTGTGGTGCGGCGCAGGGTTTATGCGCGAGTCGATGCCAAGATTGGTGGGCGGTTGATGGTGATGGCGCACTTAACGACCCTATGGTCCCGCTGATGCTGACCATCCTGATCGTGTGGCACCGCCACCGCGTCAGACGGATGGGATAGGGTAAGTAAGCTCGCCACCACAATCAACCGCGCCTGGGGGTGGCTGCGGTCGCCACGAACCCCGCCTTCGTGGGTTAGGTCTGTTGGTGCAGCGGTGCCTTACTATTAAGGCATAGTGCCGATAGCGGACCTCACCGCCGCAGGGCGGTCATTGTGCCGTTCATCGGTATTCGTGGCGTCAGCCCCCAGGCGCGGTTTTATCCTGGGCGCAGTCGCAGGGCTTGTCCTGTGCCGGGTCACAGGATTCAACCGCCCGCCAGCCTCGCGCATACGCCCCGCAGTGCGGCGTGTGTTCGCGAATCGCCGCATTCTAGTCGCGGACATATTTTCAGGTCGGATTATTCACAGTGGGTATTCACGGTCGGTGCGTTGGCGACTGGTGCCGCGTGTCACGGTACGATGATTGCGTCCCGCGCTCCTGGGGTATACTGTAGCCCGAGCGTGGGCGGACGAGCAGAGGAGGGGTGCGGCATGGCCGCCGGGGAAAATCTCATCCTGGTGCCGGTCAACGGTTCGGTGGTGGACGAGCGCGCGCTCGATATCGCGATCCTGATGGCGCGGCGTTACCACTCGGCCGTGACGGCGATCCATGTGGTGGAGGTGCCGCAGCAACTGCCCCTGGAAGCGGAGATGGGCGCCGAGGTCGAGCGTGGCGACCGGATCCTGCGCGAAGCGACCCAGTGTGCCGCGCAATATGGCTACGAACTCGAGGTCGAACTGCTGCAGGCGCGCGCCGCTGGCCCGGCCCTGGTGGATGAGGCACTGGGTCGCGGCGCGCGCCTGATCGTGATGGGGACGCTGATCAAGTGGCGCGCGGGCGAGGTGACGCCCGGCCGGACCACGATCCCCTACGTGCTGAAGAACGCCCCGTGCGAGGTGGTGATCTGCCGCCGGGCGCGCGAGAGTGCTGAGTGACGGTTGGGCCGAAGGTCGAAGGTCAAAAGAGGATGGAATAGGAGATATGGCGCCACGGAGCGGGTCGCGAGAGAGCCGGTTCATCAATTTGACCTTCGACCCCCATTCGTTACTTGGCATTCGTCATTAAGCGGGGGTGGCGATGAAGGTGGTCATCATGGGCTGTGGGCGGGTCGGTTCGCAGCTCGCGGCACGCCTCGATCGTGAGGGGCATAAGGTCGGCATTGTGGACACGGACGCGCGGTCGTTTCGTCGGCTGCCCGATGATTTTCGCGGCTTGACGATCGTGGGCACCGGGATCGACGACGATGTCTTGCGCTCGGCGGGGATCGAGGGGGCGGACGCTTTCGTGGCCGTCACCGAGGGCGATAACCGCAACATCATGGCGGCGCAGGTCGCCCGCGAGATCTTCGGCGTGGCGGAATGTGTCGTGCGGATCTACGACCCGGCGCGCGAGGAGGTCTACCGCCAGCTCGGCCTCGACACAATCTGCCCGACGAAGCTGGTCAGCAGCCTGGCCCACGACCGGCTGGTCGCGGCGATGCTGGCGCGGCGTGAGCGACGGTAGTCGTCAGTCGTCAGTCGTCAGGGGCGGGGCGGGGGTGCCTCGGCACTACGCCGACGGTGAACCCTACTGACGACTGACGACTGACGACTGACTACCCTAGAGGACGCATGTATATCCTGATCGTCGGTGGCGGCAAGGTCGGCTATTACCTCACCAAGACGCTCATCAACGAGGGGACGAACGAAGTCCTGCTGATCGAGCGGAACCCGCAGAAGGTGGAGATTTACACCGAACGGTTCGGCTCGGTGGTCGTGCAGGGGAACGGCGATGAGGCCGCGACGATGGAGAAGGCGGGTGCCGGGCGCGCCGACGTGGTGATCGCGGTCACGGGCCACGACGAGGACAACCTGGTGATTTGCCAGATGGCGAAGAAGCGGTTCAATGTGCCGCGCACGATCGCCCGGATCAACAATCCGAAGAATGAAGATTTATTCCGTCGGCTCGGGATCGACTCGACGATCAGCTCGACGAATGTGATCCTCAACCTGATTGAGCAGCTGATTCCGCAGCGCCATTTCGTCCACCTGATCACCCTGCGCCACGGCGATCTGGCGATCGTCGAGGGGGTGATCCCCGCCGATTCCCCGGCGAACGGGCGCACGCTGGCCGAGATCCCCTTCCCCGCCGGCGTGGTGATCGCCGCGGTCATGCGCGGCGCGGAGCTGATCCTGCCGACGGGCGCGACGGTCCTGCAGGAGGGCGATGAGGTGGTCGCGGTGACGAAGCGCGAGCAGGAGAATGCCCTGCGCGAACTGCTGCTGTCGGCGTAGGGGGACGATTCACCGCAGGGGCGCGGAGGCGCAGAGGGCCGCAGAGAGAAAACGAAAAAACCACAGAGAAGGCGGGGGGACACCGAAGTTTGGTGCCCCCCACCTTCTCTCTTCTTGTCTCTGCGGCCCTCTGCGCCTCCGCGCCTCCGCGGTGAATCCGTGCCACCTGTTAACGGCGGGCGAAGAGGCGTTCGACCTCCCCGGCGTAGAGTTCCTGCCAGGCGGGGTCGTCGCGCAGGGCGGCGGCGAGCGGGCCGTCGCGCTCGACGAGGACGAGGCCGATCTGCCATTCGTCGAGGGTGTCGCGCCAGCCGGGTCGCGCCAGTGCCGTCTCTCGATAGCGCATGAACAGGGTATCGCCGAACGGATCCGCCCTGCCATCGATGAAGACACGCCGTTCGGGATAGTGTTGCGCGATCAGATACCCACCCCAGCGATACTCGTTGAAC
>CADCWN010000357.1 GCA_902806415.1 uncultured Thermomicrobiales bacterium | reverse complement strand
GCGCGACCAGCAGGCCGCCAAGCGCGCGGAACAGCAGGCCGCGCGGTAACGATCAGCCTCCTAGTGTCGAGAAATGTCGGGTTTTTGCCGGAGAAACCCGACATTCCCGACACCGAATCGCAAAAACCCGACATTGGCAGTTCCGCTTCCCAATCAGGAAAAATGGTATCCAATGTCGGGAATGTCGGGAATGTCGGGTTTCTGAGATAAGACGTCCGATAGTGTGAGGCGGGGCGAGTTTATGGTGAAGAAAGCGAATGGCGAGGGCTCGATCTCCCAGCTGCCGAGTGGGCGCTGGCGCGTCCGCGTGATGGTTGGCGGCACGCGCTACAGCGCGAACACGTCCACGCGCAAGGAGGCGCAGCAGAAGTACCGCGAGTTCCTCGGCCACACTGATCGCGGCCTCGTCCCGCCGACGCAGAAGGTGACCCTCCACCAGCACATCGAGCGCTGGCTTACCGATGAGGTACTGCACACGCGGAAGCCGCGCACCTTTGAGAGTTACCGCGATAGCTCGCGGCTGTACATCCTGCCGCTGCTCGGCCCGGTCAAGCTGGCCCAGCTGCAACCGGCCCACGTGCAGCGGCTGTGTAGCACGCTGCTGGAGGAGGGGTTGTCGCCGAAGACGGTGCGGATCGCGCACGGCGTCCTGCACTGCGCACTTGCGCAGGCCGTCTCCTGGGATCTCGTGCCGCGCAACGTGGCGAGCCTGGCGAAGGCACCCCGCGTCAAGCGCAAGGAGATCGAGGCGCTTGACGAGGTGCAGGCGCGGCAACTCATGGCTTCATCGAAGGAGACACGCTGGGAGGCGCTGATCGCCGTCGCGCTGGTGACCGGCCTCCGCCAGGGCGAACTCCTCGGGCTCAAGTGGTCCGACATCGATCTCGATCGCGGCGTGGTGCAGGTGCAGCGCCAGCTCGGCCGCGATGGCACGCTCGCCGATTTGAAGAACGACCACCAGCGGCGGAGTATCGACGTGCCGCCGCACACCGTCACGGCGCTCCGCGACCACAAGCGTCGACAGACCGAGGAACGACTATTACTCGGCCCGGAGTACACCTACCAAGAACTTGTCTTCTGCACACACCGAGGGCGACCGTTGGGGCACCGCAACGTCTCGCGGGCCTACAAGGGGCTCTTGAAGCGCGCGAGCCTGCCCAACGTGTCATTCCATGCTTTGCGCCACACCAACGCGACGCTCCTTTTGCTGGCGGGCGTCCACCCGAAGCTCGTGCAGGAGCGGCTTGGCCACAGCAACATCAGCATGACGCTCGACATCTACAGCCACGTCCTGCCGCGCCTGGGTCGGGAAGCCGCCGACAAACTGGAGGCGCTCCTTGCCTAATTTTTGCGACGTTGGCCCCGCGTTGGCCCAAATCGCCCTAAAACAGAAGAGCCGACCCGATCGGATGATCGAGCCGACTCTTCTTTTCCTTGCTATCGCTAGCAATTCCTTGGTCGGGGCGAGAGGACTTGAACCTCCGACCCCCTGGCCCCCAGCCAGGTGCGCTACCGGACTGCGCCACGCCCCGATCTTTCCTTGCCACACTCATCGCCACAGCGTTTACTGAGGCAACGAGGAACCCTCGCGGGGTGCGGTCAAGTGGGAGAAGTGTACGCGCTGGGTAGGGGTGCGTCAAGGGTGGGCGCGCGACGGCCTCTTCCTCCGCGACTTCCAGACTCCGACCGACGCCGCGCAAGCGCTCAGTAAAAGACCGTTCGCGTGCGATGGTACGGTTCCATCCCGCCGCGCCCTTGCGCGCGGGTCCAGAGATACCAGTCGATCTCGAATGCGCGCGCGGCCACCCCGCGCCCGGCGAGGGCGCGGCGCAGCAGCTCGACGCCCCAGACGGTCGCCGCGCGAATCTCGACTTCCTCGGCGCTCTCGGGGGCCAGTTGCTCGCGCGCGGCGATCCTCGCGGCGAGGTCGGGCGCGTAGTCGAGGATCCCCTCGCTGCGGAGGATCTGCGGCACCTTGTAGTCGGCGAAGGCGGTCAGCCGGTCGAGGTCGCCCAGGTTCCCCCAGCCGCGCCCGTCGAACGCGCCGTAGAGGTCGGAGGCGAGGATCTGGGCGCGCTTGTAGAGGCGCACCTCGCGCCCCGCGTACAGCGCGGTGTCGTCGAACGAGGGAAAATCGGCGACGACGCGACGCACGAGGTCCGGCGCGCTCCCCCCGCTCGCCTCGATCGCCGCGCCGAACCAGCCGTCGTACCGCTCGCAGAGAACCCGCCCGACCTCGCGGATATTCGCCACGCGCGCGCCGAACATCGGGATCCGCCCGCTGCTCGCCCCCGTGGGGTGGAAGATACTCTCGACATCGTCCTCGCCGATATGCCTGAGGAAGTCGGCGTCCCAGAGTGGGCAACCATCGACCTCGATCGCGCGCTTCAGCGAGGCGGCCAGCGCCCAGTAGCCGTCGAGATCATCGTCGTCGTAGGTGAGGGTCCAGCGCGCCTCGCCGGGATCGGCCCAGAAGCAGAAGTTCAGCGCGTCGAGCAGCAACGTCACGTTGACCGCACGCCCCCGGTCGTCGTGCCAGTGGTAATGCTTGTCCCACGGCGGCACCGGCAAACTCCCGCCGGAACTGCGCGCGGCCAGGGCGGCGGCGACGCGCGCGATCGCCCCGGGGACGATCCGCACCGACCGCGCGGCGGCCACGACCGGCGCGGTCGTCTCCAGCACCCCGATCAGGTCCGGCCCGTCGATCGTCAGGTCCAGCGTACTCGCGGCGGCGATCATCTCTCCCCCTCCACTCCAAACGTCGGCCAGGTCGGTCGGCCAGCCTGGGCGATCACCGGGCGAGTTGGCGTTCTCGCCCCGACCGCCGCGTTGCGCGTCACCGCGCCCTATTCCCCCGCTGCGGCGCTGCCCCTGGGGGGGCGCAGGCGCGCATCGACAGCGCGCAATGTTCGCTCGAACAGCGTCCGCAATTGCGGGCGTTGCGCGCGCTGGCGCTCGGTCTCGCCCTTGGCCAGGCAGTCGGCCCAGAAGAGGCAGCAGACGGCGTACCCCTCTGCCCCCAAGCGCGCGGCGATCTCGGCATACACATCGCGCCCGGCGGGGGTGTCCCCGGCGCGATCGAGCGACAGTTTCAGTTCCATCGGCGCGTAATGGAGATCGGCCAGGCGCGCGACGTGGGCGATCTGCGCTGGGTCGAGGCCGTGGCGCGCGCCGAGGCCATCGGCGGGGTCGGCGCGCCCCCCGGTGATCAAACGGGCCGAGTCGTGGGCGTGGCCGATGAAACGCCAGTCGCCGCGCCGACCGATGGTGCGGGTGGTGAACTTGCCGATGTCGTGCCAGTATCCGGCGACCAGGAGCAACTCGCGGCGGGTGAGGTCGCCCAGGCGCTGGTCGAGGGACCGATCGACCCGCACGGCGATCGCCGGATCAACCTCGCGGACGGCGCGCGGCACCTCGTCGCCCAGGGCGGCGACGAAGCGGCGGGTGTGGGTGATGATGCCGAACTGGTGCCACTCGGGCTTGTGCTCGCCCGGATCGTCCGGTGCGGCGAGGAAGCGGGGCGAAGCGCTCGGGGCACGCGGGATCAGGTCGCGCGCGAGTGCGGGCAGCTCGCGATCGATCCGCGCCAGGAGTTCCTCGGCGCGGGGCGAGATGCTCGCCCGCCCGGCCTCGGCACCCTCGTCGCGCCCCAGTGGCAACCGCCCCATCGTTCGCCCGCCATCTCCCCGATCTGTTGGCGCGTCTCCGCTCGGAGAAGTGTAGCCGGGTGGGCGGGGGTGCGGCAACCGGAGGCGATTGATGAGGGGTTGACGTATTATTCCGCCGACGGCGGTCTGGAAGCCGGATTCGCCGGGGCTTCAGCCCCGGTCCGCCGCCTGCCCGGATCAACGCGCCAGCCTCAATCACCGCCCGCGCCTCACCCGCGCCCGCCGCTCACGCGCGCGGCAGGGTGAAGCGGATCGTCGTCCCCTGGCCGAGGACACTCTCGGCGCGCACCGTTCCGCCCTGCGCCTCGACCAACTGCCTGACGATCGCCAGGCCCAGGCCGCTCCCACCGGCCTCGCGCGCGCCATCCGGCTCGCCGCCCTGGTAGAAGCGGGTGAAAATATGCGGCAGATCGGCGGGGGCGATCCCGGTGCCGGTATCGGTGACGGCGAGCTCGACCGCCGCGCCGTCGGGGGTCCGCGCGCCCTCCACGACGATCACCCCCCCATCGGGGATGTGACGCAGGGCGTTATAGAGCAGATTGTTGAGGATCTGCCCGAGGCGCGCGCGGTCGGCGAGCGCGCGCGGCAGATCGGCGGGGACAAGCGATTGGACGGCGATCCGCCCCTGCGCGGTGGCGAGCGGGCGGATCCCGGCGACCGCCGCCGCCACCACCTCCCCGACCGACACCGGCGCGGCGATCAGCGGCAGCGCCGCCTCCTCGATCCGCGTCATCGTGAAGAGGTCGTCGATCAGGCCGCTGAGGGTGCGCGCCTCGCGCTCGATCGTCTCCAATGCCTCGCGGGGCGTCGGCGCGCCCGCCTCGCGCGCCAGTTGCGCCTCGACGTGGCCGCGAATGATCGCCAACGGGGTCCGCAATTCGTGGGAGATATTCGAGACGAAGACCCGCCGCGCGCGATCGGTCTCGCCCAGGCGCGCGGTCAGCAGATTGAATCGCTCGCCAACCCGCCCGATCTCGTCCGGCACGGTCACGACGACCCGCGCCGAGAGGTCGCCGTTGGCGATCGCCTCGGTCGCCCGCTCCAACTGCCGCAGCCGCCGCTCGAAGATGCGGGCCATGATGAATCCGGCAACAAAGGCGACGAAGCCGGTCGCGAAGACCACCAGCAGCGCGAGGATGATGCCGAACAACGAGAAGGATGCCAGCAGCGCGAGGAAATGGTCCACCCCCGCTGAGAGGGCGTAGAGGAGGATCAGGAAGGCGATCGCGAGGAGATAGCCGGTCTGACAGATGATCGCCACGATCAGGTGGGAGAGGGTCAACTTCCAGCTCATCCGGCGCGCGAAGGCCCGGTAGAGGAGGTACCAGGGCCGCAGCAGGAAGCTCACTGCCCGCCCTCGCCGCGCTCGAACTTGTAGCCGACCCCCCAGAGGGTGGCGATCCGCTCACCGGGCGAGCCGGGGCCGCCGAGCTTCTTGCGCAGGCGGAGGATGTGGGTGTCCACCGTGCGGTCGAAGCCGCCATAATCCTCGCCCCAGACCCGATCCAGCAGATACTCGCGGCTGAAGACCCGCCCGGGGTTCGCCGCCAGCAGGCGCAGGAGGTCGAACTCCTTGGCCGTCAGCGTGACCAGCACCCCGGCGCTGACGACCTCGCGGGTCGCGGGATCGATCGTCAGATCGGGCAGGGCGATCCGCACCGCCCCCTCGGCGGGGCGCGAGTGCTCCCGCAGCAGCTCCACCCGCCGCAGGAGCGCCCCCACCCGCGCCATCAGCTCGCGCTGCGAGAACGGCTTGGTCAGGTAATCGTCCGCGCCCAGTTCGAGGCCGAGCACCTTGTCGAGTTCGGTCGAGCGCGCGGTCAGCATCAGGATCGGCGTGATCCGCGCGCGGCGCACCCGGCGGCAGACCTCGAAGCCGTCGAAGCCCGGCAGCATCAGATCGAGGATGATCAGGTCGGGGTCCTCGCGCTCGACGGTCGCCACCCCCCCGGCCCGTCGTAGGCGGCGACGACCCGATGCCCCGCCCCCTCCAGCGCGCCGCGCAGCAAGGTGCTCAGTTCCCGCTCGTCCTCGATGATCACGACTGTCGCCACGGCCCCCCCGGTGCCGGTAACGGGTGGCCGGTCGGCCACCCGCGTCATACCCCGAAGGCATTGTAGCCCGCTCACGCCGCGCCGCGAATGTCGCGCCGCCGGAAAATCAGGAAGGCGACGATCAGGCAGGCGACGCCATAGACGCCGAGGGTCAGCAGCGCTTGCCCCTCGCCGAGCACGTCGGGCGGGGTCACCGCCGGCCCGAAGCCGTTGTAGTGCTCGTTGATGACCATACTGACCTGCTGGGGGAAGAACTTGACGACCGCCTTGGCCCAAGCGGGGCCGAATTCGAGGAGCAGCATGCCGACGAACAGCTGGCCGATAATCAGCCCGAGCGCCGCGCCGATCCCCGCCGCCGACGAGCGACCGGCGAGGCCGATCAGGAAGGCGATCAGGGTCGGCACGAGGACGATCAAGTAGGTCCGCCCGACCATCGCCGCGAGGTCGCCGATCCAGGCGAGATCGACCGTGACCGCGACGATCGGACGATCGTGCAGGGACGCGAACGGCACGGCAAGGGCGGCGTTCATCAGCAGCGGCCCGACGACGTAGGCGACCGCGACGAGCGCGAGGGCGAGGAGCTTGGCCGCCAGGAAGCGCCCGCGCGGGAGGCCCGTCGCCAGCATGGGGCGCAGCGTCCCCCAGTTGTACTCGCTGCCAATCGACGACGCGGCGAGGATCGGCAGCGCGATCGTGCCGAGAACGTAGAGGAGTTCGGTCGTCACCGGCAAGATAGCGGGCAGGGTCCCGTTGCCCAGGATCTGGTCGCGCGCGTCGGGCGAGTCGCCGCGCAGTTCGAGGAACGCGATCACCGCGAAAAACCCGATCGCCCCGTGGAGGAGGGCGGTCAGGATCCAGGTCATCGGTCGCTTGAGCAGCTTGAGCAGCTCCATCCGCAGCAGGGTCATCATCGAGAGCCTCTCCCCTCCAGCTATTGCTTCCTACCATTATGCGCCGCTATCGGACTGCCAGAGCCCGCCGCAATTAGAGCGGAGCCGGGGCGTCGCCGGTGATTGAGAGGAAGTAGCTCTCCAGATCGCGCTCCTCGCGGCGCATCTCACCGACGATCAGACCATGCTCGGACAGCACCTGCCCGAGCGCGAACTGGCGATCGGGCGGCATCGTCAGCAGGAGGGCGTCGCCCTCGCGCGCCACCTCCTCGATCCAGGCGACCCCGCGCAGGATCCCCGCGGCGCGCGTCGGATCGTCCACGCGCAAGACCGTCTGCGCGCCCTGGCTGAGCAGGGTCGCGACCTCGCTCTGCACGATCGCCCGCCCCCCGGCCAGGATCAGCACCCGGTCGCAGACTTGCTGGACCTCGGCGAGCAGGTGGCTGCAGAGGACGATCGTCCGCCCGTCGTGGGCGAGGCGCAGGATCAGTTCGCGGATCTCGACCATCCCCGCCGGGTCGAGGCCGTTGCTCGGCTCATCCAGGATCAGCAACTCCGGCTCGTGCAGGAGCGCGCCCGCGATCCCGAGGCGCTGCTTCATCCCCAGCGAGTAGCTGCCGAACCGATCCCGCTCGCGCCCCTTCAGCCCGACGAGGCGCAGCACCTCGTCGAGGCGCCCCTGCGGCGCCCCGCCGCGCGCCAGGGCGAGGACGCGCAGATTGTCCAGCCCGGAGAGGTAGGGGTAATAGGTCGGCGTCTCGACGATCGCGCCGACCCGCCGCAGCGCCGCCTCGCGGTCGGCGAGCGCGTCATGCCCCAGGATCTCGATCTGCCCGGCGTGCGGCGCGACCAGCCCGAGGATCATCGCCATCGCCGTCGTCTTCCCCGCGCCGTTCGGCCCGAGGAAGCCGAAGACCTCGCCGCGTCGCACCTCCAGGTCGAGCCCATCCACCACGGTCCGCGCGCCATAACGCTTCGTCAGCCCCGTCACCCGCAGGACCAGATCGGACGCCGCCCCCGCGTCGTGCCGCGCCGCGCCAGCCATCGTTCGCGCCCCCCCGATCGTCGCCGTCATCGCCCCCTCCGAGTATTCGATGCAAAGATCGCACCGAGGGCAGGATAGGGCGCGGTTGCCACGATCCGATGGCCGCTTTGTCACAATTTTGTGTCGCGCTCGGGGGTTCGTGACAACACCCCGAGCGGTCCCGCCGTGTTGGCATGGCGGGCGGAAGCCAAGAACGAGAGCGGCCCGCGACGCGGTTGCGTCGCGGGCCGCTCTTTCGCTGCGGGCGATGATTCGCGACTTACGCGGCGCGCTCGGCGCGGCTCGCGTCCAGGATGACCACCTCGCCCGCCGACTCGCGCGGGGGGCGCGGCTGCTCCCGCCCGTCAACTCTGGGCAGCAACTGGACGACGACCAGCGGGGCGAAAATCAGCACCCAAGCGGCGAGCAGGATAACGGTGAGCATAGACGGACCCCCTTTCGGATCGCATCGGGATCGGCGGCGATCCCCCCCTGCGCCGGTGGTCGGCGGCGACCCCGACATAATCAAAGGATAGGCCGGAATACTGACGAGGGAATGACGGGGCTGTGACAAAATTGTGAACGCCGGAACTCGACCCGCGATAGATCTGGTATCCGATATGACGCCCGATTGCCCGCCCTGGTTGCGAAAAACGGTGGATCAGGTGGCGACGCCCCGGGGCCGGGCGGCCCACCGGCGCGCCGCCATGAGCAGCGTCACGGAGAGGATCTCCAGGAGCGGTCCATATTCCACCGCGCGGATGAGGGGCCACCAGCGAACGTTCGCAGGATCGAGATAGGTCAGATCGGTCAACTGGATCGCCCCGCTCACCCAGAGCCAACCGAGCATCGGCGTGAGGGCGAACGGCAAGCGATCGGGGCCGGGCGGCAGCAGGATCGCCACAAACGGCAACATCCAGGCGAGATACCACGGCTCGACGACCGCATTCAACAAGATCGCCAGCCCGAGCAGGGTCGCCGCCCCGCGCACTAGCGCCAGGTCGTCGCCGCCGCGCAGGGCCAAGCCGAGCGCGGTCGCGGCGAGGGTCGCCGCCGCGACCAGGCTCGCCGCGACCGACGCCGCCGGGGTGACGAGCGCGAAGAGACGCACCAGCACGAAGCGGATGCTGTCGTTAAAAACCGCCTCCCCCGCTTCCGTGCCGAGGCCGGCCAGCGCCGCCCCGCCGGACGCGGCGAACGGCGCGACCCCCAAGGCGAGGGCCAGCGCGAAGGCAATCCCGCCCGCGATCCGCCAACGCCGCAGGAGCGGCAGGACCAGCAGCAGCGGCACCAGCTTGATCAGCACCGCCACGGCCAGCGCCACGCCGCCGCCGATCCGCCGCGAGGCCGTCGCGCCGCCCGGCCCCACGACCGTCGCCAGCGCCAGCAGCACCCCCCCGATCATCAGCGCGTCGTTGTGCGCGCTGTGGGCGAAGTGGAGGACCGGCGTGGGGCTCCAGGCGTAGAGGAGGACCCGCTCGCGCGGCAGGCCGAGCCGCCCGAGCAGCAGTAACAGCGCGCCGATCGCCAGCAGATCGGCTAGGAAGGCGACAACCTGTTGCGCCTTAATGCTGCCGGGCGCGAGGCGATAGGTCAGCGCGAAAACTGCTTGCGCGGCGGGCGGATACGGCGTGTGCTGCGCCTTCTGGTTGATCGGCCCCCAGAGCCCGTCGCGCAGGGGGGCGAGTTCTGCCGCGTCCGGCGCATAGCGATAGGGGTCGATCCCGGCGTTCGCGACCTTACCATCCCAGATATAGCGGTAGAGGTCATCGGAGAGGGCCGGCGTCGAGCCGAGCAGAATCACGCGGGGCAGCAGCGCCAGCCCCAGGATCACCGCCAGCGTCCCGCGCCCGATCGGCGCGCCCGCCGCGATGATCCGCCCCGCCGCGACCAGATAGAGCGCGAACGCGACCGCGAACGCCCCGTTGTAAACCAGGATCGGATTGCCGCCCGCGCGCGCCAGCGTCACGGCCACCACCCAGCAAACGGTGATCCCCAGGCCGAGGATCAGGAGCGCGATGGGGACGATGGGGCGCGAAGGCGCGTCGGGCACGAGAGACTTTGGTTGCGCTTCTGCCGTGAGCAAATGACCCCTCCCCCGGCCCCTCCCCCGAAGCGGGAGGGGTGACTCGGGGGAAGTCTACCGCCTTTCCTCGGGGCCGATCACCTCGCAACGTGGCACCCCTCCCGCTTCGGGGGAGGGGCCGGGGGAGGGGTTATCCCACCCAGCACAAAGGCGCGCTTCCAAGCGCGCCTTCTGCTCGATTCGGTTGTCCCGCCCGTGGCGTCAGATCAGCGCCTCTTTGCCGCAGGCGCGGAGGATCCGCTTGCGGGCCTCATCCGGACAGCCACCCTTCCGCCCGATTGCGCCGATCGCATGGAGGACGTTCCCCTCGAAACGGAACCGGTCGACGCACGGCGGGCAACGGTCCAGGTGCTCGCGCACCTCGCGCTGCTCGGCCTCGTCCAACTCGCGATCGAGGAAGGTGTAGAGTCGCTCTTCGCATTCCTTGCAATTGAACATGGTCTTGCCTGCCCCTTGCCCTGTCCCCTCGACACACCCCGCCCCATTGGCGAGTCGCTTCTCTCGTAGCCGGGGGCTTGTCCCCCGCCGTCCCCCATCCCCGCGCGATCCTCAGGCGCTCGCGCTCGCGCCGTATCCGGCCTCGCGCGCCTCCTCCCAGAGGAGTTTCTGGAGCCGCCGCCGCGCCCGATAGAGGCGCGACATCACCGTGCCGATCGGGATATTGAGTATGTCGGCGATCTCCCGATACGAGAACCCCTCCACGTCGGCCAGCAGCTCGACCTGGCGGAATTCGACCGGCAACTCCTCCAACGCTTGGAGCACCGCATCATCGCCGATCCGGGTCAGCACCTCGCGCTCGGGATTCTCGGGCTGGGGCGCGACGCCACCCTCCGCGATATGGTCGTAGAGATAGTATTCCGTAACATCGTCGAGCGAACTGCTCGGCCGCCGCTTCCGCCGCCGATACTGGCTGATGAAAGCGTTGTTCAGGATGCGGAAGAGCCACGCGCGCAGGTTCGTCCCCTCTTCAAACCGGTCGAGCGCCCGGAAAGCATTGAGATACGCCTCTTGCACCAGATCTTCGGCGTCCTGCGGGTTGCGACTGAGCCGCAACGCCGTCCGATAGAGTGCGTCGAGGTGGGTCAGTGCCTCCGTTTCGAGTCGCTCCTGCCGCCCGCGCGCCGCTTCGTCAGTCGCGTCCATACCCCCCGGCCCGGCGTGCCAGCGGTAGACCGCCGACATCCTCTATAACGTCGCCTCGTGGCGCGTATTCCCAACGCCTCGTCGCCGCACCGCGCATCGCGGCGGGCCTTGTTGCCGATCATTATACCCGGATACCGCGCGAGCGGGTGTGGGCGGCACAACAGCGGTCGTGGTGAAGTGGTGGAGGGAAACGGGTTGACCCACAGAGCGCACAGAGGACACAGGGACGAGGGCGGGAGGGGCGAGGTGGCTGTAGGTGGGACCGGCTGTTGGGCCACCCGGCGCGGTGGCGTCGCGGGCAGACCGGGACTGAAGTCCCGGCTAGGGGCTGCGGCCAGAAAGTCCACTCAAGTGGACTACGTTCGCTGCCAACCTCCGCGCTGATTCACCCACCGTCCCTGGTATCCTGGCCTACTTCGGTAGGCTTTGTGGCCGCAGGCAGGGAGCGCCGACTTGTCCCGTGCATAGTCACGGGGATTCAATCGGCGGACCACCGCCTCGC
>CADCWN010000356.1 GCA_902806415.1 uncultured Thermomicrobiales bacterium | reverse complement strand
TGTTCGTCGCCTGCCAGCCCTGCCACTCCGGCGACTCCTGCCCCGCGACGATCGCGAGGCGCAGATCGGCGGGTGCGGACGGCACGATCGTCAGGCCAGGCCCGCCTTGCCCCTGGCCGCGCGCGATCAGGCCGTCGGGGGCCGCCTCGTCGGTGCCGAAGTGCCAGAGCGCCTGGTAGTCGTGGGGCGCGGCGTCGACCGGCGTGAGGCGATCGATGACGAGGAAACACGGCCCCAGCCCCGCCACCGTCTCCTTGAGGAGGATCACCCGGCGGGTGTGGGTCACGGTGCGGTCGGCGACCGTGCCACCGCCTTCCCCAGCCCAGACCACCCCCGCGACGACCCGGTCAGCGGGCTGGCCGTAGCCCTCGTCGTAGATGGCCTCGGCGGCATCGTAGCGCGCGGTCGTGCGCCAGCGCGCGTCGGCCGGTATCCCGATGATGCCGGTGTCCTCCCGGTTGAAGTTGAGGCGGCGATTCTGGTCGCGCCCGTCGACGCGGATCGTGTTGTGGGCGCGGGTGGAGAGGACGTAGCGGCGCATCTCGGAGTCGTCGTAGGCGTAATTGCCGCCCTCGGTCAGCAGGAGCCGACCGTGGGCGTGGAGCAGCAGGTTCAGCTTGTCCTCGTGCTGATGCGCGAAGCCGAACGGCCCGCCGTCGAAGAGCGCCCAGATCGCCGCCGGGCCCCAATCGGTGCGCATCACGTAGTAGCCGGCGTAGGGGAAGGCCAGCGACCGCTCGGTCGGCGGCGCGCCCTCGGCACCGCGCGTGGCGGCCCAGCGGAAGTCGGCGCGCTCCGGGTAAAGCGCCGCCGCGCGCCCCAGCAGCGGCGCGACCGCGGCCCACTTGCCGTCGTTGAGATCGGGCAACCGGCCATCGGGCATCATCAGGCGCACGTTGGCCGCGTGCATCGGCTCCAGCGCGGCGCGGAAGCGGTCCGGCACCGGCGCGTCGTAGATCTCGCGCAGATCCCAGAGCCACTGGTAGTTGCTGATCACGACCTGGTGATAATTTGTCGTCAGCTCGAATTGGAAACCGTCGGGGTAGACCTGGCTGTCGAGTTCTTCGAGCAGCCGCTCGAGGGCATAGTCCTCCCAGGCGCGCGCCTCCCGGAACTGCGGGTAGAGGAGGCCGATCTGCGCCAGGCCGTTCATCTCCATGATCAGCCAGTTGTGGGTGCGGTGGAACCCCCGCAACCGCCGCCCATGCTCCCAGACCGACTTGTACCAGTCGATCAGCACGTCGTCGGTGAAGTGGGGCGAGCGGTAGAAGGAATGGAGCGCCCATTGCCAGGAGCCGCCCATGCGGATGCCGGTCTCGATCGTACGCCAGCAGAGGGTCGCCCAGCCGGGCGCATCCGCCGGCACGACCGCCTGGCGGACCCAGGAGCGGAAGAGGCGCACAAACCCCTCGGCGTAGCGCTCGTCGCCGGTCGCGCGGTAGCGCTCGGCCAGGATCGCCCACTCGTTGTGGCGGCTCAGTTGCCAGGTCCATTCCCTATAACCGTTGAAGGTCGGGTTGGCGAACCAGTCCACGTCCCCGGTGAACTGGTGCGGCGTGCCGCAGGAGATCAGTTCCAGGCGCAGGATCCGCTCGGCCGCCGCCTCGGTCGTCTCGCCGGGGTGCATGATATTGTCGCCGCCGAATCGTCGGC
>CADCWN010000355.1 GCA_902806415.1 uncultured Thermomicrobiales bacterium | reverse complement strand
GCACTGCTCGGCGCGGCGCTGGAACTCGCGGCGGGCACCGAGCTGGCCGCAGACCCACTACCGCTGCCGCCGCCGGAGGGCGTGGTGGACGTGCCACCGCAGGCCGCGAGCAGCGCGAGCGCGCCCGCCGCGACCGCACCCTTCAGAAGGCCACGACGAGACAGGCGAGACTGCGCCGGGGAATCGCCATCAACTAGGGCGAGGGTTCGATCGTCCTTCACGTTGCCACTCCTTCACCACGCACTTCGGAACATACAGACATCAGACCAGTAGGCACAACAGGGGTCGGATAGAAAACCTGACCAGCGGAAGACCAACTCGTGCGCCGCATGCCCGGAACGAAACAACCTGCGGTGTTGAGTACTGTTGGTTATACAGCACGGATACCGAGTGAGGCATTATACCATCGGCACATCTATCATTGTAAAGTCCTTCAACTGGGGAGTCCGACAGCCAGCCCGGATCGGCCTGCTGGCGTCGCGGCGTGCCAACGAGGCGGGCGACCATCGGGTACAATTCCGGCTTGGCTCCGAGGAGATGGGCGGGAATGCCGGGGATAACGGTGGTCGCGACAAGCGACGCAGTGCGCACAACGCAAGAGTCCGGGTCGGCGCGTGAGGAACACCTCGCGGCGCTCGTCGATCGCTGGACCGCGCACATGCGCTGGCGCGCGGACTTTGCAGGCTGGCGCGAGCGTCGCCTCTGGCAGGAGCGTTATCAGGCCGATCGCCTCCGGCAGATCGAGGAATTCTGCGGCTCGGTCACCGGGCGGCGCGTCCTCGATCTCGGCTGCGGGATGGGCGGTCTCGTCGTCGCCCTGCGCCAAGCCGGAGCGCGGGCGGTCGGCCACGACCCGAACCGGGCCTACGGCGCGATCTGCGCCCTGCGCGCCGCACGCTACGACCTGCCGCTGCCGTTCGTCACCGCGACCGGCGAGGCGCTGCCATTCGAGGAGGGCGCGTTCGATATCGTCGTCTGCCTCGATGTCCTCGAACATGCCGAAAGCCTGGAGCGGACGCTGGCCGAGATCGCGCGCGTCCTCGCGCCGGGTGGCCACGCGATCGTCACCGCCACCAATCGCCTCGTCTTCCGCGATCCACATTATCACCTGCGCGGGATCAATTGGCTGCCGCGCCCCTGGGCCGAGGCGATCATCCGCCGACGCGGGCGCGGCAAAGAGGCCAGCGCGTTCGGCGACCGACAGGCTCTCTCCGCGATGCACTATGTCACCTTCCGGGGCTTCGTCGCCCGCTGCCTCGCGCTCGGCTTCGTGGCCGAGGACACGCGCGAGCGGCGCGTCCGCTCCGGTCCGCTGCCCCAGGGGACGCGCTTCGCCGGGCCGATCGCCCGCCTGCGCCGCCTCGGCCTCGCCACTCTCGCCTACCGCCTCTACCGCACCTTCTTCCTTGGCACATTCGAGATCCACCTGGGTAAAACGCGGAACGGGGAGTGCGGAACGCGGAACGAGCGCGGGTGCGACGATAGGGCAGGGACGACCCGATGACGCCGGTAGGAACGCCAACCGCTGTGAAGCCCCGCGCGACTCAAATTCCGCGTTCCGCGCTCCCCGTTCCGCGTTTCCGCATCGCTCTCCACAACGTCACGACCACGACCAAGCACGGCGGTGTGGAGACGTTCGTCCGGGAATTGGCGCGGCACCTGGCAGCGGCGGGGCATCGTGTGGACGTCATCGGGGGGCTTGGCGGCGGGGGGCTTGGTGACGCGCCGGGGCCGGGGGTGCGGGTGCGCCGCGCGCCGTTCATCAGGCGGGAATGGCTGCGCCGACTGCCGCTCCTCAGTCGCCTCTATGGCCCGACGAAGCTGATCGAGCGGCTGAGCTTCGGCCTCACCACCCTCCCCTGGCTGTTGCGCGGCGACTACGACATCCTCCACATCCAGAAGCCGTTCGATCTGCCGGTCGGGGCGATTGTCCGCCGCCTCACCGGGGGCAAGACCAGATTAATCTTCGGCTGCCACGGACGCGACTTCTTCGCGGGCGACTGGCGCTGGACCGGCGCGATCGATGCGACGGTGTCGTGCAGCGAGGGCAACGCCGCCGAGGTCGCGGAGCATTACGGCCTCACGCCGCGCGTCGTCTACAACGGGATCGACCTCGACCGCTTCAGTCCGCGCCCCCGCACCGACCCGGCGGTGCGCGCCTGGCGCGAGCGCCTGATCAATGGACAGGAGCGACCAGTCCTCCTCCAGGCGAGTCGGATGGTCCGCTGGAAGGGGGCCGAATACGCGATCGAGGCGCTGGCACTCCTCCGAACGGAGCCCCTGCCGGTCCTTGCCCTCGCCGGGGACGGCCCCTATCGCCCGGAATTGGCGCGCCTGGCTGCGGCGCATGGCGTCGCCGACCGGGTGATCTTCCTGGGCGATGTGCCGCACGAGGCGATGCCCGATCTCTTCCCGGCGACTGATCTCCTGCTCGGCACCAGCTTTGTCAACGAGACGTTCGGGATCACCCTCTGCGAGGCACTGGCCTGCGAGCGCGCCGTCGTCGCCAGCGACTTCGGCGGCTTCCGTGAGGTGGTGCGCCACGGCGAGACCGGGCTGCTCGTCCCGCCGCAAGACCCCGCCGCCCTCGCCGCCGCGATCGACCGCCTCCTCGCCGATCCCGACCGCCGCGCCGCGTTCGGTGCCGCCGGACGCCGCGATGTCGCCGCCCGCTTCTCCTGGCCCGTGGTGGTCGAGCGCGTCCTGGCGGCGTATGTGGAAGCACGAGCGCGAGCGTGAAGTACGAAGTACGAAGTACGAAGTACGAACTGGGTCGCGGCATAATTGCTCAGAAGGAGCAGTGGGATTCGAGAACGTCCGACCCTTCGTACTTCGTACTTCGTACTTCGTACTTAGCCTACCCGTCCAGCCTGACGCTGCAGTCGGCGAACGCGGTGCAGACGTACAGCACCGCGCGCGAGTTGCGCGAGCGCGATCCGGGTGTCGCGGTGCTGATCCCGCGCTGGGCGCGGCGCGAGAGCGCGTTCGGGGCGATCGGCGCGCAACATCTGCTGCGGCTGCCGTTCAACGTCTTCTCGCACCTCTGGCGCACCACGGCGTGGAGTTATCTGGAGCGGAGCTGGTTCGCCTGGCGCGCGGCGATCTGGCTGGCGCGGCGGCGCGGCGATGGGCCGACGGTCGTCTACGTGCGCGATGCCGTCTGCGCGGCTTGGTTCGGCGCGGGCCTGGTCCGGCTCGCCGGGGCGCGCCTGATCTACGAATGCCACGCGCTCGAAGCCTGGAACCCGTCGCGCGCCCGCTCCCCGCTCGCCGTGCCGCTCGTGCGGCTACTCGACTCGCTGGCGATCCGCCGCGCGGACCGCGTTGTCGCGCTGACCGACGGCTTCCGCGAGTGGCTCGATCGGACCGGTTTCAAGCCGCGCGGGGCCACCATGACTATCCCGGATGCCTACGACGACGCGCGCTGGTTCCCGCGCGATCGGGACAGCGCCCGCGCGTCGGTCGGGCTTCCGGCGACCGCCTTTGTGGTAACCTACGCTGGGCTGACCTGGGCCTATCGCGGACTCGACCGCCTGGTGCGCGCGTTCGCAGCACTCCACGCCGAGGCACCCGACAGTCTCCTGGTCCTGGTCGGCGGGCGACCGGCGGAGCGCGCCGAGATGGCGGAGTTGGCGGGCGAACTCGGGATCGCGGCGGCGATCCGCCTGCCCGGCCAGCGCCCGCAAGACGAGGTCGTCGCCTGGGTCGCCGCCGCCGATGCGCTGGTGGTGCCGGGGGTGATCAACGGCCTCAATGCGTCGCCGTTAAAAATGTTCGAGTACGCCGCGATGGATCGCCCGATCGTCGCTGACGACATTCCGGCGGTGCGCGAAATTCTCGGCGACGATGGGGCCGCCTATTTCCGCTCGGGCGATAGGGCGGCGCTCCACGCCGCGCTCGACCGGGTCCGCCGCAACCCGCAGGAGGCCGCCGCGATGGCCGCGCGCGTCCGGGAACGCGTGGCTGCGTTCACTTACCGGGCACGCGCGACGACGATCCTGGCGCTGGCCGAGGAGGTGCGGGCCGCAGCGAACGAAGCACGAGCGCGGGGGATGGACAAGCGGTGAACTTGACACTCGACAGGCGAGAGCGTGGCCGGACAAGGGGGGCCGGGGGGATCGGCACCGGGTCGGCGGCACGCGCCGCCGGGCGCTCTGCGTTCATGGACCGCGCCGTCCTCCTCCTGATCGGCCTCTACCTGCTGACCCTGCCCCTGATGACGCACGACATCCGGGCGGCGGACGAGATCGAATACTTCGCCTATCTGCACTCGGTCGCGTTCGATCGGGATCTCGACTTCCTGAACGAGTACCAATACTTCTTCGACCGCGCGCCGGAGAAATATACCCGCAGCGGCTTTAAGAAGACGTTCATCGACACGATCACCCCGACCGGCCTGCGCCCGAACTTCGGCCCGATCGGCACCGCCGTCCTCTGGACACCGTTCTACGCCGTCGGGCATCTCGTCGCGCTCGGGGGCGAGGCGGTGGGGATGGCAGTCGTCGCCGACGGCTACGGAAAGCCATATCTCTGGGCGATCACGCTCGGATCGGCGTTCTACGCGCTCGCGGGCTTGCTGCTCGCCTACGCCCTCTGCCGCACCCTCGTCGGGCAGGCGGCGGCGTTCTGGGCGACGCTGACGATCTGGCTTGGGACGCCGGTGATCTTCTACAGCCATCTCGCGCCGGGCTACTCCCACGCCGCCTCGCTCTTCGCAGTCGCCCTCTTCCTCTTCCTCTGGAACCGCTGGCGCGACGACCTGACCATCCGGCGCGCGATCGGCCTCGGCGTCGCGGGCGGGATCGTGGCGATGATCCGCGAGCAGGACGCCCTGTTCCTCACAGTCCCGGCCCTCTACGCCGGGCTCGGCGTCCTCGGGTCGCTGCGCCGGGGAGCCTGGCGCGAGGCGATCCGCCTGGTCGTCGGGGTCGCGACGGTCGGCTTCGCCGCGATCGTCACCTATCTGCCGCAACTGCTGACGTACCAGATCCTCAACGGCGTGCCGCGCCCGAATAAGGATGTCTCGGATAAGATGAACATCATCTCGCCCTTCTTCTGGCGGGTGATGACCGACCCAGCGCACGCCCTCCCCTATTGGAGCCCGATCATCCTCGTGGCGCTGGTCGGCGCGGCCCTGCTCATCCGGCGCAACCCGCGCCTCGGTCTCGCGCTGATCATCGGGTTCCTCCTGACGTGGTACATCAACGGGGCGATCAAGACCTGGACGACCGCCGGCTCGTTCGGCGCGCGGCGCTTCCTCAATTGCACGCCGATCTTCGTCGTCGGGCTGGCATATGCCTATGAGGCGATCCTGGCGGTCGGCCGCAAGCGCGGCGCGGTGTGGGGCGCGATCGTGCCGGTGGTCAGCATCCTGGCGATCGCTTGGAATGCCGGGCTGATCATCCAGTTCGTCACGCTGATGATGGACCGGCAGCGCCTGGAGTGGCCGAAGAATCTGCTGACGCAGTTCCGCATCCCGTTCGAGTTGCCGAGCATTTTGCGCCAGTTGCTGACCGATCGCGGCTCGTTCTATGAGCAGTAACGGCGGGGCGACGTGATTTCGGAACGCCTGATCGCCCTGGCCCGCTGCCCGCGCTGCCTCTTGGCCGCTGACGAGGGGCGGGAATTGCCCGCGCTCCTGCGCGAAGCAGACGCCCTGCGCTGCCCGACCTGCGGCACCGGCTATCCTCGCGGCGAGGGCGTCCTCGATCTCCGCCCGCCCGCAGGGCTGGATGGGCGCGAGACCCAGTACACCGCCGACGCCGACGACTTCGCCGCCGCGCTCGATTACCGCACCGTCGGCGAGCCGCTGCTCGGTGCGGCAGTGCGCGAACGCTGGCTGCGCCGCTGGCTGCCGCTCACGTCGGGGAAGCTGATCCTCGACATCGGCGCGGGCGACGGGCGCTTCGCGCTTTGGGGCGCGCCGCACGGCGCGCGGATCGTCGCGCTCGACGCGGCACCGTTCTTCGCCGACGCGGCGGTCGCCCGGCTCGACCTCGCGCTGGGCGATGTGCGCGTCCTGCCCTTCCCGACCGGGGCATTCGACGCCGCCTACTCGATCGACGTGATGGAACATCTGGACGCGCCGGGGCTGGAGCGGTTCTTCGCCGAGGCGGCGCGCGTCCTCAAGCCGGGCGGCGTCTTCTACCTCTACTCGAACACGCGCGAGCGCTCGACCCTCTGGCCGATCATCACCCTCTGGGGGCGCCTCAGCCGCCTCTTACGCCACCGCGAGATCGGCGACTTCCACACCGACGATCTCCGCAAATCCGACCACGTCAAGGTGCTGACCACCTGGCCGCAGGTCGTCGCCTTCGCCGCCCATCATGGCCTGACAGTTCAAGAAGTGCGCTTCTGGAATGGTGTCTTCCAGGGGTTGATCGACAACGTCCTGGTGCGATTGGGCGAGGGCCTGTTCCTCGGGCGGAAGACGCGGAACAAGGAGCGAGCGGCACTGTCAGGGCCGAAGGCGACCACCGCTCCGGCTGGCGGCTCATCGCGTCAGGCGGTCAGTCGTCGCCCTGCGGTGCACCTCGCCCTGCGCATCCTGACCGCGCTGATGCAACTCGACATCATCCTGTTCGGGCGGCTGCGGAGCGGGCCGTTCTTCGCGCTGCTGCGGAAGGAGGGCGGCCCACGCCCATGAATATCCTCTACGTCGCGGCGGGTATCCCGGTCCCCGGCTCGGTCGGCGGCTCGACGCACGTCATCGAGGTCTGCCGTGGCCTCGCCGAGCGGGGACACCGGATCGTGGCGATCACCGGACCGGCCGAAAGGGAAGCGGCAATCGCGACGGCAATGGAGGGGGATGGGGCGATCGAGATCGTCAACATGCCCCAATCACAGGCACTCGGCCTGACCCTCCTGCCGACCGTCGCCCGCGTTGCCGCGCGCTTTCGGCCGGATGCGATCATGGAGCGGTATTACAATCTGGCGGGGGCGGGAATCGTCTACGCCAGGCGGCACGGCCTGCCGAGTATCCTAGAGGTGAATGCGCCGGTCTACGATCCGCCCGGCTCGCGGAAAGATCGCGTCGATCGCGCGCTTGGTCGCCCGCTGCGCCGCTGGGCGCGCTGGCAGGTGCGCGCGGCCGATCGGATCGTCACGCCGCTGGCGACGACCGTCGGCGCGCTGGCCCGACCGGGGACGATCGTTGAGTTACCGTGGGGGGCGAACGCCGACCTCTTCGACCCCGCGCGCCTCGATCCGGCGACGGTCGCCGCGACGCGCGCCACGCTCGGGCTGCCACCGATGGGAGAGGCACAAGTCGTCGCCTTCTCCGGCAGCTTCCGCCACTGGCACGGCGTGGAGTCGCTGCTCGATGCGCTCCAAACCCTCCTGCCAGCGCGACCGAACCTCTGGGCGCTGCTGATCGGCGATGGCGAGGAGCGCCCGGCGCTCGTCGAGCGGGTGCGCGGCTGGGGGGAACTCGGGCGGCGGGTCATCTTCACCGGCCGACTGCCTTACCCGGAGGTGCCGCGCCATCTGGCGGTCGCCGATCTGGGGATCGCGCCGTTCGAGCCCGCGCGCCACGCCGCGCTGCGCCATTTCGGCTTCTACTGGTCGCCACTGAAGATTTTCGAGTACGGCGCGATGGGGCTGTCGACCGTCTGCCCCGCGATCCCGCCGCTCGACGCGATCGTGCGCGACGGGCGCGAGGGGCGACTCTACCCGGTCGGCGACCGGGCTGGCCTCGCCGCCGCGATCGGCGCGCTCCTCGACGATGATGCCGGGCGTCGTGCAATGGGCCGGGCGGCGCGCGAGCGGGTCGCCGAGGAATACAGCTGGGCCGCGCATTGCCGTGGCCTCGATGAGATCTTGCAATGCCTGACGCGCTGACAATCCTGCTGGCGACCGATGTCTTCCCCCCGCGTTGCGGCGGCAGCGGGTGGAGCACCTTCCACCTCGCGCGGGCGTTGCGGGCGCGCGGCCATCGCCCGATCATCGCTCGCCCGCGCGAGGGGCTGCGCGGCGCGATCGTCGCCAAGTACGATGGCTTGCCGGTCCACGAATTGGGCTTCAGCGCGCGCGGCGGCGGGCTTCCGTTCGTGCGCGGCCTCAATCGCCAGGAGCGGTTCTGGCCCCGCTTCGGGGGGTTCATCGCCGATCTCGCGCGGCGCGAGGGGGTCGATTTGATCCACGGCCAGCACCTGATCAGCATCCCCGCCGCCGTGCGTGCGGGTACTGTGCTCGGCCTGCCGACCGTCGCCACCGTCCGCGATTACTGGCCGACCTGCCCGATCGGCACGCGCCTGCCGCGCTGCCCGGATTTGCCGCGCTGCTCGACGGCGTGCCAGGTCTGCTGCCTGTCGCGCGGCAGCGCCCCCCTGCGCCCGCTCGTGCTCGCCGCGCTCCCCTACGTGTCCGCCAATCTCCGTCGCCGTCAGCGCGCCCTCCTCGCGGCGGACGCCACGATCGCCGTCAGCAGCTACGTCGCCCAGGTCATGCGCGACGGCATTCCGGGATTGGAGCCGATCGTTATCCCGAACTTCATCGATTTGGAGCGGTCAGCGGTCAGCGGTCAGCGGTCAGGGGGCGTGAAGGAGGCCGAAGAGGTAAACAGTCCTGCCGAGCCACTACGGACTACGGACTACGGACTACGGACTCCCGCGTCCCCTCTCACGACTCACGACTCACGACCCACGACTATCTTGTACGTCGGCAAGCTCGAAGCGCACAAAGGGGCCGATCTCCTCCCGGCGGCGGTGGCGGCGGTGCCAGGGACGCGCTTCATCGTCGCGGGAACCGGCCCGCTCGCGGAGCAAATCGCGCGCGAGTGTGCCGCGCGTGGCGTGCGACCCGAACTGCTCGGCGAGCGGCCGAACGACGAGGTCATAGCGCTGATGCGCGCCGCCGACGCGCTGATCTTCCCCGCGCGCTGGGAGGAACCGCTGACCCGGACCCTCCTGGAGTCGGGCAGTGTGGGGCTGCCGGCGGTCGCACTGGCCGTGGGCGGCAACCCCGACATCATTCGCGACGGCGAGACGGGGCTCCTCGCGACCACCCCCGAGGGGCTTGGCCCGGCCCTCGCCAGCCTCCTCGCCGATCCCGCCCGCCGCGCCCGGATGTCCGTCGCCGCCCGCGAGCATATCGCCGCGAACTTCGCCGAGGCGGTCGTGGTGCCGCGCGTGGAGGCGCTCTATCGCGAACTCGTCGCCCGCAATCGCGCGCGGGCGCGCTGATGCCAGACGAAGTGCCGCTGCACATCGCCGTCGCCAGTCGCGCAGTCGCCCCGCAGCACGGCTTCGGCGGGCTGGAACGCGCGGTCGCCCATCATCTCCGCGCGCTGGCCCGGCGCGGCGTGCGCCTCTCCGTCTTCACCCAGCCGCCCGATCCGGCCCACCCCGCGCCAGCGACTTTCGACGGGATGGTCACCTGGCACGCCACTCCCTACCGTCGCCGCGCCCTCCCGCTGCGCCCCAACTCGATCCTCGACCGCCTCCTCCACTACGCCCCGTTCGCCCGCGCCCTCAGCACCGCGATCGTCGCACTCTGCCGTCGTGAACGGGTTGATGTCGTCCACGCGCACGGGCTCGCCGGGCTGGGCTATGCGGAGTGGGCCAGTGGGCTAGTGGGCCAGTGGGCCAGTGAGGGAGAATCGTCAGTCGTCAGTCGTACCCTGAAGGGCATAAATCAGTCGTCAGAACGAGCGGAGGAAGCCGAAGAGGCAAGCAACCCCACCGAGCCACTGCGGACTACGGATCACCGACTACGGAATTCGCGTCCCTCCCTCACGACCCTCCTCCCGCCCCTCGTCCTCAACCCGCACGGTCTGGAGGAATTCAGTCGCCGCGATCGGGCGAAGTGGCTCGCTTATGCCCCGTTTCGGTATGGGGTGCGCCGGGTCGCACGCGCCGCCGCACGGGTCGTTGCCACAGATCGAGCGCTGATCGCGCCGATCGCGCGGCAGTTGGTGGTGCCGGAGGAGCGGATCGCGCTCCTGCCGAATGGGGTGGACCTGGGAGAGATCGACGCGCTGGTGGATGCTGATCTTGCACGCGAGATGGGTGCGCGCCTCAGGCTGGAGGGGAGCCCGCTCACCCTGATCAGCGTCGCGCGGTTGGAGCGGAACAAAGGGTTGCGGGAGGGGATCGCCGCGCTCGCGCTCCTGCGTCACGTTCTGCCGAAGGGCTGGCGCTGGCTGATCGTCGGGCGGGGGAGTGAGGAAGCGGCGTTGCGCGCTTCCATCGCGCGGGAGGGTTTCGGGGCGAACATCAGCCTGGTCGGCGCACTCTCGGACGCGGAGGTACAGAGCCTGCTGGCGCGCGCCGATCTCGCGCTGGTCCCCTCGCTCTACGAGGGGAGTTCGCTCGCCGCGCTCGAAGCGCTGGCCCGGTGCCTCCCCGTCGTCGCCACCACCGTCGGTGGGCTACCGGATAAGATCTTGCCCGGGCAGACCGGCTTCCTCGCGCCGCCCGGCGATCCCGCCGCCCTGGCCAACGCCATCAAGGCGGCGCTGGAAGCTCGCGCCGCCTGGCCAACGCTCGGCGCGGCGGGGCGCGACCTGGTCGAGCGGCAGTTCTCCTGGGATGCGCTCGCGGACGACTACCTCACCCTCTACCGTCACCTCGCGGGCGGCGCTACCAGCCAAAGGTGAGCGAGCTGTCACCGTCGTAACCCGATGACGGGGACATGGCACCCATCGGCTATACTCGGGACCAGAGTACACCACCAATTAGGGGCGGAGCGACCGATGCGCAAGCGCTACTACTATGGCGGTCAGGCGGTGATGGAGGGCGTGATGATGCGCGGCCAGCGCCAGATGGCCGTCGCCATCCGCCAGCCTGACGGGCAGATCGCCCTCCACAGCGCGCCGCTCGATTCCTGGCTCTATCGCAGCCCGATCCGCAACTGGCCGTTCGTGCGCGGCGTCTTCGTCCTCTGGGATGCGCTGCTGCTGGGGATGCGCGCCCTGACCCTCTCCGCCAACATCGCGATCGGCGAGGAGGAGGGGGAAGAGGGTGATCTAGCGGGGCCAGAGACAACTGCCGCCGCGCCGCCCGATCCGCAGGGGATCGCCGGGCCGGCGCTCTGGGCCACCGTCGCCCTATCGCTCCTCTTCGGCACCGCGCTCTTCTTCGTCCTGCCGTTGTTGATCATTCATTTCCTCGACCGCTGGATCGCCTCGTCATTGGTCAGCAATCTCGTCGAGGGGCTGATCCGCCTGACGATCCTGCTCGGCTACCT
>CADCWN010000354.1 GCA_902806415.1 uncultured Thermomicrobiales bacterium | reverse complement strand
CCCCCGTCGCCGTCTGACCCCACTCGCCCCAACCCTCCCCCTTCAGGGGAGGGTCGCCGCCCACAGGCGGCGGGGAGGGGTAAAAGCCCCACCCATTTGCCCCCCCACCCCGCCCATGCTACATTCGCCGCGACGCCCGGGCGGATCGTCGCGCCGCACTCGCCGCCCCGCCCGCGCCGCGAACAGCCGGGAGAAACACCGAGGAGGTACGAATGTCAACGACCGGGTCGCCCGTCGCGTCGGCCGCATACGCGGACCGCGTCGCGCCGGGGGTGAAGATCGCGGCGCAAATCTCGCCCGAGCCGCGCGAGCAGGATCTGGCTTTCATCCGTCAGATGGGCGTCGAGCACGTCGTCCTCTGGACCGACAGCAGCAAATCGAGCGCCGAATACTACGCCGAGCGCAAGGCGTTCTTCGCCGCGCACGGGCTCGACGTCTACGGCTTCGGCAACCGCGATGTCCACAACCAGGACGCGATCGTCCTCGGCCTGGAAGGTCGCGACGCCAAGGTCGATGAGTACGTCCGCCACATCCGCGCGCTCGGCAAGGCCGGGATCCCCTACACCACCTACGCCCACATGCCGAACGGGATCTGGAGCACCGAGCGCGAGGAGACGCGCGGTGGGGCCTCCGCGCGCGGCTTCGACGAGGCCAAGGCGACCAGCGGTCGCTGGCACGATCGCACCTACGACCTGCCGCTGACGAACGGGCGCGAGTACAGCGAGGAAGAGGTCTGGGGCCATTTCGAGTACTTTATCAAGCGTGCCGCCTGCGCCGCCGAGGAGGAGGGGGTCTTCATCGGCATCCACCCGGACGATCCGCCGATCGCCCGCCTGGGCGGCGTCCCCCGGATCTTCAGCACCTTCGACGGCTACAAGCGGGCGCTGGCGATCGCCGACAGCCCGAACGTCGGGATCTGCCTCTGCGTCGGCTGCTGGCTCGAGGGCGGTGAGCTCTGGGGCGTTGGCGCGATCGAGGCGATCCGCCACTTCGCCGCCGAGAACAAACTGTTCAAGGTCCACTTCCGCAACGTGGACGCCCCCCTGCCGCACTTCGTCGAGACGTTCATCGACGACGGCTACCAGGATATGTACCAGATCATGAAGACCCTCCAGGAGGTCGGCTTCCGGGGCGTCGCCATCCCCGATCATATCCCCCAGATGGCCGACGACCCCCGCCTCGGCACCGCCTACACGATCGGCTACATGCGCGCCCTGCTGCGCCGCGCCCAGGAGGAAGTGGGACGGTAGTCGGTAGTCCGTAGTCCGTAGTAGTCACGGAGGAAGCCGAGCACATCGCCTTGCCCCGAACCCTCTACGGACTACCGACTACCGACTACGGACTGCCAAAAGGAGCCCCCCATGAAGATCACCGGCATCACCACCGCCGAGTACCAGTGGCCGCGCCACACGCCGATCTCCAACGGCCTGCACACCTACACCCACAGCGGCCTGGCGGTCGTGCAGATCGCGACGGACGAGGGGATCACCGGGATCGGCCTCGGCGGCGGCGGGCCGATCGGCCGCGCCACGGTCGAGACCCTGACGCCCCTCCTCATCGGTGAGGACCCGATCGACGTGGAGCGCCTCTGGCACACGATGTGGGTGCCAAAGCTGATCGGGCGGCGCGGGCTGACCACGCGCGCGATCAGCGCGATCGACATCGGCCTCTGGGACATCAAGGCCAAGGCCGCCGGGCTCCCCCTCTACAAGCTCCTCGGCGGCTTCCGCGACCGCGTCCCCACCTACATCGCGGGCGGCTACTACGAGCGGAACAAGGGGCTGAAGGAGCTCCAGCGGGAGATGACCGACAACGTGGAGATGGGCGCACGGGCGATCAAGATGAAGGTCGGCGCGGTCGAGATCGGCGAGGATGTCGCGCGCGTCCGGGCGGTGCGCGAGGCGATCGGGCCGGACGTCAAGCTGCTGGTCGACGCGAACTGTGCCTACCGCCACTACGACGCCATCCGCTTCGCCCGCCGAATCGAGGAGTTCGACCCGTTCTGGTTCGAGGAGCCGGTCAAGCCCGACGACTACGACGGCCACCGCAAGCTCGCCGCCGCCACGAGCATCCCGATCGCCACCGGCGAGAACGAGTACACCCGCTACGGTTTCCGGGACCTGATCGCCCACGACGCCGCCGCCATCCTCAACGCCGACGCCAAGGTCCTCGGCGGCGTCACCGAGTTCATGAAGGTCGCCGCCCTCGCCCAGGCGCACGACCT
>CADCWN010000353.1 GCA_902806415.1 uncultured Thermomicrobiales bacterium | reverse complement strand
GCCGACCGAGCACCCGTACTGGCGGCACCCGCGCGTCGTGGTCCTGCCGCATATGGCCGCCGAGACCGACCCGCAGACCGCCGTTGCCCAGGTCGCCGAGAACCTGCGCCGACTGAAGGCGGGCGAACCCCTGCTGAATGTCGTGGACCGCGCCGCGGGCTATTAGGGAACCTTTGGGGAGCGATGGCCCAGGCTACCGATGAGCGGCATCGCTAGTCGAGGCCGATCAGTCGCGCGCAGTCGCAGCCCCGGCAGGGCGAGAGGAGCGCGCGTAAGGTCGTGCTGACGGTTTCCAGCGCGGCGGATGTGCCGAGGATCGGGTCGTCGGGGCGGGCCTCAGGGCCGACGAGGCGCGCGATCTCGTCGCGCAGGCCGGGGTCGCGCCCGTCGTGGCCGTACCAGAGCGCGTTGGCGCAAAACGTCGCCGCCTTACCGTTGTCCCGCGCTAGCTCGACCCGGCGTTTCAATTGCGCGAGGCGATGCTCGCGGATGACGATCTCCCGCCAGGTTAGCGGTCGTGGGGTGAGGGATGGACGTTGCATGGCGCGCCGCTCCTTGCGCGTGGTGGTTTCGGTTCGCCAGGATGTCTTTTCTCGGGAGGGATAGTACACCGCAACAAAGGCTGCGATCGCGCGCGTCGCAGGAAACGGATCCGCCGCCGAACCATCGCGGGAAACTGCGCCGCGCGGTGCTCAGCTCGACTTTAGCGCTTTGACCCCGTAAGGCGATCGGCTATGCTCGGCACCACTTCGTGAGGAGGGGGCCGATGTACCAACTGCCGCCGTCGATCGCCGCGCTGCTCGTTTCATTCGCGCCGCTGTTCTCGCGCCGGGTCTGGGCGCACGCCCAGGTCTTGGTGGCCGGGGCGCTCCTCGCCCCCGCCCAGCGCACCGTGACTGCGGCGCTGCGCGCGATGGGCCTGGCGCAGACCGCGCAGTTCCACCGCTACCATCGGGTGCTGAGCCATGCGCGCTGGTCGGGGCTGGCGGTCGGGCGCACGCTGCTGGCTTTGCTCGTCGCGGCCTTCGCGCCCGACGGCCCGCTCGTCTTCGGCGTGGACGAGACGCTGGAACGCCGCCGGGGCAAGCGGATCGCGGCCAAGGGGCTCTATCGCGACGCGGTGCGCTCCAGCAAGGGGTACTTCGTCAAGGCGAGCGGGCTGCGCTGGGCCTGCCTGATGCTCCTCGTGCCGATCCCCTTCGCCGCCCGGACGTGGGCGCTGCCGGTGCTGACCGCGCTCGCGCCGTCGGAGCGCCACGACGCGGAGCGGGGGCGGCGGCACAAGACGCTCACCGACTGGGCGCGGCAACTGCTGCTGGTCGTCCGCCGTTGGTGGCCCGAGCGCGCCATCGTGGCCGTTGCCGACAGCGGCTACGCCGCGCTCGCGTTCCTGGCCGCCTGCCGCGCCTGGCGCAACCCGGTGGCGGTCGTCACCCGCCTGCGGCTCGACGCCGCGCTCTACGAGCCGACCCCGCCCCGCCGTCCCGGGCAGAAAGGGCGCCCCCGCAAGAAGGGGCGGCGCCTGCCCACGCTGGCCGCCCGCGCTGCCGACCCGGAGACTGCCTGGGCCGGCATCACCATCGCCAACTGGTACGGGGCCGGGGAGCGCGCCGTCGAGGTCGCGTCGGACACGGCGGTGTGGTACCACACCGGCCTGCCGCCGGTGCCGCTGCGCTGGGTCCTGATCCGCGACCCGCAGGGCCGGTTCGCCACCCAGGCGCTGCTCTGCACCGACCAGGAGGCCGCGCCGGAGCAGGTGCTGGCCTGGTTCGTGCTGCGCTGGCAGCTGGAGGTCACCCTGGAGGAGGCGCGCCGCCATCTCGGCGTCGAGACCCAGCGGCAGTGGTCCGAGGCGGCCATCCGCCGCACCACCCCGGCGCTGCTCGGCCTCTTCTCGCTCGTCGCCCTGCTCGCCCACGCGCGGATGGCCGATCCCGCCGACGCGACCCGGCAGGCCGCGTGGTATCGCAAAACCCACCCGACCTTCGCCGACGCGCTGGCGCTCGTGCGGCGCGAGTTGTGGCGGCAAAAGCTTTTTCACACGTCCCCTTGCGGCGGTGAGCTTATCAAAGTCCCGCGCGTGCTGGTCGAGCACCTGACCGAGGCGCTGTGCTACGTCGCCTGAAGCGCTAAAGTCGAGCTAAGTGCTCCATTTCATAAATACCAGTGGGGTTGCCCAAGCCGCTCGCGCAGGAATGCGCGACGGGGCACGAGCAGAGCGGACCACCGAACCCCACTACTGATTATGAAATGGAGCACTTAGAGAATCGGGGATATTTCTCAATCACTCGGCAAAAACGTGGCATGAAATCAAGGTCTTCTCGCGGATTGAGATTCAGAATATCAGCCATAACTTTCAAGTAATTTCTACGCATCCGTCCGATGCGGTCGGAATATGTCACACGTACATCTAGCTTATGACCAGTAGAACTTTCATCCTTTTCTTCCTGCACCTTGGCATTAGAGCGGATAGTTGCTGGCGACGATGGGGGATCAGGGTGATCAACGAAAGTTACTGCTGTTCCCGCAACTTCGATTTTGTCATTCGCTTTAAGCTTATGGAGAGTTTTGTCTCGCTCAGCGAGAAGCTGATTGAGAAGCCTGCCATATGATTGGAGCGCGTTGGCCCCTGTGTACATATTGCTGAAGGCATGTAGCAGCTTACCATTAGTCGCGTGCCGCACTGTCTCCCAAGCAATGAGTCGCCGATAATCATCATCGGCGGTAAGATCTAGAACTGTCGAAATTTTATGACGTCGGATATAACTCGTGAGCAGTTCAGAAAGCAAGTCAGTAGCTCGCCACACGGCTGGTATTTGTTTATGGTGATAGACATGACAACTATAGCTTTGGATCGGCTCAGTTGGCGTTAGCAATCCATATAAGCCTGAGATGATGAGAATATGGTGACGAGTTCGGGTAACCTTCTCCAAACGATCATGGCCCATACCGAGGTAGAAGCGCCCTTCATATCGTTGGATCGCCATCATATATTGTCCAGCGGGAGACTCCACTCGCGAGTCAAACTCTGGTCCTACCGATAAGCCCTTTGCCAACGGAAGATCGCTTACTGGCACGCCGCCCAAATGTGCGTTTGGGTTGCCTTGTAGCAGCTGCAAGACCGTTTTCCGTGAAGATAACAGGGCTGATACTAGCTCAGGATCGACATGGTTAACGATTCCGCTCGTTGTATCAAACAATGCGTATGGTTTTCCACCTAGCAGCTTATTATTCGAGCAGATGATAATGAAGAGGATATCGCTGGTTGCTGCCATGATCCCACCTCTCTATCACTTTCCGCTCTTTCATGTCTTGAAATAGAAATATACCATTGCGAACCGAATCGCGCTTCCATTCTGATAACTACTACCTCGCCAATAGCCGAGCCATAGGGCAACTCAAGCGGCATCAACCGCCAGCCTCATCCCCCACCCTTCGCCGCCTCTCGTGCCTCCCGCGCCTTCCGTCGCCGCGAGGGTTCCCATTCCGGCTCGTCGTCGGGCGTGGTCTTGGTCGCGCCGTTCGCGGCCAACTGCTCGGCCCGGGCGCGCATCCGCTCGCCGATCGCCGCCTCGCGGCCTCGCTCGGTAGGCTGGTAGTAGCGGCGACCGGCGAGGTTCGGCGGCAGGTGCTCCTGATCGACGATCGCGCCCGCGTAGTCGTGGGCGTACTGGTAGCCCTTGCCGTAGTCGAGGCCCTTCATCAGCGCGGTCGGCGCGTTGCGGAGGTGCAGGGGGACCGGGTCGTTGCGCGTCTTCTCCACGTCGTCGCGCACCGCCTTGTAAGCGGCGTAGGCGGCGTTGCTCTTCGGCGCGACCGCCAGGTAGAGGGTTAGTTGCGCCAGCGCCGTGTTCGCCTCCGGCCAGCCGAGGAAGTGAACCGCCCCCTGCGCGGCCATCGCCAGGACCAGCGCCTGCGAGTCGGCCAGCCCGACATCCTCCGAGGCGAAGCGGACGAGGCGGCGCGTGACGTAGAGCGGATCCTCGCCGCTCTCCAGCATCCGCCCCAGCCAGTAGAGCGCGCCGTCAGGGTCGGAGTCGCGCAGGCTCTTGTGCAGCGCCGAGATCGTGTCGTAGTGCGACTCCCCACCCTTGTCGTAGACGGCGGCACGCCGCTGCGCCGCCTCCGCCACCAGCGCCGCGTCCACGGTCCGCGCGCCCTCGGCGACCGGCGGGGCGGCGGCGACCGCCAATTCGAGGGTGTTCAGCGCGAAGCGGGCGTCGCCATTGGCGAAGTTGACCAGTTGTGCGGTCGCGTCGTCGGTCAGGGTCGCCCGCTCGTCGCCAAGGCCGCGCTCGGGGTCGGTCAGGGCGCGGTCGATCAGGCGGCGCAAGTCCTCGTCGCCCAGCCCCTTGAGGACGAAGACGCGGGAACGCGACAGCAGCGCGGAGTTGACCTCGAACGACGGGTTCTCGGTCGTCGCGCCGATCAGCGTGACCGTTCCATCCTCGACGTGTGGCAGGATCGCGTCTTGCTGCGCCTTGTTGAAGCGGTGGACTTCGTCGATGAAGAGGATCGTGCGCCCGCCGTGCATCCCCAGGCGATCTTTCGCCTCCTTCACCGCCGCGCGCAGATCGGCCACCCCCGCTGTCACCGCGCTGAGCGGCACGAAGTGCGCGCGCGTCGTCTCGGCGATGATCCGCGCCAGGGTCGTCTTGCCGACACCGGGCGGCCCCCAGAGGATCAGTGACGGCAGTCGATCGGCCTCGATGATCCGCCGCAAGAGGGTCCCCGGCCCGACGATCCCCTCCTGCCCGACGAACTCATCGAGCGCGCGCGGGCGCATCCGCGTCGCCAGCGGCGCGCGCTTCGCCAGCAGCCGCTCGCGTTGCAGGTCGAAGAGATCGTTCATGGTGCCTCCGAGTGAGTCGTGAGTCGTGGGTCGTGGGTCGTGAGAACGTGTCCCAGGTGCGGTGCCTGCTGATCAAGCACTGCCTTCCAGCGAGGTTCTCACGACCCACGACCCACGACTCACGACTCTTCTTCGTCCAACCGCGCGTTCAGCTCGGCGATCCGCCGCTCGACATCGTCCAGCGATTGGAGGCCGAGGTCGGATAACTCCGCTGTCAGCGCCGCCACGTCGATCTCCTCGATGTCGAGACCGTCGTCCTCATCCTCGGCATCGGCGGTTGCCCCACCGCGCAGCGCCAGTTCCTGCAAATCCTCGCGCAACTCTTCCAGTCGATCGAGTTGCCGCATCAAGGCGTAGAGTTCGGCTGGGGTGGTCATGGCACCTCCGGTGAAGTCGTGGGTCGTGGGTCGTGAGTCGTGAGAAGGAACTGGTCCGAGCTATGAGCCTGATTTCAGCCACCTACCATCAGCCAGGTCTCACGACTCACGACCCACGACCCACGACTTTCACCGCCAGAGCGCCCCCGCCACGATCGCGAACATGACCGCCGCGCCGAGGCCGTATTCGAGGAGATCGCGGCGGCGGACACCTTCGCGCACCTGGGCGAGCAGGAGGCCAGCGACGAGATAGAAGGCGATCAGCAGGACCGCGCCGCCGGTCCAGCCGGTCAGCGGCCAGTAGTTCAGCGCCCAGGTGATCTCGCCGAGGATCACCCCGCCCACCAGGCCGTAAATCAGGCGGCGCTCGGTCGGGAACCGCTCGCCATCGGCGATCTGCACCAGGAGCAAGAAGACGATCATGGCGACGAGCGAGGCGGAGAGGAGCGAGCGGACCTTGTTGATGTAGATCGCCGCGAGGGCCAGGAAGGCGACGCCGTGCGTCAGCAGCAGATGCGCCGTGCCCGCTGCCCGTCGCAAGCGCCCGAGGTCGTCGTCCAGGTGGTAGCGCGCGATCAGAATGGCGAGCAACGTCAGGGCCAGGAAGGTCGGGGCGATCGTGATCATGGCGGTCGTGTGGTAGATGCTGATCAGCAGAACCCCGCCGAATGTCGCCACGGCGGGGAGAATCGGCATCGCCGGCGCAACGGGAGAACCGACGCGAGGCAGGAGCGCATCGTCACGCGGGGCCACGGCGGCGAAGCGCGCGGTCAGCGCCCCAACCAGGCAGGCCAGCGCCATCCCGGCGACCCAGAAATGCCACTCCCCGAGCCCGAAGAGGAGGATCGTGCCGGTCGTGACGGTCAGCCGACTCGCCAGGGTCGCCAATCCGGCGAGCCCCCCTGCGGCGATCAGGCTGAGCAGTACCACGCGCCCATAGTCGCGCGCGCGCGCCGCCGAGGGCAGCCGCCCGAGCCGTCGCACGTTCGTCGTCTCCACCGCCATCGCCTTGCTCCGCCCGTCGCCCAACGTCGTACAGGGCAAGTATACCCGATGTACGGACAGTGCGCGCCATCAACGCAACGGGTGGGTAATCCACCGCCAGGCGAGGAAACCGCCGCCCCAGCGCCGATCTTCACGGCGCGGAGGCAGCGGCAATTGTACGATGTAGCGGCGTGGCGAGGTCGTCCGTCAGGCGCGCTGCGCTTTATCTTTCGCGGTGTCGGCGGTCTTCGCCTCGGCGTCGGCGACCTGGGCCTCAGCAGTACCTGTGTCGTTCACAGCCGTGCTTTTCGTGGTATCGGCAATGTCGGTGGCCTGAGCTTTCACGTCGTCCGCCTTGCCCTGCGCCGCGCTGGCGAGATCGCCCGCCTTGTTCTGCGCGGTGGCGACGACTTTCTGCACCTGATCCTTGGCCGATCCGGTGAACGTCTGCGCCTGCGCCCGCACCTGTTCGAGGGTATCCTGCGCCTGGGTGCCGAGCGTCCCGGCCTGTTGCTTGGCCTGAGCCGTCAGGGATTCAGCCTGCGCTCGCACCTGGACCGCCGCTTGCGTGGCGCGCTCTTTCAGCTCGATCCCGGTGTCGCGCAACTGCTCGCGCGCCTCCTCACCATCCTGCGGCGGGAAGAAGAGGGCTATCGCAGCCCCGACGATTAGGCCCAGCGCGATGCCGCCGAGGAATCCCAGCGCGCTCCCCCCTGACTCGTCTTGCTTCGTCGCGCGCTGCCGCAGGTCGTCCAACTGCGCGAGGAGTTCCGCTTGTCGATCGCCCATCGTCGCCTCCTACCTCAGCACCGCGCCGCGACCCGATTCGTGGCAATGGTGGACGATCTATGCAGGGGTCGTGCCAACGATGAGGGGCGACTGTGCTCATAAGAACACGGTCGCCCCTCAAATAGTGAGCTGGGAAAGCGGCGGTTACGGCGTCTTGTGCTTGCGTTGCACGGGGCGCTTCTTGCCGCCGGTCGCCACCCGGGTCACCGCGCGGAACTTGGCGAAGGCCCCCGCCGCCTGGATGACGGGGCTTACCGCCTGCTCGGTCATGAACTCGGTCGTCCCCCTCACGCGGGTCGCCGTCGCCGCGAGCGTCTCCAGCAGCGGCACGACCTTGTTGCGCAGAGTGAGGACCAGCCAGAGGATCGCCCCGACGATCGCCGCCAGCAGCACGGTCGTGATCACCGAGAAGAGCGAGATGAAGACGATCGAGATGTCGCGCAGGCGCGCGGTGACCGGTCCCTCAGCGCCCCAGTAGAGGAGGCCAATGATCAGGGCCAGGACGATGACGCCGATAATCCCGCCGATAATCGCCCACTTCTTCACGCCAACCTACCTCTCATCTCCCGCGTGCTCCCAGCGTTCCCCATGAAGGATGCTCTCGTCAGCGCGCATCGGGCGCACGACGATCCGTGCGCCGCCCGACCAGCCACCATGCCGCCGCCAGCGCAAGGAACGCGCCAAGGGTCGATTCAATCAGCGGGATCGTGCCCAGGGAGAGGAGTCGCGAGCCTGTCACCGCCGCGAGCGCGTAGCCGCCGAAAAAGCCGCCGATGCCGAGCAGCCAGTCGAGCGCCAGCCCCACCGGGCGTCGCCCCAGGCAGGCGTGCCATAGCAGCCCATACAAACTTCCCAGCAGCACGCCGAGGACGATCGATGGTGACATTGCCCCTCCCCGAGTCCGCGCCCGATCGCGCCGGGGTGCATTGTACGCGAAAGCGGGGGGGTCGGTAGTCGGTAGTCGGTAGTCCGTAGAGGGCTAGCCTTAGCTCCTCGCCCGGTGGTAGGCGCTGCAACAAGCCACTGCCGACTACGAACTACCAACTTGTGCGATGATGCCTCTCAGCGAACCTCGCTCATCAGGCTCAGGGTGTTGCCCTCGGAGTCGGTGAAGAAGGTCATCCAGAGTTCGTGGTCGGGCATCTTGGCGATCAGGTGGGGCTCGTCGATGAACGCGACGCCGCGCGACCGCAGATCGTCGTAGGCCACGCGCAGGTCGCCGACGCGGAAGTAGAGGATCGAGCCGGGGTGGGTATCCTCCGGGCGCTCCGGCAGGCCGAGTAGCAGGCGCACGCCGTCGCAATCGAAGAAGGCGAGGTTCGGGGTCTGGAAGAGGAACGGCATCGCCAGCATGTCGCGGTAGAACGCGACCGCCCGGTCGAGATCGCGCGCTGGCAGGGTTACCTGCCCGAGCGACCAGCGGTCCACGACCGGATCGGTCATCGAAGCAATCATCGCACTACTCCTCTCGAATGAACGACTGAACGACCATTTCTTTAGCTTTGCTAAGTATCAGGATAGGCGATGAGCGAGCCCGGCGCAAGCCCCCCGAGCGACGACCTGGCCGCGCGCACGGCCGCGCGCCTGCACTCGGCGGCGATCCATCTCCTACGCCGCCTGCGTCGCGAGGACAACGCCAGCGGCCTGACCGCTCCGCGCCTCTCGGCCCTCTCGGTGCTCGTCTTCGGCGGTCCGCTCTCCCTCGGCGCGCTCGCCGGCGCCGAGCAGGTCCGCCCGCCGACGATGACCCGCCTCGTGGCGGCGCTCGAATGGGATGGACTGGTGACCCGCGAGGCGGACCCGCGCGACGGCCGCGCCATCATCATCCGCGCCACCGAGGCGGGCAAGCACCTGCTGGAAGCAGGCCGCGACCGCCGCACCGCCGCCCTCGCCCGCCAACTCGCCGCGCTGCCCGCCGAGGATCTCGCCGTGCTTGAGCGGGCGGCGGATTTGCTGGAGGGGGTGGTGACCCCTCCCCCGGCCCCTCCCCGACGCGGGGAGGGGTGACTCGTTGGTGAAGTGGTCAGTTATCTGGTCGAGCAGAGAGAGATGCTCACGGATTGCGCCCCGCGCCGGTAGTGACCGAGTGGTCCACAGATCGGCGATTGCTTCTTAATGAGTCACCCCTCCCGCTTCAGGGGAGGGGCCGGGGGAGGGGTAGCCTCCCCCCAGCCCGCGCTCGTTCTGAACTGCTCCCCGCGCCCGCTATGCCCCGCGCTCCGTCCCCTCGACGGTGCCACCGCCGAGGACGAGGCTGCGGTCGTGCGCGTCGTAGAAGACGACCGCCTGGCCGGGCGCGACCGAGCGCGGCGGCTCCGCAAATTCGAGCCTTGCGGTGTCCGGGCCGGTCGGGATGAGGGTCGCCGGGTGCTCCTGGCCGCGATAGCGCAGGACGGCGAGGATCGGCTGCGGGCCGCTCGGGGTCGCGCCGCCGACGTAGTTGACCGCGCTGGCGCGCAGGGAGACGAAGCCCAACTGCCCGGCGGTGCCGACGACGAGGCGATTGTCCCCCGTGTCCAACGCCATCACGAACAGCGGCTCCTGGCTGGTGAGCCCCAGGCCGCGCCGCTGCCCGACGGTGTAGTGGATCAGCCCGCGATGCTCGCCGAGGACGCGCCCCGCCGGATCGACGATCGGGCCGGGCCGGGCCGCGCCCGGTCGCCGCGAGAGGACGAACGCGGCGTAGTCGCCGGTCGGGACGAAGCAGATATCCTGGCTCTCCGCCTTCCGCGCGACCGGCAGCTCGTACTGCCACGCCAGCGCCCGGACCTCCGGCTTCGTCAGCGCGCCGACCGGGAAGAGGACCCGCCCCAACTGCTCCTGCGTCAGCGTGTAGAGGACATACGACTGGTCCTTGCGCTCGTCGTGCGCGCGGCGCAGGCAAAAACGCCCATCGGGGTTACGCTCGGCCCGGGCGTAGTGGCCGGTCGCCAACGCCACCGCGCCGAGCGCCTTCGCCCGCCCCAGCAGGAAACCGAACTTCGGCTTGCGGTTGCACTCCAGGCAGGGATTCGGCGTCTGCCCGGCGAGATAGGCATCGACGAACGGGTCGATCACCGCGCCGACGAACTCGCGCTCCATATTCAGCGGGTAGAACGGGACGCCGAGCCGCTGGCAGACCGCCCGCGCATCTTCCATATCGTCGATCGAGCAGCACTGGCTATGCCCCTCCTCCGGGGTGAAGAGCCGCATATTGATCCCGATCGTCCTATAGCCCGCCTCCTTCATCAGCAGCGCCGTGACGCCGCTGTCCACCCCGCCGCTCATCGCCACGACCGCCAGCCGTCCCTGGCCGGGCGGCAACTGTGCCCGCTCCAGCGCCTCGCCCAGATCGATCCGCACATCCTCATCGATCGGGGTCGGCGTATTGATCGCGCACGATTCCCCCGCCTCGCTCGGGCGCGCGGTGGGGGGAGCGGGGAGGACGGGCAACGTTCGGGTCTTCGTAGCGATCATCGCGGGGTTCGCCTCGCAGCACTAGGGAGGACAATACAGTACACACAAACACCATCAATTGTGCCACGCCGGGAGGAAGCGCGCCATGATGGTGGGGAGGGCGGAAGTCTCTGCCAGCGTTGGTGAAAGAACAACTGATCGGACATCTACAATCCAGCCCTGCATCCTCGAAGACGGGTGAAGGCGGCAGGGGTGAGGGGGTTGACGACCAGGAAAACTACACGCCCCACTATCTCGCATCGGTGCGCGCCCTATTCACCGACCGGCAGCGCCTTTTCCTCCCTCCCCCTTCGCGGAGAAGGGGTACCGAGCGACTGCGAGGCACCTGCTCAACGAATTTGCTCCAACAATCGCCAAGCCTCGGCCGCGAACCCGTCGTCGAGTTCGTCCCCGACACATTTCAGGCTGGCGACGAACCACCACCCTTCCTTGGGGTCCGGGGGCTCGGGCGAGGTCGCGGCCAGGAGCAGGCGGGCCGCGTTGAGCGCGAGGGTCAGGAGCGCTTCGTGCAGCGAGTCGAATCGTCCGGTGCGCTCGGTTTGCGCCAGGATTGCGGCGACCGCATCGCGATGGGCGACCGCCCCTGCGCGAGTGGTTGGCTGTGCCGTCGCCGCGATAAGTGCCACAACTGCGGGTTCCGGTCGCCTCTTGCTGCGTTGATACGCCCACGCCACGATCCGCCCTGCCCAGCGCGGTCGTGCGGCTGGCGGGACGAGCAGCGTCAGCGCGCGACCCGCCTCCAACGGACGACCGCCCATCCAGAGGTGCTCGGCGGTCGCGAGATCGGGCGCAGCGGCGCTGTGACTATCGGCCAACTCCCTCCCCCTCCAGCCCTGCGGCCAGCGCGGCAAGGCGGTCGCTGTATTCGATCCGACGGAGCCATTCGTCGGGCCAAGAGGCGAGGCCGTGGCTCGCTCCGGCGAATGCCCCGGCGAGGCAAGCGATCGAGTCGGAGTCGCCCGCCGTGACAGCGGCCCGGCGCAACGCCGCGACCGGCGCGGTCGGGTAGAGGAGGAAGCAGAGGAGCCCGGTGGCGAACGCCTCCTCCGCGATCCAGCCCTCGCCGGTGAAGTGGCAAGGATCAGCCTCGCGATCGGGCGCGGTCAGCGCGGCGTCGAGCCGGTCGAGGATCGCCAGGCACTCATCCCAAGCCGCGCGCGATGAACTGTTCCGATGAGGCCATGCCGGGTTGTTGCCAGAGTGTGCCGAGCCAGTCGGCATGGTACGTCGTCCGTTGGCTCCCTGCGTAGGCGCGCAGGCGCGCGGGCAATGTCGCCGAATCGCCGCCCGCCGCGAGGTCCGCGATCGTGCGCGCGGTGAGATCGGAGGCCGCGAGGGCGGTCGGGTGGCCGTGCGTCAGCGCCGCCTGGAATTGGGCAATCGCCGCGCGCGTCGTGTCGGTTATACCGAGGTGAGCCCCAGGCAAGAACCCGACCGGGGCGACGCGCATATTCGCCCCGCAGCCCTTGGAGGTGGCGACCGTCGCCTCGATCCAGGGCAGGCCGCGTTCCAAGCCCTCACAGGCGCGCATACAGGTGAGCCCTGGCGCGCGATCGTTCTCCGGGCTGCGATTCCAGGCGACGAACGCCGCGCCCAACGGTCCTTCCAGGGTGGCGGCGGTGTAGGGCTGCGGGGCGACCAGGAGCGCTTCGCCAACTGCGAGTGCCATCTGCGTATCGTCGGTGACGCGCGCCGGGTTGCCGTGCGGTTCGGTCGGGCCATGCGGCGGGAAGCGGCGCGTGATCTCTGCTGCTGAGCGGATGAACTCGACCGGGGCGGCGAGGGCATCGCCGAGCGCCAGCCCGAAGAGGCACCCGGCGACTCGGCTATCGTCTGGCATCCCGCTTCTCCTCCACTTCTCCTCCACTCCCGCCACCGTCGCTCGCGAAGCGCTCCCGCGATTATGGCACAGCACGGCCCTCTGGGAATGCATCGCCGTCGGTGACGCTTAGTTTAATGGCTTTGCTTCGGCACGCGATCTGCGTGAGCGAGCTAGAGTGAGGAACGGGATTGATCGTCTGGCCGGGAACAGTACCCATATCCAGGCGGTCGCCGAGAGGATAGGAAAATGGCATTGGAACTTGGAGGCTTGCATCATGTCACGGCGGTGACCTCGCGCGCGCCGGAGAATGTGGCGTTCTACACCGACACCCTGGGGCTGCACCTGGTCAAGAAGACGGTTAATCAGGATGATGTCTCGGCCTATCACCTCTTCTACGCCGACGCCGAGGGGAACGCCGGGACGGAGTTGACCTTCTTCGACTGGTCCGGCGTGCCGGCGAACAGGCCCGGCACCGGCGAGGTCGCGGCGATCGGCCTGCGCGTGGCCGATCGCGCGACGCTCGACTGGTGGGCCGCGCGCTTCGGGGAGCGCGGCGTGGCACACGGGGCGATCACCGAGCGCGGCGGGCGGGCGTTCTTGCCGTTCACCGATCCGGAGGGGCAGCGCCTCGAACTGATCGAGGACGACGCGACTGCGGCGAGCAAGCCGGGCGTGCCGTGGCCCGGTAGCCCGGTGCCGACCGGGCGGCAAATCCTCGGCCTGAGCAGCGTGACCCTTGTCGTGGCCGAGCTGGCCCCGACCGCCGCAGTGCTGACGCAGGTTCTCGGCTTCCGCGAGAAGGCGCACGAAGCGACGCCGGAGGGCCACGGGGCGGTCGTCTTCGAGGTCGGCCCTGGCGGCTCCGGGGCCGAGGTGCGGGTGGTGGCGCGACCGGACCTCCCTCCCGCACAGCAGGGCCATGGCGGCGTCCACCACGTCGCCTTCCGCACCCCTGACGACGAGCAACACGAGGCGTGGCAGCGGCGAGTCGCGGCGACCGGCCTCGGGGTCACGCCGGTGATCGATCGCTTCTATTTCAAGGCGCTCTACTTCCGCGAGTTGGGCGGGGTCCTCTTCGAGATCTCGACCGACGGCCCCGGCTTCGCCACCGACGAAGATCCGGCGCACCTCGGCGAGCAACTGGCCCTGCCCCCGTTCCTCGAACCACGCCGCGCGCAGATCGAGGCGGGGTTGCAACCGCTGCCGACTGGGGCTGGCACACGGCGTTAGAATTGTCTGTGGCGCGCCCGATAGCGGGGGCAACTCGGTTGTCTCCCCCCACTATCCGGCGCGTGCCTTGCATGACAGGAGCGCTGGTGAGGCGTGACGTGGGTGCTGCCCCTTCCCCTGGCGAATTTGTCGGCCCCTGGTATAGTTGGTGGCCCGGCGATCTGCTGCCGGACTTCACTCCCGTCCCCGGCTTCGCCGCCGCACCGGAGCCGAACGATCGCACGCTCGTTGCCCTGGCGGGCGGCACCCCAAGCGAACTGGCGGCGTGGCGGCGCGACGGCAATCAGCCCTATGGCGCGCGGATCGCGGGGGAGATCGTCGCCTGCGGCTGGTCGGCGTCGCGGACGTTGGCGATCGGTGAGCTCGACCTTGTGCGCCCGCTCGCGCCGGGTGAGCGCTACCTGTGGGGTTTCGCCACCGCCGACCAGTGGCGCGGGCGTGGCCTGTACCCGCGCCTCCTCGCGGCGATCGTGCGCAACGAGGGGGGCGGGAATCGCTACTGGATCGGTCACAAGCCGGGGAATGTGGCCTCCGGTCGCGGGATCCTGAAGGCTGGATTTGGCCGTGTCGGCGACATCTACCGGCAGCCGACTGGCGAATTCGCGCTAATGCCGGCGGGTACGCCCGAGCGCGCGAGGATTGGCGCGGCGATTCTGGGGGCGTCGGTGTGGTCCACTCCCGTTTCGCCCCCGACTTGACGAAGTCGCCCCGTGGCATCGATGCTGCACTATCTGATCATCCGCCCGAGGAATGCACAACCCGCAACGAGGAGGCGACGATGAGTGGCACGCGCGACGATAAGAAAATCACCGAGAGTGGCGAAGCCTTGGACGATAAGGGGCTGCTATATGGTATCTCGGACGACGAGGCGCAGGCGGAGCAAGACACGCGACCCGGCAGCGCCGTGGGCGGGCATGAGGAGGGGCGAGAGCCGTCGGAAGAGCGGGACGAAATGGATGAGGAGCGGCGCGGATAGCACGTTCGAGCGCATTCTGGTTGGCTGCTGCATCAGCTGTTTCGCGAATGCGTGTCGTGTTGCAGAGACTTAACCCCTCCCCGCTGCCCCGGCGGCGACCCTCCCCTTCCCCCTCTCCGCGGATGGGGAGAGGGGGTGCCGCCCGCACATTGTCCTGACTTGCAGCAGGATAAATCCGGTTCATCCGGAGCCGGCGGGGGTGAGGGCCGTGTCTCCCCTCACAACGGGATATTGCCGTGCTTGCGAGGCGGTCCGCTCTCGCGCTTGGAGCGGCACATCTCCAGCCCCTTGATCAGCCAGGGCCGCGTCTGGCTCGGCTCGATCACGGCGTCGATGTAGCCGCGCGCCGCGACCTCGTACGGATTGGCGAACCGCGCGCGGTATTCGTGCGCGAGCTCGGCGGCCTGCGCGGTGGGATCGCTCGCCTCGGCCAGTTCGCGCCGGTAGAGGAGCCCGACCGCCGCCTCCGCGCCCATCACCGCCACCTCGGCCTGCGGCCAGGCGGCGTTGAGATCCGCACCGATATGTTTCGAGCACATCACGCAGTACGCGCCGCCATACGCCTTGCGCGTGATCACCGTCAGCTTCGGGACGGTCGCCTCGGAGAAGGCATAGAGCAACTTGGCCCCATGACGGATGATTCCGCCGTACTCCTGCTCGATGCCGGGCAGGAACCCCGGCACATCCACGAAGGTGATCAGCGGGATATTGAAGGCGTCGCAGGTCCGCACGAAGCGCGCGGCCTTGTCCGAGGCGTTGATATCCAGGGTCCCGGCGAGGTGGCGCGGTTGGTTGGCGACGATCCCGACGGCGTGGCCGGCCAGCCGCGCGAAGCCGACGACGATATTCGGCGCGTAGCGCGCCTGCACCTCCAGGAAGTCGCCGTCGTCCACCACGCGCCCGATCACGTCGAGGATGTCGTAGGGCTTGTTGCTCTGCTCGGGGATGAGGGTGTCGAGCTCGGGATCGGCCCGCGCCGGGTCGTCGGTCGACAGGCTGTAGGGCGCGTCCTCCAGGTTGTTGCCGGGTAAGAACGAGAGGAGGGCGCGCGTCTGGGCGAACAGCTCCTCCTCGTCGGCGGCGGCGAAGTGGGCGACGCCGCTGACGCTGTTATGGGTGCCGGCGCCGCCCAACTCCTCCTGCGTCACCGTCTCGCCGGTGACGGTCTTGATGACGTCCGGGCCGGTGATGAACATCTGCGAGATCCCCTCGACCATCAGGATGAAGTCGGTCATGGCGGGCGAGTAGACCGCGCCGCCCGCGCAGGGGCCGGCGATGACCGAGATTTGGGGGATAACCCCCGACGCGCGGACATTGCGGTGGAAGATGTCGGCGTACCCGGCGAGCGAGACGACCCCCTCCTGGATGCGCGCCCCGCCGGAGTCATTGATGCCGATCATCGGCACCCCCAGCTTCAGCGCCATCTCCATCACCTTGACGACCTTCTCCGCGAAAACCTCGCCGAGCGAACCGCCGAAGACGGTGAAGTCCTGCGAGAAGACGCAGACCTTACGCCCGTCGATCGTGCCGTAGCCGGTCACGACGCCGTCGCCGAACGGGCGGCGCGCTTCCAGGCCGAAATTGTAGGAACGGTGCTGCGCCAGCGCGTCGAATTCGACGAATGAGTCGGGATCGAGGAGCAGGTCGATCCGCTCGCGCGCGGTCAGCTTACCCCGACTGTGCTGGCGCTCGGCCCCCGCAGCGTCCTCGGTCGTCGCGCGCCGCGCCAACTCGCGGAACTGGTCGATCTTATGCTCGGTGTCCTGGCGGATGACCTCTTGGCGCTCCATCTTCCTCCAGGGGGTCGTCAGTCGTCAGTCGTCGGTCGTCAGTGGGGCGATGATAGCGATGGCCTGGTGTGCAGGCCAAGTGCCGCTGCCAACGAGTAACTGACGACCGACGACTGACGACTGACGACTCGCTCACGACTCACGACTAAACCGCTTCCACCATGGGCGTTTTTCGCTTGCTTGCTCGGCTGATGGTGGCGAAGCTGGCTCCGCTTCGCCACTCAAGATGCGGGCGCGGCGCTCCGTCTCGGCGACAGCCTCTTCCCGCCCGCTCACGCCGCCGCCAGCGGGGGTGAGGAATGTCGCGTCGGGAACGGGGAGATACTTGTCACCACCGGCGTCGAGCCCGGCGGCGGCGAGCAGTTCGCGGCGGATCCGCTCGGCGTGTTCCGGCGCGGCGAAGTAGTAGCCGACGATCTGCCAGAGTTGGCGCACCGCTTCCTCGTAGTCGGGCGTGAACTGACGCGCCACGATTTGTCGCCCGCGTTTCGCGTTCGCCTCGAAGCCGTAGCTGACCTCCCAGGCATCGCCGACCCGATCGAGCGCGGCGAAGTTGTCATCCTCGCTCCAGGTGAAGCCGCCACGCCCGCCACTCGTCCCAGACATCGCCCTGCCCCTGCTCCGGTCGTCGCACTCCTCGTCGCGCATCATAGGTCATCGGAGCGGCGTGGCGCAAAAGATGCGCGGGTACCGACTTGGCCGCCGATGATGGTTTGGCGGCGTCAGGTGTCTTGCAAGAAACTAGTCTTTCATATAGGATAGTTCATGTGCAGGGTATCGAGGCCGAGCCGACGCGAATCAGCGGGCTCGGACCGCAGGCGAAAGGGCAACCGGGGAGGATCACTATGGGTGAAGAGACGAACAGCCGCCCGCAACTCATCGTGCCGTATGTCACCGAGGATACGAGTCGTGGTGAGCGTGTCTACGATGTCTACTCGAGGCTCCTGAAAGATCGGATCATCTACCTCGGCACCCCGATCAACGATCAGGTCGCGAACGCGATCGTGGCGCAACTCGTCTTCCTGGCCGGGGAAGATCCGAAGCGCGAGATCTCGATGTACATCAATTGCCCCGGTGGGCAGGTCTACTCCGGGCTGGCGATTTACGACACGATGCAATATATCCCCTGCGATATCGCGACCTATTGCGTGGGGATGGGTGCTTCGATGGGCGCGGTAATCCTGATGGCCGGGACCAAGGGCAAGCGTTCCGCCTTGCCGAACGCGCGCATCCTGCTCCATCAGGGCTCGACCGGCTTCCAGGGGGCGATCCCGGATGTCGAGGTACAGGCGCGCGAGACGCTGCGTCTGACGCGGACGATGAACGCGATCATGGCCCAGCATACCGGGCAGACCGAGGAGAAGATGAAGCGCGACACCGAGCGCGACTATTACCTGACCGCCGAGGAGGCGCGGGAATATGGCGTGATCGATAACGTGGTGTCGTCAACCGCGCTCGTGCCGAACAGCGCGCTCAATGGTCATGGGGGGAATGGTTAGTTCGGCGAGTGGGCGCCGATGAGGCGGCGGGCCGGGATTCAAATCCCTGGCCTGCCGCCTGCCGCCACGAATCCTCTGACTGCTCAGGGGACCACGGTCTACTCAGGCGGACTGGGCTGACGGGAAGGGGGGCAGGGGGAAGCCCAGCGGCTTCCCCCTGCCCCCCTTGGCAACGGCTACCCGCCGAACACGGTTGTTAGGAGAGCAGCGCCACGCACTCGACCTCGACTTGCGCGCCGGCGGGCAGGCGGGCGGCCTGCACGGTGCTGCGCGCGGGCGGCTGCGCGGCGAAGTAGCGCGCGTAGACCGCGTTAAAGGCCGCGAAGTCGTCCAGGTTCGCGAGGAAACAGGTGGTCTTGACGACCTGCCCGAAACCCGTCCCGGCCTCGGCCAGCACTGCCGCGAGATTCTGCATCACCTGCTCGGTCTGCGCCGAGATGTCCCCCTCCACTAGCTTGCCGGTCGCTGGATCGAGCGGGATCTGCCCGGCGGTGAAGAGAAAGCCGTTCGCCGTGATCGCCTGCGAGTATGGTCCGATCGCCGCCGGGGCGGCCGCTGTCGCGATAACGTCCTTGCCCATCTCCCCCTCGCCTCCTTGTGGCATAGCACCTAGAGTATTCACACACTTGGTCGAGCAGCACCCGGCGTATGCTAGCCCAGCGACGTGACGCTCGGCAAGTCATCCCGGTCTGTATCGCGTCGCCGCCTGACGTGGCATCCATCTTGCTTAGGTTCCCCTTGTGTTCTGCCGTCTTGTAACCGGCCCGGCTACAGTATCAGCGCGGCGCGAGCGAATACCGGGAGTTCGCTATGTACCAGGAGGAAGCGATGGAGACCAAGACCGAGATCGTCACCCAGTACCTCTCCGACATGCATGTGCTGGAGAAGCATATCCAGGAGGCGCTGGAGAAGCAGGTCGCGCAGACCAAGGATCAGCCTGATGTCAACGCGGGCCTCCAGGGCTATGTGGCGACGACGAAGTTGCACGTCGAGCGCTTGCAGCAGCGGATGGAGCAACTTGGTAATCAGGATGGCGTCGTCGACAAGGCGAAGGAGGCCGTCACCAATCTCCTCGGGCAGGCGGCGGGCGCGATCGACGCGGTGCGCACCCACCAGACCTCGAAGAATCTGCGCGACGATTACACCGCCGGGAGCCTGGCGACGATCAGTTACGTGATGCTCCAGACGACCGCGCTCGCCTGCGGCGACCAGCAGACCGCCAAGCTGGCCGAGACGCAGCTCGGCGAGACCGTCCAGATGCTCCAGTGGATCGCGCGCACAATGCCCGATATCGTCGTCCGCGACCTGCAGAAGGAGCGCGACGTGACGCTCAACACCGGTGCCGCGCAGCAGGTCACCTCCTCCGCCTCGCTGGGCGCGCTCTACGGGAGCAAGGCCGGCGTGTAGTCGGCGGTCCGTAGTCCGTAGTCCGTAGAACTTCGTAGCAGAGGCGGTGCTTATTTTCAAGCACCGCCTCTCATTATCCGCTACCACGGACTACGGACTACGGACCACGGACTACGAACCGCCGACTACCTCCGTTCGAGCAGCACTGCCGTGTCGCCCCCCTGGTCGCCATCGACGACGACGCGCCAGGCCGGATCATCGCGCAGGACGTTAATCAGCGGGCTATCGTGCGTGAGCAAGATGAGGCTGATGTCGTGACGCGCGAGCACGTCGCGCCAGCCCGGTCGCAGTTTGGTGATGGTAATATATTCCTCCAGGAACTCGCGCCCGTAGAAATCGACGCGCGTGTCGATGAAGATCTTCCTCTCCGGCAGATTGGTGATCAGGTAGCCGCCGAATGCGTCCGCATTCAGGAGGTTGCCGCCGGGATGCTGGCGCAGATAGGCCAATGACTCGGTCGGGTAGGCTTCCAGGTTTGGTTCGCGACCGATTTGCGCGAGCGGATTGCCGAAGATGATCCCGGCCATCGTCGCCAACACCACGGCGGCGAGGAACCAGTTCGTCGCCGCCGTGAAGCGATTCTCGCGATAGGGCCATTCGGGGCCGCGCCAGCGCGCCGGCAGTTGCTGCGCGATGATCGGCATCACCACCAGGGCGTAGAGTGGGACATGGCGCATCGCCGAGAAGCCGAGGTAGCTGAAGGCCAGCGCCCAGAGGGCGAGCGTATAATCGAAACGCGGGCGGCGCAACCCCAGGACGACCAGTAAGATGACGCTCAGCCCGAAGGCGAGGCCCATCGGCTCGCGGAAACTCGGCGGCTGCCATTCCTGGATATAGCGCATCGTCGCGCTTTCCCCGCCGATGAAGCCGAGGGGATAGAGCAGCAGCTTCGGGCCGGTGGGATTGACCATCGCCGCCGCGAGCGAGGCGAGCAGCGCCCCCACCGCCCCTGTGAGATCTATTTTCTGCCCGCGCGTCCGTGCGTTGAGCCACTCCCCGGCGATGAAGAGGGCCAGCGTCCCCACGCCCATGATCCACGCGCCGTGCAGGTTGACCCAGGCGATCATCAACGGCGGAAAAATCCAGATCGCGCGTCGCTGGCCGCCGCGGTAGAGGTAGAGGCACCAGAGCTCGATGCTGAGGAACAGGGTGCTGAAGAGGTGCGGGCGCATCGTGATACTCATGAACGAGAGCGCCAGCGTCCAAGCGACCAGCCCCCCGGCCAGTGCCCGACCTATGCCCAACGCGCGCAGGAGCAGGTAGTGGATGACGTAGGTGCCGAGGACGATCAGGCTCATGATCACGACCAGGCCGCGATAGGCGAACGCCTGGTAACCCAGGTAGGTCAGCAACTCGAACAGCCATTCGTGGACGACGAACGGCTGACCCGCGCGGGTGTACGAATAGGTATCGACCGTCGGGAGCCCCCCCTGTCGCCAAATATCCTGGCCGACGCGCAAATGCCACCACCAGTCGTAGTCTGTCTGCCGCACGAAGCAGAAGAAGAAGATCGCCGTCAGGACACTGAACGGCACGAGCAACCGGCGGTCGAACCCGATGAAGAACCGCAACCCGGCGCGCGGCGAGGGCAACACGACCCGTCTCGGCACCGCTTCCAGTGGCTCTGCCAGCAACGCCTCGATCGTGCCGAGCGCGCGATCGAGCAGGCGGCGCGGCGCGAGCCCACCGAGTGGCCCGATACGCTCACGCTCTTCCGTTGGTGTGGCTTGTCCGAGCATCCGCGTCTCCCCATCCGCTCGCGCGGCTCAATTTCCCTGGTATCGGTAGAGGGCGATCCCCCCGATCGTGGTTTCGTACTGGTAGTCCCGCGCCACGAGCGCACGCAGGGCACCGTCTGGGTCGAAGCCCCAGCGGTCAAATGCCTGCGCGCCGACGATGTAGCGCGGGGCGGTCGCCGGATTGCCGAGTCGGGCGACTTGCTCGTCGAAGGCCCCCGGTGTGCGGGCGAGTTCGCGGAAGTGCAACCAGCGTGCGGCGGGTCGTCGCCCGGAGAGATAGTAGATATCGGCGTGATCGTAGGCGACATAAATCGTGTCTTCGGGCGTGGTGTGCGCCGTCAGGTACGCAGCGATTGGTGCCGCCGCGCTGACGCCGGGCTCCCAGCCGGGGAGGGCGCGCAGTTTCACGCCGGAGAAGAAGCCCCCGGTGAGCGACAGGACGAGGGTGAGGGTCGCGAGGCTGGCGCAGCACGCCGCCGCGAACCGAGGCGAGGTGAGCGGTCGCCGGGCGAGCCAGCGCGCGGCGAGGGCGAGGGCGATAGCCAGCGGTGGCAGCAATTGCTGGTAGTAGTGGAGGAACCAGTTGCCGCCGAGCGCCACGCCGCCGAGCGCGGTGAGCGCCCAGAGCGCGAGGAAGGCGCGCGCGCGACGATCGCCCCTGTGCGCGGCGAGGCGGAATCCCAATGGCGCGAAGAACAGCAGCGGCAGGTGGCCGATGATGAACAGGGTGTTGGTCGCGAAATAGTTGAGTTGATGGGCGACCGCGCCGCCGATGAGGGAGTCTTGCCCGACGCGGTAGAGCAAGACGGCACTCAGGTAGCGATCCGGCGCGCTTGCCAGTCCGTGGAGAAGGGCCGGGGCCAGGCCCAGCGCCCAGCCGAGGGCGAACCAGCCGGTCACGGCCAACCAGTCGCGCCGGGAGCCGCCTTCGACAACAAACCAGCGCCGCGAGAGCCAGAGCGCGCCGAACGGCAGTAGCGCGATGGCGGATGGCTTCAGCAGGAGCGCGATCGCCCCGAGGACGCCGCTCGCCACCAGGAGGAGCCGCCAGCGTTGCGCGTTGGGGGGATACTCGTCGGCGTGGAGGAGCGCGCCGATGCCGAGGAGGAGCGGCAAGGTCATGAACAGTTCGGCATTCGCCTGATAGCCCTCTACCCACGGGAGGGCCATCATCGTGGCGTAGAGCGCCGCCGCGAGGCCGATGCCACACCCCCACAGGCGCGCGGCGACGGCCAGCAGCGCTACTGTCGAGAGGGCGACCCAGACGGCGGCGAAGATGTGGATGCCGCGCGCGGAGCCGAGGCCGAGGGCGTCGATCGCGCGGAAGACGACGAAGATCCCCTGCGGGCGGGTGATCGTGATCTCCCGGTAGAGCGTGTCGCCCCGCGCCCACCAATATGCCGCCGTCGCGTAGCCGCCCTCGTCGGCGTTGATCGGCACATCGAGGTAGGGCAGGCGGAGGAAAATCGCGCCGAACACAAGCGCGGCGATGGCGAGCGGCCAGCGCCAGGCGTCGCTTCGCGTGGTCGCAGAGGCATCTGTGGTTGTGCGTTGCCAACCTATGCCCAATGCGTTGCGTTCCATCTCCACGGTCCTATTCCTAGACCCCTGTTATCCTCCTCTCATCTAAGCGGTTTCGCGGCGTAGACTCAATGGGCGAATGGTCCTGACTATGCAGAACTTTCGTGCCGGGACCGCCGAGATGCGCTATACACCGTGCTCTTGTGGAGCGTTATCCTGACCACTGAGCAACGATGAAGATGGCGGCGCGCGAGGGGTACCCCTCGCGCGCCGCCATCTTCAGGGTCACTGACCGTGGCACTCAGGAGTGCCGCCGCCTATCGCAGCGCGTGCCGTTTCCGCGCTGGCTTAACCTTGTCGTGCTGCTCTACAGCGACCGTCGCACTCATTGCTCATATGGCGCAGTCGATCGGCAGATGCAATTGCCGCCGATCAGCGCCGACGGGCGGCGGAGCGACCGGATGGCGCGGTCGGGCGCGGGGCGCGCTCGGGGCTGGACTGGGGCAGGGCGACCGGCTCGTCGGTCGGGTTGTCGTCGAGCATGACGAACGTGTAGAGGAGCGCGGCGACGATCGCGCCGATGATTGGGCCGACCCAGTAGACCCAGGCGGCGGTCCATTCCTGCTGCACCAGCATCGGGCCGAAAGAGCGCGCGGGGTTCATCGCCGCGCCGCTGATCGCGCCGCCCATGCAGATGTCCATCGTGATCGTCAGGCCGATCGCCAGGCCCGCGATCGGGGCCGGGCCGCGCTTATCGACCGCGACGCCGAAGATCACGAACATCAGGAAAAAGGTCAGCACGATCTCCACCACGAGCGCCTGGAAGGGGGAGATGCCCGCGCCCGGCAGCGGCGTCCCCAGCCTCACCGCGTCGACAGCGGCGGCTGGCAGGGCCGCTTTGAGCACTCCCGCCGCCGCCGTCGCCCCGAGGAGCTGGGCGACGATGAACGCCGCCCCGCGCGCGTACGGCAATTTGCCCGCAGCCATCAGCCCGATCGCGATCGCCGGATTGTAGACGCCCCCGGAGATGTGCCCGCCGGCCGCGACGAGCAGCCCGATCGCCAAGCCGTGGGCCAGCGCGATCGCGACCAGGTCGCCCCCCTGGGTGTGGATAATTGCCCCCGCCCCCATGAAGATCAGCGCGAATGTCCCGATGAACTCCATCAGCAGCGGCGCGACCGCTTTCCGCCTGTTCACCATCGCTCGTCCCCCCCTCGCCTGTGCTCTCAACCATCCGCCGCTTGCCACAATTCGTGTCGGCGCGTGATTGTACCTTGTTGGGATAGCGAGGGAAAGACGGCCTCCTTTTATGCCGGAAAACAGTATGGCCTCGTCCGGGGTTGGGAGTCGGGGACCAAGCGCGTCGATGTCCTTGGCTGACGCGCGGGCGCGCGTCGTGCTACCGTAGCGGGGGGTGCGGGCGGTTGCAACGTGGAGGATCGGCATGGCGAACGGACGTGTGGCGGGGTGGTGGCGCGCGTGGCGGGCGAGCACCCCGCCGTTCGCCGCCGATCATCGCCCCTGGACACTGCCAGATCAACCGTTCGCGATGTGGCAAGTCTGGCGCGATCTCCTCTTCGCGCACTGGCCGGTGCCGCCCGAGATGCTGCGACAGACAATTCCAGCCGGGCTCGACCTCGACCTGTTCGAGGGGCAGGCGTGGGTCGGCGTCGTCCCCTTCCGGATGAGCGGTATCCGGCTGCGCGGCCAGCCGGTGGCCGCCCCCTGGCTCGGGGCGTTCCCGGAGTTGAATGTGCGCACCTACGTCACCGCGCCCGGTGGCGCGCGGGCGGGGGTCTACTTCTACAGCCTCGACGCCGGCAATCCGGTCGCGGTGGCGCTCGCGCGCCGCTGGTATCACCTGCCTTACTTCTTCGCGCGGATGCGCGTAGGGGAGCGGGCGGGCTGGATCGAATACGATAGCTGGCGCGTCCATCCCGGTGCAGCGCGCTCCCGGTTCCGGGGCCGCTATCGGCCGCTCGGTGAGCCGTATCGCGCCGCGCCCGATTCGCTCGAAGCGTGGCTGACCGAGCGCTACGCGCTGTACACCGCCGATCGGCAGGGCCGACCGTTGCGCGGTGAGATTCACCATCTCCCCTGGCCCCTCCAACGGGCCGAGGCGGAACTCCAGTTCGGTGCCCTGACCGCGCAGCACGGGATTGTCCTCCCCGATCGCCCGCCGCTGCTCCACTTCGCGCGCCGACTCGACATCGTGGCCTGGACGCTGACCCCGTTCGGTTAAGCCCCGCTCGTCTACCCCGCGCGCGATTGCCGCCGAAAGATCGCCGCTATTGCGCCCGGCGGGTGGACGTTGCCAGCCGCCGCTTGCTACACTCCGCCGCGAGAGAGCGTACGTATATGCCGACGGCGGCGGACCATCGCCCTTATTCGGCACGAAGCACTTTGGGTGCAGCCCGATCTGCGGGGGTAACGGAACAGGGAGGTACCCGATGAATCGTCGCTCCTTTGTGCAACTCCTCGCGGTGCCGCTGCTGACGATGGCTTGCGGCGGTCAGGAGGCGACGAACACGCCGGTGAGCGTGTCGACGGTCGCCCCCACCACAGCCGCCGCAACCGTGGTCGGCGCGACGGTTGCGGCGCCGACTGTCCCCGCGATGGCGACGGCATCGCGCGCCGCCGTCGGCACCGCGACGCGCGCGACCACGGCTACGGCTCCCGCGCCGATCGCCAGCCCGACCGCGCGGACGCCGCCCGCGCAAGCGACCGTGACGCGCGCCGCCACCGCGACCGCGCCAGCCCCCGCTGTGGCCACCGCCGTACTCCCCGTGCCGCTCGGGGTCGCGCCGGCTGGCTGGCAGACGTACGGCGGGAATCAGCGCGTGCCGTTCGCGCTCTACTATCCGCCGGGCTGGACGGTCGATGAGTCGCGCGCGAGCGAGGGGCGGGTCTACTTCTACGGGCCGGGGGTGCGCGAGCCGTTCGAGGACGCGCTCTGGGTCCTGATCGCGACGACCGGGCGGGTCGAGGCGACCGCCAATATCGACGTGCTGCGCGACCAGTATTTCAACGCCGAGATCAGGGGGGCACACCCCGAGGCGGGGATCGATGTGACGCGCGCCAATCAGTTCTCCGGGCTTACCTTCGCCTCGCTCGGCGCGACGTTCGATGTGAACTATCAGTTGTGCTACGCCTATATCGGCCTGGGGCTGCGCGGCCAGGTGCCGTGGCGTTTCCGCCTCAACTCGCGCTACAGCGATTACAGCGCCACGCTCGACAGCACCTTCGCGCCGATGATCGCCTCGCTGAATATCTACAACAATCCCTAAGTTAGGGTATGTATTGGCACCGCATCCCCAAAACCCGGAGCTCGGGCGCGAGGATGTGGCGGAAGCATCGCCCGCACCTATGGCCGGGCGGCGCGCTCCGCTATACTTGCTGCATCTATGGGGACCGTCCCGGTGG
>CADCWN010000352.1 GCA_902806415.1 uncultured Thermomicrobiales bacterium | reverse complement strand
CTGTAGTGGGCGAGTGGGCCAGTAGCCTGTTTGCGGGAAGCCGCAGAGGTCGGATGTAGGGGCGTATGGCATACGCCCACCCAGGTCGGGGATTCCGTAGACGTAGGCGAAATGCCGACGTGCGGGCGTATGCCATACGCCCCTACAACCGACGGTGGGTGCCTTTCTGCATGCGTCATCGGCCCACCAGCCCACTGGTTCACCGGCCCACCGGAGAATGGAAAGGACGCGCGATGGACGAGGCCACGACCACGCCGGGTGGGGCTGCCGCCGCGCGCGCGACCAACGATCGGCGCGAGATTTTCGGCTGGACGATGTACGACTGGGCCAACTCGGTCTTCAGCACCACCGTCGCGGGGGTCCTGCTCGGGCCGTATGTCACCGCGCTGGCGCAGGGGGCGGTGGGGGAAAACGGGCCGGTCTGGCGGGTCGGGTCGGCGACGCTGATCACCGCGAAGTCGCTCTGGCCCTACACCGTCTCGCTGTCGGTCTTCTTGCAGGTCTTCCTCCTGCCCTTTCTGGGTGCCGTCGCCGACTACACCGCCCTGAAGAAACGCCTGATGATCGTCTTCACCTACATCGCGGTCGTCGCCGTCTGCCTCCTCTTCTTCGTCGTGTCGGGGACGTATCTGCTCGGTTCGCTCCTCTTCATCATCGCCAATCTCAGCTTCGGCGGCGCGATCGTCATGTACAACGCGTACTTACCCGAGATCACCACCGAGGACCAGCGCGACAAGGTCTCCAGTCGCGGGTTCGCGCTCGGCTATCTCGGCGGCGGCATCCTGCTCGCCGCGAACCTGGCCCTGGTCCTCAGCAAGCCGTTCGGCCTCTCCTCCGGGATGGCCGTGCGCCTCTCGCTCCTCTCTGCGGGGATCTGGTGGGGGGGCTTCGCTGCGCTAACCTTCGCGCGCCTGCGAACCCGCCGCGCGCCGCGCCCGCTGCCCTCCGGCGAGCGGTTGCTGACGATCGGTTTCCGCGAGGTCGGCGGGACCTTCCGGGAGTTGCGTCGCCTCCCCTATACCCTGCGCTATCTCATCGGCTACCTCCTCTACAACGACGGGATCCAGACGGTGATCGGCCTCTCGGCGGTCTTCCTGACCCAGGAGTTGTTTCTGGCCAGGGGGCGCACCGAGGCGGAGGGGCAGTCGTTCGTGATCATCGTCTTCCTGCTGGTGCAATTCGTCGCCTTCTTCGGCGCGCTCGGCTTCGGGCGACTGGCGGGGATCATCGGGACGAAGCGCGCGATCCTGGTCTCGCTGGTCCTCTGGACCGGCGTGGTCGTCTACGCCTACGGCTTCTTGCAGACGACGACGCAGGCGCTGGCGATGGCCGCCGTGATCGCCCTGGTCCTTGGCGGGTCGCAGGCGTTGTCGCGCAGCCTCTTCTCGCGGATGATCCCGGCAGGGCGCGAGTCGTCGTTCTTCGGCCTCTACGAGATCTCCGAGCGCGGCACCTCCTGGATCGGCCCGCTGATCTTCGGCTACGTCGTCGGCACCACCGGCTCCTACCGCGATGCGATCCTCTCGCTGGTCGTCCTCTTCCTGCTCGGCCTCGTCATCCTCGCGCTGACCGACACCGATCGGGCGATCCACGAGTCGGGGAACAGCACACCGGAAGAGGCGGCGGCGGGAGCGGGCATGGTGACGGTGCAGGGTTGACGAAAGGGACTGGGTTGAACCACAGAGCGCACAGAGCGCACAGAGAATGGGGGGAGAGGGACGGATTAACCACAGAGAACACAGAGCGCACAGAGGGGGACGAGAGGGGATTTTAGGAGTGTTGTGGGAAGAGGAGGTGCTTGGTGAGGTGGGTGGACCCCTCCCCGCCGCTCCGGATGAACCGGATTGATCCTGCTGCAAGTCAGGATTCATCCTGCTGCAAGTCAGGACAATGCCCGGCGGCGACCCTCCCCTGAAACGGGAGGGTGGGGGCGATGGCCCGATCGGTGTCGGCGGAACGCGGCGCGTAGCCCGCCGCAGCCCCATCGCCCCTCTCGTCCTCCTCGTATCCTTCTCTCGTCCCCTCTCTCTCGTTCTCTCGTTCTCCCATCCCTTCTCTGTGCGCTCTGTGCGCTCTGTGGTTGAATTTTCGTCCCCTGGAGGCCCTGGTGCCACTCACCCCCGAGGTTGTCCGTCGCGCGATCGAGGTGGCGTTCCCGACGCTGACCGTCGGGCGGTGCGCCCCGCTCGGCGAGGGCTGGGATAGCGCCGCGTGGATCGTCGATGGGGCGCTGATCTTCCGCTTCCCGAAGCGCGCGGCGGTCGCGCAGGCGTTAGAGCGGGAGATCGCGCTGCTGCCGGAACTCGCGCCGACCCTGCCGGTGCCGATCCCGCACTTTCGCCATGTCGCGCGGCGGGGTGCGCCAACCGATCCGGCCTTCCCCTTCGTCGGCTATCCGACCCTCCCAGGGATTTTCCTCGACGCCGCGCCGGGGTTGCTAGACCCGTCGGGGCCGCTCCTCGCGCAGTTGGCCGACTTCCTGCGCGCCTTGCACCATTTCCCGCGCGAGCGGGCGGTGGCGACCGGCCTGCCCGATAGGACGTGGGCCGATTGGGTGGCCCATTGGGAGCGGTTCGCCGCGCGCACGATGACGGACATCGACGCGACCGCGCGTTTCACGCCAGGGACGCGCACCTGGGTGGCGGGGGTGCGCGAGGGGCTGCTGGCCGAATTGCGCCGCGCGTCCCGCCCGGTCGCCCCCCTGCACCACGATCTCGCGCTCGAACATATCCTCGCCAGCCCGGATGGGGGGCGGCTGACCGGGGTGATCGACTGGGGCGACCTTGCGATCGGCGACCCGGCGCTGGATTTCGTTGGCGTGGCCCACGCCTGCCCCGCCGCGACGCTCGATGTGCTCCTCGCGGCCTACGGCCTGACTGATGAGGGATTCCGTCGGCGTATCGCGTGGTACGGGCGGATGGAGCCGTTCCACCTGCTGCACTATGGCCTGGAGATCGGGGATAGGGCGATCGTGGCTGAGACGGTGGGGATGATCGAGGTTATGGCGGGCGGGGAGAGGAGCGCGGGCGGTTGAAACCGCCTGCCTCCCGCCCGGCTGCCTACCCCGCAGTCGCAAACGCCCTACGCGATCCCCACCCATGCGCCGCTCGTCGCGCTCTCCACGATTGCTTCGAGGACCGTCATGTTGGCGACCGCGTCAGCGAGCGGGGTCGGCACCGGCGTGTCGTCGAGGATGGCGGCAGCGAAGAGGTCGCCCTGGATCGTGTACTGATCGACCGTCTCGAAGGCGATCTCCTCGATATCGTTCCCGCGCTGGTGCCAAATCCGGCAGGGGCGGTCGGGCGGCGCGTTGACCGGGATCTCGACCTCGACGCGCCCCTCGGTGCCGTAGACATTCGCGCGCTGGTGGGCCGAGAGTTGGGTCGAGCAGGTGAAGGTGGCGGTCCCGCGCCCGAAGTCCAGGAGGGCCGAGGCGAGGCGGTCGGTGTTGAAGCGCGGATCGCGCTCGATGATTCCCACGACGCGCGTCGGCTCGGCGTCGAAGATGAAGCGCGAGAGCGAGATGTTGTAGCAGCCGATGTCCATCAGCCCGCCGCCGCCGATCTCGGCCATATTGCGGATGTTGTGCGGATCATCGTTGTAGTACGAGAAGAACGAGTTGATTGTCTTCAACTCGCCGATCCCGCCGCTCGCCACGATCTCCTTCGCGCGCTGCCATTGCGGGTGGTGGCGGTACATGAACGCTTCCATCACCTTCAGGTGCGGATGGCGCGCCGCCGCCGCGACCAGTTCTTGGGCCTGCGCCGCCGAGAGCCCGATCGGTTTCTCGCAGAGGACGTGCTTCCCGGCTTCGAGCGCCTTGATCGTCCACGGCACATGGAGATGGTTCGGCAGCGGATTGTAGATCGCGTCGATCGCGGGATCGGCCAGCAGCGCCTCGTACGAGCCATACGCCTTCGGGATGCCGAGCTGCGCCGCCGCCGCCCGCGCCGTCTTCTCGTCCCGCGACGCGATCGCCGCGAGCTCGCCGCGCCGCCCGCGCCGCATCGCCGGCAGCACCTTCGCGGTGCCGATCTTCGCGGTGCTCAGCACCCCCCAGCGTACCCTGTCCATCTCGCCCCCCTCATCTCCACGATCGCGCGAACGGCTCACCGCGTCGTCGCCGTACCCCGCCCCGCCGATATGCACCATCGCCCGCAGCGCGAGGGAGGATTGTAGCAGCTTGCCGCAGCGCACTCCCCCACCGCTCTCACTGGCCCACTGGCCCACTACCGCTCCCCTTGCATCGCCCGCGCCGCCGCCACTACACTGCCGGGGCGGGGGGGCCGAGGGTGAGCGCCCGGAGGGAGCGGCGGATGGATCTGACGGTACAGGCGTTGATTATCGGCGGCGGGGCGACCGGCACCGCCATCGCGCGCGATCTCGCGATGCGCGGCGTGAGCATCTGCCTGCTGGAACGGGGCGATCTCGCCTCCGGCACGACCGGCAACTATCACGGGCTGCTGCACAGCGGCGCGCGCTACGTCACCAACGATTTCGCCGCCGCGCGCGAGTGCAGCGAGGAGAACGCGATCCTGCGGCGGATCGCGCCGCATTGCATCGAGGACACCGGCGGACTCTTCCTCATCCTCGACGGGCGCGCGGAACTGCTCTTCCAGCGACCATTCGTAGACGGCTGCCGGGCGGCGGGGATCCCGATCGAGGAGCTCAACCACGCGGAGACGCTGGCCGCCGAGCCGCTCGTCGCGCCGAACGTGATCCGCTCCTTCCGCGTGCCGGATGCCGTCCTCGACTCCTGGCGCTTCTGCGTCGCCAACGTCCTCGCCGCGACCGAGCACGACTGCTGGGCCTTTCGCGGCGTCACAATCGATCGCCTGATCCGCGAGGGGGATCGGATCGTCGGGGCGACCGGGCGGAACAGCATCACGATGCAGTTCTACACCGTGCGCGCCGAGTGCGTCATCAACGCCACCGGTCCCTGGGCGGGGCGCTTCGCCGCGCTCGCCGGGGCCGAGGTCGCCCTCGCGCCGAACAAGGGGACGATGGTGGCGATGGCGCAGCGCCCGACGACGCACGTCCTCAACTACGGTCGCCCGCCGACCGACGGCGACATCATCGTGCCGAATGGCACCGGTGTCGTCCTCGGCACCACCGCCAGCGCCCCCGCCGCGCCCGACGACACCGCCGTGCCGGATGGTGAGCCCGAGCGGGTGATCGAGGAGGCGATCCGGATGGTGCCGGTCCTGCGCGAGGTCGCCCAAGTCCGCTCCTGGGCCGCCGTGCGCACGCTGGTCGCGACCGAGGCGCGCGCGGGGCAGTCCGACCAGCACGGTCGCGCCCTCAGCCGGGACTTTCTGCTGCTCGACCACGAGGAGCGCGATAGCATCGGCGGCTTCGTGACGATCATCGGCGGCAAGGTGACGACCGCCCGTCGG
>CADCWN010000351.1 GCA_902806415.1 uncultured Thermomicrobiales bacterium | reverse complement strand
GTACTGCGCCGCCCCCCGCAGCGCCAGCACCTTGGTGATCGCCGCCGTCAGGCTCGTCTTCCCGTGATCGACGTGCCCGATCGTCCCCACGTTGATGTGCGGCTTCGTCCGCTCGAACCGCTGCTTCGCCATCCGTAACCTTCCTTCAATAGTAGTCAGTAGTCGGTAGTCAGTGATCAGTGAGGTGATGGTGGCAGATCAGCCAGCAGCCTTGCACCAAGCAACTGACTACCGATTACTGACTACTCCTCTTCAAGACAACAGAACGGAGGAGGGCGATCGCTCGCCCGCCCCCGTTCTGCCAATTAACGTCGGTTCTTCTCGACCAGCTCCTCGGCCAGCGCCGCAGGAACCGGGGCGTAGTGGTGGAACTCCATCGAGTAGCTCGCGCGGCCCTGGGTTTGCGAACGCAGGTTGCCGACATAGCCGAACATGTTCGCCAGTGGCACGTCGGCGTTGATCACCTGCGCGTTGCCGCGTTGCTCCATCCCATTGATCTGGCCGCGACGCGAGTTGAGATCGCCCATCACGTCGCCCATGAACTCATCGGGGGTCGTGACCTCGACCCTCATGACCGGCTCCAGGACCTGCGGGGCACCCTTGCGCATCGCTTCCTTGAAGGCGATCGAGCCGGCGGTGGAGAAGGCCATTTCGGAGGAGTCCACCTCGTGATATGAGCCGTCCACCAAGGTCACCTTGACATCGACCACCGGGTAGCCGGCGAAGCCACCCGAGAGGAGCGCACCCTGGATCCCCTTGTCGACCGCCGGGATGTACTCGCGCGGGATGACACCACCGACGATCTTGTTCTCGAACTCGTAGCCCTTACCCTGTTCCTGCGGGGTGACATCAAGCACCACATGCGCGAACTGGCCCTTACCACCGGTCTGGCGCTTAAAGGTATGGTTGACGTGCGCCGGGCGGGTGATCGTCTCGCGATAGGCGACTTGTGGCTTGCCGATATTCGCCTGCACGCCGAACTCGCGCATCATCCGGTCGGTGATGACATCGAGGTGCAACTCGCCCATCCCGGAGATGATCGTCTGCCCGCTCTCCTCGTCCGTCCGCATGCGGAAAGTCGGATCTTCCTCGGCCAGGCGCAGCAGCGCGTTGGTCAGCTTGTCCTGATCCCCGCGCGACTTCGGCTCGATCGACTGATCGATCACCGGCTCCGGGAAGACGATCGACTCCAACAGGACCGGGTTCGCCTGGTCGCAAAGGGTGTCACCGGTCGTCGTGTAGCGCGGGCCGATGATCGCCGCGATGTCGCCCGCCGCGACCTCGGTGATCTCCTCGCGGTGCGCCGCGTGCATCTGCAAGAGGCGACCGATCCGCTCACGCTGCCCCTTGCTGGTGTTGTAGGCGTAGGAGCCGGTCGTCAGCTTGCCGGAGTAGACCCGGATGTAAGCCAACTTCCCGACGTGCGGGTCGCTGACGATCTTGAAGGCCAGCGCCGAGAACGGGCCGTTCGGATCGACCTCGCGGGTGATCTCCTCGCCGCTGCGCGGGTCGGTGGCGACCATCGGCGGCACATCGAGCGGCGACGGCAGATAGGCCACGACCGCGTCGAGTAACAGCTGCACGCCCTTGTTGCGGAGCGCCGTGCCGCAGAGAACCGGGACGAGTTGGCTCTTCACCGTCGCCGTGCGCAGCGCCACCTTCAGCTCCTCGGCGGTGAACGTGTCGCCCTCGAGGTAGCGCAGTGTCAAATCCTCGTCGGTCTCGGCGATCGCCTCGATCAGCTCCATCCGCCGGGCCTCGGCCTCTGCCGCCATCGCCGCCGGGATCTCGGTCTCCTCGATCGTCTGGCCGAGGTCGTCGGGGTAGAGATACGCCTTGCCCTCGAGCAGATCGATCAGGCCCAGGAAATCGGCCTCCGCGCCGATCGGCAGCTGCGTAACCGCGACCTTCGCGGCGAGGCGATCCTTGGTCATCTCGATCGTCCGCCAGAAGTTCGCACCGGTGCGGTCCATCTTGTTGATAAAGCAGATTCGCGGCACGTTGTACTTATCGGCCTGCCGCCAGACCGTTTCCGACTGTGGCTCGACACCGGCGACAGCGTCGAAGACGACCACACCGCCGTCGAGGACGCGCAAGCTGCGCTCCACCTCGACGGTGAAATCGACGTGACCGGGCGTGTCGATGATATTGATCCGGTGGCCCTTCCACTCGGCGGTCGTCGCCGCAGCGGTGATCGTGATCCCGCGCTCGCGCTCCTGGGCCATGTGGTCCATCGTCGCCGCGCCGTCGTGGACCTCGCCCATCTTGCGCACACGCCCGGTGTAGAACAGGATTCGCTCGGTCGTCGTCGTCTTACCGGCGTCGATGTGGGCGATGATCCCGATATTGCGCGTGTTCCGGAGCGCGGTCTGCCAAGCGGGAGCCGCTTGTTGTTTCAGGTCGACTGCCATGACTAGTCTTGCGTCCCCTCTGCCGCCCCAGGCGACTCATCGAAGTACGAACTACGAAGTTGGAAGTACGAAGTAAGGACCGACGAAGGTGAAGTCTCTTTCGTACTTCCAACTTCGTAGTTTGTTAGAAGCGACCGTAGTGGGCGAACGCCTTGTTCGCGTCGGCCATGCGGTGGGTATCCTCGCGCCGCTTGACCGTCGCGCCGGTATTGTTGGCGGCATCGAGCATCTCGCCGGCCAACTTCTCGGCCATCGATTTGCCGTTGCGCGACTTCGCGGCAGCGAGCATCCAGCGGATCGCCAGCGCGAAGCGGCGATCACCCTCGATCGGCACCGGGACTTGGTAGGTGGCACCACCGACCCGCTTCGGCTTCACCTCGATCGCCGGCGTGGCATTGCGCATCGCCTGCTCCAGCACATCGAGCGCATCGCGCCCGGTGCGCTGATTGACGACATCCAGCGCCCCGTACATGATCCGCTCCGCGAGGCCCTTCTTGCCCCGCTGCATGATCTTGTTGACCATCCGCGTCACCAACACACTCTGGTAGCGCGCGTCCGGTAGCAGATCCCGCTTAACGATCTTCGCTCGCCTCGGCATCGATTCTCCCCCGTCTTGCCCTTTGCGCTCGGGAGGCGGCATCGCCCATTCGCGACACGCAAACCTCGTCGCCAGCGCCTCATACCACCGACGCGCCGCCGACCGGTCGCCCGACCCGCTGGAGATGTACGGACACCCGCAATCTCACCGGCGCTACTCACACTGAAGAGCGGTCGACCGAATGTCGGGCCGCTCTTCACCATTGATCCGTCGGTTCCGGGGAGGAGTGGCGTGACGCGGCACAAGCCGCGTTGAACAACGCCGACTACTTCTTCGGAGCCTTAGTACCGTACTTCGATCGCCCCTGCTTCCGGTTCTCGACACCGCGGGTATCGAGAGCGCCCCGGATGATGTGATACCGCACACCCGGCAGATCCTTGACACGCCCACCACGGATCAGCACGACAGCGTGCTCCTGGAGGTTGTGCCCCTCACCGGGGATGTACGCGGTCACTTCTTGCAGGTTGCTCAACCGGACACGGGCCACCTTACGGAGGGCCGAGTTCGGCTTCTTCGGCGTCATCGTCTTGACCTGGGTGCAGACACCACGCTTCTGCGGCGCCCCAGTGGAGCGACTCGTCCGCCCGGTGAGGGCGTTGTACGTGAAGCGCAGGGCCGGCGCCTTGACCTTCTTCTTGACGCTCTTGCGACCTTTGCGGACCAATTGGTTAATCGTCGGCATCGATTCTTACTCCCTTCCGGCGACGGGGCAGCCCGGCCTGGCGTTCGCTGATAGCTTACCGTCGTTCCCCGCCGGCGAGGGACCACCCCCCGACACAACGCGGGCCGGTAACCCGGCCCACGCACGAAGGAGAAGTGTAGCAGCGAAGTACCGGCGTGTCAAGGAAAACAGGGCACCTAGACGGGGGGCCGGGTGGTTGCCCCCGCACTCATTGCACGGCGCGCATGGCCGCCATCAGCGCCGGGAGGTCGGCATAGATTAGATCGGGGGCGATCGGCCCCGTCTCGGCCTCCTCGCGCGTGGAGACGCCGGTGAGGACCATGACCGTCCGCATCTTGGCGTTAATCCCGCCGAGGATGTCGGTATCCAGCCGGTCGCCGATCATCGCCGTCTCCCCGGCACCCAGGCCCAGCAGTTCGAGCGCCTGCTCCATCATCGGCACCTCGGGCTTGCCAAGGGCGATTGGATGCTGATCGGTCGCGGTCTCCAGGCAGGCGACGAGTGCGCCAGCGCCGGGGATCAGCCCCTCCTCGGTCGGCAACGTCTTGTCGGTATTCGTCGCGACCCAGTCGGCCCCCGCGCGGATCGCCAGGCAGGCACGGCGCAGCTTGTCGTAGGTCACCGCGAAGTCGCCGCTGGAGATGACCACCTGCGGGTGCTCATCGTCCCAGACGTAGCCGGTGCCGTCGAGGAGCAACTGCTGGAGCGGCTCCATGCAGACCCCATACAGCCGCGTCCCGGCGGGGTAATGTTCCTGGAGGTAGCGCTTGATGACGAGACCGGAGGTCAGGATAGACGCCTTCGGCACGGTCACGCCCATCGCGGACAGCTTCTGCACGTAGCCGCTCGGCAGAGTGGTCGAGTTGTTCGTCAGCAGCAGGTAGCGGATCCCCGCCCCTTCGAGGAAGGCGAAGAACTCGACCAGGCCGGGGACCGGCTCATTGCCGCGATAGAGGACGCCATCCATATCCATGACCAGGCCGCGCAAGCCGCGCAGCGTCGCGTGGTCGGGTGCGATCGTCATCCTGCCGCGCTCCTTTCCTCTTCCGAACCCCTCTTCGCCGATGCGCGCGATGCGCCGGTGGGCGGGTTATTAGCCACGCCCGACGTGGCGGCGCAAGCCTAGCATACCGACTCGCCCTTGCGCCGCATTCGGGCGACCGATCGGGCGGTGCTATAGCGGTGCTATAGTGGAAGAGTCGTCAGTCGTCAGTCGTCAGTCGTCAGTGATAGCCACGAGTACGGAGTATCGGGTGCCGCGCTTTCACTCCTGCCTCCCGACTCCCAAGTAATAACTGACGACTGACGACTGACGACTGGCGCTGACGACTATATGGAGGATAGGCTATGAACCAAGCGGGAACGGGGCCATTCGCCGGGCGCGAGGTGGGAATCGATCCGGCGCTCGCGGAGCGCGTGCTGGCGCAGATCGACGCCGACGAGACGATCGGCTTCCTCCAGGCGCTCGTGCGCGTGCCATCGGTCAACCCGCCGGGCGATGTGCGCGAGGCGATCCGCCTCGTCGAGGAGAAGCTGGCCGCTGAGGGATTCGCGACGAAGACCGTCGGCGGCACGCCCGAGAAGGTTAATCTGATCGCCACGATCGAGGGGCAGGGCGCGGGACCGCGACTCGCGTTCAACGCCCACCTCGACGTGGTGCCGATCGGCGAGGAGTCGGCCTGGCAGTACCCGCCGTTCGGCGGCGAAATCCACGACGGGCGCGTCTACGGGCGTGGCGCGGGCGACGACAAGGCCAGCGTCACGGCGCAGGTGATGGCGGCGATCGCGCTGGCGCGATCGGGCGTGCCGTTCGACGGCGCGCTGATCGTCACCGAGGTGGCCGACGAGGAGATCGGCGGCGCGGCCGGCGCGGGCTTCATCGTCGAGGGGGGGCATGTCGAGGCCGACTTCGTGATCGTCGGCGAGCAGACGCTCGGGCAGATCTGCGTCGGCGAGCGCGGGGGATCGCCAACCAAGGTGACCGTCTTCGGCGCGACCGGCCACGCGGCGACCCCCTGGAAGGGGGTCAACGCGATCGAGGGGATGGCGCGCGTGATCACCGCCCTGCGCGAGGAGTTGTGGCCGATCCTGGCGCAGCGCACCCACCCCTTCCTCAACCAATCGACCGCGACGATCAGCATGATCGAGGGTGGCGTCAAGACGAACGTGATCCCCGATCGCTGCACGATCCACATCGACCGCCGCATCCTGCCAGGCGAGACGCCGGAGGGGGTCGTCACCGAGATCCGCGCGATCGCCGAGCGCGCGATCGCCGGGGTGCCAGGCCTGCGGGTCGAGACGAGCGCGCCGATCGGGCGACTGGCGATCGAGGCCGACCCGGAGTCGCCGGTCAGCCGGGCGCTCCAGGCGGCGACCCGCCACATCGGCAAGGAGGTCGTGCTGACCGGCTTCTTCGCCGGAACCGACGGCAAGCACTTCGCGAAGAAAGGCTGGCCGACCCTGATCATGGGGCCAGGCGACCCGGCGACGGCCCACACACCGGATGAGTGGGTTGGGATCGACGAGGTGATCGAGGCGACGAAGCTCTACGCGCTGGCGGCGCTGGCGCTGCTCGGGCGGGAGTAGAGCCTTGCGTCGAAGGTCGAAGGCCCCTCAATACCAATCCTATGCTCGAACACCGGCGCAGCGCCCTGCAAAATGGGCCTTCGACCTTCAGCCCTACCCGAGCCGCGCCAGGACCGCCTTACTCAGCTTGCAGACCATCGTGTAGGCCGGGTCGTAGACGTTACCGACCTCGTACTCGACGCACTGGCCGAGGATGAGGCTGGCCTCGGCGGCATCGAGGCCGTAGTCACTGATCAGCCAGCGCAGCATCTCAGTCGTGGCGTGCTGCAGCGCCTGATCGAGTGGGCGGGCGTTGCCGCAGGTAAAGATCCAGTCGGCGTCCTCGCCGCGCGGCCAGCCGATCGTCCAGCCTTTCCGCAGATCGACCGTGAACTGCGTCTCGCTGGAAATCTCGACCCCTGTGCCGACGATCTCGCCCGCCCCCTGGATCGCGTGGCAATCGCCCAGGTGGAAGAGCGCCCCCTCCACCGCGACCGGCAGGTAGACCGTCGCGCCGGGGCCGAAACCCTTGTAATCCATGTTGCCGCCGTGCTCGGCGGAGGTCGCGGTGGAGACTGCCTGTCCTCGAGTCGGGGCGACGCCGAAGCAGCCGATCATCGGGGCGAGCGGGAGCGACAGGTTAGCGAGGCGCGGGGCAGTGGTCTCCGGCGTCACCGTCCCCGCCGCCGCATCGACCCGCCAGAAGACCGTCTCGCCCTGCGGCAATTCGCGCACGTAGGCCGGGTCCACGACGTTCTCGGCGACGACCCCGGAGGTGTAGCCGCGCTCCCGATTCGGCGTGATCCGGTCGAAGCGCACGACGAGCGTATCACCCGGCTCGGCCCCCTCGATGAAGAATGGCCCGGTCTGCGGATTGCCGCGCAGGGTGACCCGCTCGCCTCGCTCGTCCTGCCCCCCCGCATCGACCGTGGTGGTGACGACCGTGTCGCCGGGGGCGATCCGCAGCACCGGCTCGTGCGCGGCGATCGTCACATGGTAGTGGGTCGGCCGGAAATGGTGCGTTGCCATCTTCTCTCCCCTTCTCGATAAACGTCGGGTCGCGCTCCCGCTCGCGCATATCTTGACTCTGACAGCCCGTTGGAGCCTGGGTTAACGCGACCCTATCCCGAATCCTCGTTCCGCCAGCCAGATCGCGCAGAGCCCCGTCCAGCTACCAACCACCGGATCCTCCTCGGCGAGACCGAGGCCATGACGCCCGTGCGGGTAGACGTGCAGCGCGAATGGCACGCCCCGTCGGCTGAGCGCACCGGCGAAGAGCAGGCTGTGCTCGACCGGCACCGCCGCATCATCGGCGGTGTGCCAGAGGAACGTCGGGGGCGTCGCCGCGCCGACATGGCGCTCCACCGAAACGGCCTCCCGGCGCGCCTCGTCGGCCCCCGGTCCGAGCAGATTGTCGGTCGAACCCTGGTGACGGGATTCGCCGAAGGAGATCACCGGGTAGCCGAGGATGAGCGCATCCGGGCGGCAACTCGCCCGCTCGATCGGATCGGCACTCGTCGCCCTGCCCGGATCAGGGAAGACACGGACGCTGGCCGCGAGATGCCCACCAGCGGAGAAGCCGAGGATCCCGACGCGCGGCGCGGCCAGTCCCCAATCGGCGGCACGCTGGCGCACGAGGCGGATCGCCCGCCTGGCATCGCCGAGCGGCGTGGGGTGGCGATGCGGGGCCACCCGATACTGTAGGACGAAGGCGGCCACACCGAGGCCCGCGAGCCAGCGTGCGACCGATTCCCCCTCGTGCGGCGCGAGGCGACCATAGCCGCCGCCCGGGCAGACGATGATCGCGCCGCGCGCCGTCCCGCCAGCGGGCAGGTACGGCGTGAGGTGTGGGCGCCCATCCGCCGCGCCCGCGCCCGCAAGCCCCCCCTGGGGCCACAGCGGGCGCGGCGGCAAGACGCTGAACGAGTCGACGGATGACGATTCGATCGGCACGCCGGTTTTCCTCTCCTCCAGCATGGCCGTTGCGCGTTCGCTGGCCGCAGCCTAGCCAATCCCGCCCGATCATGCAACCGGTGCCGATCGCCCCGAGGCAGCACGTACATGCTACAGTTAACCCGGCCCGCTCTTCTGGGCGGGGGGGCGACCGGACAAAGGCGGGGAGGTCGGGGAAGGCGATGCGCGCGGAGTTGCGGGAACTTGACCAGGCATACAAGCAGTTAAAATTCACTTACGAGGATCAGGCGCGCCTGATCGGGCGGGCGCGCAAGGCGACGGTCGCCGAACTCGAGCGCGCGCAGGATGCGGTGCGCGCGGCGAACGACCTCTTCGATACGGCCCGACGCTCCCTGGAAGGGGCGGTGCGCGAGGGATTGGCCGAAGAAGACTGATGGAGTCGCTGATGGCGGCGAGCGGCGGCGCATGGTGCGACAATCAGGGCTAGCACACCTCACCTACCAGCCGAGCGTATCGAACCGGACACCACGACGATAGTTGTCGAGCGCACGGCGAACATAGGGGATCAGATCGGGCGGGAGGCTGTCGAGCGGATACCAGGCGAGGGCGTCGCACTTCCGGGGCTCGGCATTGCGAATGGTGCCGGACCACTCGCTCGCGGTGAGAAAAAAATCGATCCGCTCGTCGTCACCAGGCACAGGAGCACGACGCTGCATGGTCCCGACCACCGGGAGATCGCGCGGATCAATCTCGATCCCGACTTCCTCGCGGGCCTCGCGCGCCGCCGCCGCCTGCACCGTCTCCCCGCCGTCGAGATGACCCGCTACGACGCTCCAGTGGCCGTCCTCGTAGCCGGTGTTGGCCCGACGGAGCAGCAGGATACGGCCTTCGTGGATGAGGAACAGGTGGACGGCGGCGACGAGACGGAAGCGCGCGGGCCGCGCGGGGGATAACGCTCCCACCCTCATCCTCCACAATACCACCCGAAGAAACCGATCCGTCGCGGAGACCGTGGGAAGAACAAGTGGTCGCGGCTAAGGTATCATATTGGTCAGTCACGCCGGAATGATAGTAAAAGGAGGGCGTGTTGCTCAACTACCCACTCGAGATGTCGTTCAAGATTGTGGCGATCAACCCGCAGGTGCGCGTCACCGATGCCAACGGGCAGCTTATCGCGTATGTCAAACAGAAGGCGTTCAAGCTGCGCGAGGACATCACCATCTTCGGGGATGAGGAGCAGACGCGGCCGCTCTATCGGATCAACGCCAACCGGATCCTCGATTTCAATGCCAACTACACGATCACGACGCCCGATGGCCAGCCACTCGGGGCGGTCTACCGCCCGGGCGCGCGCTCGATCTGGAAGGCGAGCTACACCATCTCCGACGCGGGCGGCAACGAGATCGGGCTGGTCCACGAGGAGAACGCCTGGGTGAAAGTCGTCGACGCCCTGGCCGGGGAGCTGCCGGTCGTCGGGATGTTCACGGGCTACTTCTTCAATCCCGCCTATTTCGTCGATCTGCGCGGTCAGACAGCGCTCTACCTCAAGAAGCAGCCCGCCTTCCTGGAAGGGAAATTCTTGCTGGAGAAGCGCGGCGAGTTCCCCGAGCACGAGGAAGGGTTGCTGATCGCCGGCACGCTGATGGCGCTGATGCTGGAACGGGCGCGCGGCTAACGAACCATTCCCGCGCCAAGCGCGCGTTGGCCCGAGCGCCAATCGCCTCATTGCGTCGTTGCCAGGGAGGCGATCGGCGCTCGATCGGTCAAGCCATGCTATCATCATGGCCTATTCGATCCTCTCCGATTGGAGTGCCGATTGTCAGCGGTCGGGCAGCGCAATAGGCTGAACTGAGCGGGACTCGCCGAGGGTAACTGCTCGGGCGACTCGGTACCTGCGCATGGGCGCGAGCGCTGTCGCCTGGCCGGAATTCCTGATCGATCGGTCCCGCAGATCGCCGCACCCCCCCGAGGTGGTGCGGCATTTTTGCGCCCGCCGTTCGCGAGAGGAATTATTGGCATGATCACCCCTCGACCGACCGTGCCTTTCCGCGCGCTCCTGGCGAACCGCACTTTCGCGGCGCTATGGGCCGGGCACACGATCTCCAACGTCGGCGACGTCCTCTACGGGGTCGCGCTCCTCTGGTATCTCCTCGATAGCACCGGCTCGGCATTCAGCGCTGGGTTGATCGCCGTCGCGGCGATGGCCGGGCGCTTGGCCGGGGGCGTCGTCGCGGCGACGTTGCTCGATCGGTTCCCGGCGCGGCGCGTGATGCTGGTCAGCGATGGCCTGCGCTGCGCGCTGACCGGCGCGACCGGGATACTTTGGCTGGGCGGGCTCGTGCCGCCGCTCGCGGTCCTGTATGGTCTTGCCTGCATAGGGGCCGCCGGAGGGGCACTCTTCGGCCCGGCGCGGGTGGCGGCGCTGCCGCAGATCGTGGCGCCCGAGCAGTTGGTCTCGGCGAACGCGCTGGACAAGCTCGCGGCGGGCCTGACCGATACGCTCATCTTCGGGGTGAGCGGCGCGATCGTGGCGACACTCGGGCCGGCCCGCAGTCTCGCGCTCGATGCGGCGACCTTCCTGATCTCATTCGCGGCGGTGTGGGCGGCGCGCTGGCCGGAGGTGCGCGCCGCCAGGCACGAGCCGCAACGCCCTCTGGCCGGACTCTGGCACGGGTTGCGCTGGGTGCGCGGGAACCCGATCGCGCGCACCGTACTGGCGGCGCAATTGGTCCATGCCTTTGCCGGAGGGCTGTTCTTCGCCGGCATCGCGCCATTCCTGCGGCGGCATCTCGCTGGCGGCGCGGCGGTCTACGGGCTCCAGGGCGCGGTCTTCAGCTTGGGCCTGGTCGCGGGCGCATTGCTGATCGGCTGGCGAGCGCCGCAGCGCGTCGGGATGCTCTACGCCCTCGGGATCATCCTCAATGGGCTGGGCAACAGCGGCTTCGCGCTCGCGGGGTCGCTGGCGACGCTGCTGCCCACAGTCTTCGTCGCGGGGCTGGGCGGCGCGGCCCACACGACGAGCGAGATCACCCTCCTCCAGTCCTCCATACCACCCGAACTGCGCGGTCGCGTCTTCGGCCTGACGCTGACCCTGGCGACGGCGACCGTGATGCCAGCGATCGCGCTCGGCGGCTGGCTGAGCGATCGTGCCGACCTGCGGTGGCTCTTGCTGAGCGCGTCCTTGACGCACGTCGCGATCGGCGGTGCGCTCTTCTCGAATCGGCACATTTGGAGACTGCGGGCCACAAAAGACGCGCAAGCGTAGTACGGAGGTATCCAGGACGCGTATCGCCTCGTATCACTCTCATGGCAATTGTCGCCATATTGACCGTCGTTCGCTGGAAGCGCGAGCAGACCTGACCCTTCAACGCCGTTGATGACCACTCCTGCCATCCCTATCCAGGCGCTCCAGCGGCAGGCTTGGTCAAGGGAGGCGATCGACCGGTGCGGGAGGACAGTTGAGGAGGGGCGCGATGATCAGCGACAGCACGACCCTACTGGCCGTGGTATTGGAACGGCGTTTCGGTGTGCGCTGGCTCCAGCGATGGCAGAAGTTGCCCGATGAGGAAACGCGATGGCTGGCGCTCTACCTCGCCGACGAGGTCAGCAGGGGGAGAAATTTCGGGCGCGGCGAAGCCGCCACCAGCGCGATCATGGCGGCGCGCGCTCAGCTCCCGCCAGCGAAGCGCACCGATCGCACCGCCTTCAGCTTGTTGGGTACGTTCCAAACAGCGGGCCTCTAGCCGCTGCTAGATGGCGCGAGGACAGCCGAGCCGCCGAAGATGCCGGGCGACCAATCGCCAGCCGGGCCGGAATTCCGAGTGTGATCGCTGCGACGCTCACGTCGCGAATTCGGCACAGGCCAGCGCGCGGCGCGCAACCCGGTCACGCTCCGAGGCGCACGGCTCTGCTAACGGCGCGCGGCGGGCAGCGAGGCGATGAAGATTGCGCCGCCTTCATCGCCATTGCACGCGCGGAGGTCGCCACCATGCGCGCGAATGATCCGTCGCGCGATCGTCAGTCCCAGTCCCGCCCCGCCGGTGCGCCGATTCCGCGATGACTCGCCGCGATAGAGGGGCGTGAACAGGTGTGGTAGATCGTCGATCGGGATACCCGGCCCGGTATCGGCGACGCTGAATGCGACTCCCTCGGCCCCTTCCGCGCAACTGACGCGGACGCTGCCGCCGCTCGGGGTATAGCGGATGGCATTATCGAGCAGGTTCTCGATCGCCCGCATCAGGAGATGACTATCGGCGTCGATACGGCACGGCGTCGTCGCGCACAACCGGAGGGCGAGCCCCCTCGCCTCCGCGCGCGGGCGCATCCCCTCGACTGCGCGCCGCAGGAACGCAGCGAGATCGAGCGGCTGCGCGCGCGGTGCCTGCTCCAGGTATTCGAGGCGCGTATAGTCGAAGAGATCGGCGACAAGCCGTTCGAGCGCCGCCGCCTTCTCCTCGGCGACGGCGACGTAGCGCGCCCGCTTCTCCGGCGTGTCGGCCACCCCTGCGGACAACCCTTCCAGATAGCCGCGCAGCGAGAAGAGCGGCGTGCGGAGATCGTGGACGACCGCGCCGATGAAAAGCCGACGTTCCTGCTCGATCGCCGCCTGCCGCCGCAACGAATCCCGCAACGCCGCCCCCATCGTCCCGAACGCCGCGCCGACCTCCGCGACTTCGCGCACGCGCGAGTCGGGCACGGCGATGTCCAGGTCCCCGACGGCGATCTGGCGTGCCGCCCGGCTGGTCGCGGCGAGCGGGCTCAGGACCATCCGCCCGAGGAACCAGGCGATCGCGATGAGGGCCAGCAGGAGCGAGGAAAAAGCCGCGAGGGGGATGAGTCGATGATCGCCCGCGACGGTCGGCTGCGAATCCGAGTAGAGCAGCGCGGTCCGCGGCGCGCCCACCCCCGAGACGACCACGCGTTGCACCATGCGCGAACGATGTTGATCCGCCGCGATCGGATCCGGGCTGCTGCGGTAGATCTCCCGATCCCCAGCATAGAGGACGAAGGCGACCCCCTGCGCCGCGAGCCTGGCGCGGGCCACAGCTTGCCAGTTCGGATCGTCCCAACGGGCGGCATTCTCGCGCAGAAATTGGCTCGCCTCCATCCGCTCACTCCACGGGCCACGGACGCGCGAGGCCGCAACGGAGGCGGTCACGGTCACCGGGAGACAGAGGGTGACGATCAGCGCGAGCGCGAGCCAGCGACGGATCGGCAACGTGAATCGCCCGCTCATCGGCGCTCCCCCTCGAAGCGATAGCCGACCCCCCACACGGTGACGATATAGCGCGGGCGGGCGGGCTCCTCCTCGATCTTCTCGCGCAGACGACCGACATGGACCGTCAGGGTGTGACTATCGCCATAGCCGTCCCAGAAACGCTCGAAGAGTTGTTCGCGCGTGAAGACCTGGCGCGGATGCTCGGCGAGGAGTTGCAGCAGATCGAACTCGCGGGCGGTGCAGGGGACGGGCCGACCCGCGACGCGCACCTCGCGGGCGCGCAGATCGAGGACGAGGCGACCGAAATCGAGTAGCACGGCGGGCGGGGCCTCCCCGCGCCGGTAGCGCCGCAGCACCGCCCGGACCCGCGCAACGATCTCGGCGGGCGTGGCCGACTTCACGATGTAATCGTCGGCCCCCAGCCCGAGGCCTCGGATCTTGTCGCTATCCTCCTGCCGCGCGCTGAGGAACAGGATCGGCACGTCGCTCGTCTCGCGGACTTTGCGGACAACGTCGAAGCCGGATTGGCCGGGCATCATCACATCCAGGAGGACGCAGTCCGGCGGGGTGCTGGCGATGATCGCGAGGGCCTCGGCGCCGTCGTGCGCCACGAGGACGCCATAGCCATCCGCCTCCAAGAAATCGCGCATCAGCACGACGATGTCTTCCTCGTCATCCACCACCAGCACCGTCGGTCGCCCACCCATCCACACTCATCCTTCACCTGCGACACAACCGGGATCATTCGCATTGTGCGCCATCGCCGCCCACCGTGCCAGCCCGGATCGACCCGCAGAGGAAGAATTAACGAACTGTTGAGGATCTGTTGAGAATCGCACCCAATCGGTATTGAGATTCTCCCTTTAAGCTATGGGTGTGGTCGCGACACGGAGGATGAGGACACCGGTCGGGCGAAGTTGCGAAGGAGGAGGGGCGATGAAACGAACAGCGACCATCGTGCAAGCGCTGATGGGGATCGGCGGGATCGCGCAGATCGTGCTGGGGTTACTCTTCTGGACAGGCAATGCGCTGGATTTCGTCGGGCTGCACATCCTGATCGGGCTGCTGATCGTCCTGCTGCTCTGGACCCAGGCGGCGCTGGGGCTCCGGGCGGGACTTCCGCTCGGCTTGGTGGGCCTGGCCTTTCTCTGGGGTCTGCTCGTCCCGGCCCTCGGGATGACCCAGGCGCGGATCCTGCCAGGCTCGGCGCACTGGATCGTGCAGGTCGTCCACCTATTGCTGGGCCTCGGCGCGCTCGGCCTCGGCGATACCCTGGCGAAGCGGATCAAGGTGGCGCGCTCACCCCACGCCCCTGCAACCGTGCAGCAACTCGGTGGGGCGTGATGACCACCGGGGCGGCACCGGCGAAGAGCCCGCCGGTGATACTCCTTGGCCTGTTGAGCATCCTCGAAGGGCTCACTTTCCTCGTGGGTGGGGCACTCCATCTCGGGCTACGCCTGCCGCTCGGCTTCACGACCCTCGCGGAACCGATGATCATCCCCGCAGCCATCGTCGAGGGGCTGGCGGGTGTCGGCCTCCTCCTCGCCGCAGGCACGGTCGGCGTCGGGGCCGGCTCGGCTTGGTCGGCGACCCTCGGTGCGCACCTTTTCGCCACCGGCAGTGTCCTGCTGGGGATGGCGGCACTGGCTGCCGGTGCGGGGACGCGCACGCCGCTGAATGACACCTATCACCGGACGATCCTGGCGATCCTGGTCGTTGTCGTGATCGTCCTGCTGACACCGAGCGCGCGGGCAGCATTCGGGCAAGGGGAGCGGGGGCCGCTCTCGTAGCATCTGCATAGGAGGAACGTATGCTATTCCTGGGCTTGTTACTGCACGCCGGACCGTGGGGCGGTCCGGGCGGATTCGCGGACGGTGGCGGGGGTCATCACTTCGGCTTTTCCCCCTTCGGGCCGGCAATCTTCTGGCTCGGGCTGCTCATCTTCTTCGCGCTCGGGCGTTCGGGTGGAGGCTGGTGGCGGCGGGGTGGCGGGCCGAAACCAACATCGCCATCCGCCGCGACCACCACCACCGCAGACCCGCCGAGCGGCCCACTCTGGCCCGATCTCGACCCCACGCCGCCGACGCCGCCCACACCACCGACTCCGTCCGCACCGAAGCGCGGTGCCGATGGGATCGAATTAATCTGAACAGCCGACCGTTTCGCAATCGCACGTCAAAGAAGGCGGCGCGACACCTACATTAGGGTGTCGCGCCGCTCCCCCTATTCGCTAACGGTTCCGGAAACCTACTCATTCATGTGCAGTGCCCAGCGGGTCACGACGACCGCCAGCACAGCAGCGAGGACAATACTGAGGATGAGGATGATCGCGCCGATAACTTCCGCCACCGTCTGCCCCACTCGATACGCGACTCGCGCGCATAGCCATCAGATCCTACAGCGAAGTTTAACATAGCTCGCGTACTCTCAGGAGAGGATTACGACGCAGCCTGGCCCGTTGACCATTCGGAGCAATATGACAATCAGCGTTGCGGTATAACATGGAGAAGGGGCCGCGCTATGGGCGTGGCGCTCGCAAATGACGCTCGACCGAGGCGACTTTCTCGCTCGCGTCGGCGAACTTATTAGTCCGCTGGTCCAGCTTGATGATCGTGTAGCAGCGTGACGCGTCGGTGACGAGGACGGCGCTGTGCATCGCGCCGCACGCGGCCAACACCGCAGACAGTTCCCCGGTCAGCGTCGTCCCCATCGCGGTCAGTTCGTG
>CADCWN010000350.1 GCA_902806415.1 uncultured Thermomicrobiales bacterium | reverse complement strand
GCCGCCCATACCCTCGGCCTCTACCTCAACTATCGCTTGGGACGACCGCTCCTGGCCCTCAAGGCCCTCGCCCTCATCTAGCACAATGGGTAAATTCGCTACCGCCACCAGCCGCCAGCCAACGGGGCGGGCCATGCGACCCGCCCCGTCTGCGTTACATTTCTGCGCTGTGAGCCGCCTACCCCAGAATCTCCTTCATGATCGTGGCGATCCCGGCGGCGCTCTCGGACATCCGCACCCCGGCGGCGGTCATCGCGGCGATCTTCTCCTCCGCCGTGCCGGTGCCACCGGAGATGATCGCGCCCGCATGGCCCATCCGCTTCCCCGGCGGGGCGGTCTGCCCGGCGATGAAGCCGACAACCGGCTTGGTGACGTGCTCCTTGATGAAGGCGGCGGCGGCCTCCTCGTCGGTCCCGCCGATCTCGCCGATCATCGCGATCGCGTCGGTCCCCGCGTCCTCCTGGAACAACCGCAGCACGTCGATAAACGAGGTGCCGTTGACCGGATCGCCGCCGATCCCGACCGCCGTGGACTGCCCAAGGCCCAACTGTGTCAGCGCGTAGACGACCTCGTAGGTGAGGGTGCCGGAGCGCGAGACGACGCCGACGCGGCCCGGCTGATGGATGAAGCCGGGCATGATCCCGACCTTCGCCTGGCCGGGGGTGATCAGGCCGGGGCAATTCGGGCCGAGCAGCCGCGAGCCGGTCCCGGCGAGCCGGGCGCGCACCCGCACCATGTCGAGCGGCGGGATGTGCTCGGAGATGCAGACGATCAGCGCGATCCCGGCGTCCGCCGCTTCGAGGATCGCATCCGGGGCGAAGCGCGCCGGGGCGTAGATGATCGAGGTGTTCGGGCGGGTCGCCTCGACCGCCTCGCGCACAGTGTTGAAGACCGGCACCCCGTGCTCGGTCTGCCCGCCCTTGCCGGGCGTCACCCCGGCGACGACGTTGGTGCCGTAGTCGAGCATCTGCTTGGCGTGGAAACTGCCGTCGCGCCCGGTGATCCCCTGCACGAGCAGCCGCGTCTCGCTGTTGACGAGGATAGCCAAGAGTGTCCCTCCTTCAGTCCGTAGTCCGTAGTCCATAGTCCGTAGTAATGGTCCGTCGCTGGCGCAGGGCTGAATCGCCACCGCTCAGCTACTGCGGACTACGGACTACGGACTTATCGCCCCGCTGCCGCCGCGACGACCTTCTGCGCCGCCTCGCTCATCGTGTCCGCCGTGATCAGATCGAAGCCGGACTCGCGCAGGATGCGGCGGCCTTCCTCCTGGTTGGTGCCGAGGAGGCGCACGACCAGCGGCACCTTGACCTCGATCTGGGTCAGGCCGTCGACGATTCCCTGGGCGATCACGTCGCAGCGGGCGATCCCGCCGAAGATGTTGAAGAGGATCGCCGTCACGTTCGGGTCGGCGAGGATCAGTTGCAGCCCCTGGACAACCTGCTTGGAGGTCGCGCCGCCGCCCACGTCGAGGAAGTTGGCCGGGGAGCCGCCCGCGAACTTGATCGCGTCCATCGTCGCCATCGAGAGGCCCGCGCCATTAACCATGCAGCCGATCTCGCCGTCGAGCTTGACGAACGCCAGCCCGGCCTTCTTCGCCTCGATCTCGGTCGGGTTCTCCTCGGCCAGATCGCGCAGCCCTTCCAGGCCGGGATGTCGGTAGAGGGCGCTGTCGTCGAGGACCATCTTCGAGTCGATCGCCGCCCACTTGCCGTCGCCGGTGCGGATCAGCGGGTTGATCTCGGCCAGCGAGGCATCCTCGCCGACGAAGGCGCTGTAGAGTTGCTTGACGATCGCGACGAAGCTGTTGACCTCGGCGGCCTCGATCCCCATCCCGAACGCCAGCTCGCGCGCCTCGTAATCCTGGAGGCCCAGCAGCGGGTCGGCGGTGACCTTGATGATCGCCTCGGGATTGGTCCGCGCGACCTCCTCGATGTCGACGCCACCCTCGGCGCTGCCCATCATCGTGATCCCGCGCGCCTCGCGGTCGAGGATCGCGCCGAGATAGTATTCCTTGGCGATGTCCGCACCGGGCGCGACGAGGACCTGCTGGACGATGTGGCCTCGAATGTCGAGGCCCAGGATCTGACCGGTCTTCTCGGCGGCCTCCTCGGGCGACTTGGCCAACTTAACGCCGCCCGCCTTGCCGCGCCCGCCGCTGTGGACCTGCGCCTTGAGGACGACAGTGCCGCCGATCGCCCGCGCGTGCTCGGCGGCCTCCTCCGGCGTGCGGGCCACGCGGCCCGGATTAATCGGCAGGCCATACTTCGCGAACAGTTCGGCCGCCTGGTACTCGTGGATATTCACCCGGACCTCCTCTGCGTGCGGAATGCGGGGTTCGGCCCTGCCCAAGCCCCCCGGCGTCGGGCGCGATATGGCGCGCGAATCGGACGGCGTCGACGCCCGCCCCTCGCGCCGCCCGCAATGATAGCACGCGGCGTAACTGCGGGCGCGGCGGGCAGAGCGACCTGTGAACAATCCGCCGGTGTGCCAGCCGGTGTGCCGCCGTTCCACCCGCCCGACCGCCCCGCTATACTGGCGCACTATTGGCGCGGCGCGGTCGCCCGCGACCGTGGTGCATAGCCAGTGCGAAGAGAGCCCGATGGAATGGCGATTCGAGCCGGTGGCATTCGACGACATCCGTGGGGCGGTGCGGGCGCACCTCGCCGCCCTGCTGGGGACCATCGACTCATACCTTGAGGAGCATATCCTCGCCTCGACCCACTACCGGATTGTCGTGGCAGATGAGCTGGCCGGGTTCGCGTCGATCCACGGGGAGAAGCTGATCACGCAATTCGCTCTGGCCGCGCCGTATCGGCGGCACGGACAGGGGCTCTTCGGTCGATTGCGGCGACTGGAAGCGGTGCAATCGGCGTTCGTGCCGACCTGTGACGAGTTCTTCGTCGCGCACGCCCTCGACGACTATCGGCAACTCGCCAAGCAGGCGTACTTCTTCGCGGTCGCCCCGGACAATCGCCCGGCGGCGCGAGAGTCGCACACCTTGCGACCCGCCGAGCCGGGCGACATCGCGCTCATCGAGCGGGAGTCGAGCGACTTCTTCGCGCCGATCGAGCGATCAATCGCCGACCGCGCCCTCTTCGTGACCCTGCGACACGGGGAGCCGGTAGGGTTCGGCGTCCTCGTCGAGAGCGCCCTCTATGCGGCTGTCGGGAGTATCGGGATGTATACAATCGCGCGGTTCCGCAGGGGCGGTGTTGGGGCGACGACGATCGCACTGCTGATCGCGGAGTGCGAGCGGCGAGGGCTGCGCGCGGTGGCGGGATGCTGGTACTACAATCACCGCTCGAAGCAGACGCTCGAACGCGCGGGACTCTATGCGCCGACGCGCCTCCTGAAGATCGACTATTAGCAGCCATGGGGACTACCGATACGTCGGGCCGAGCGGTCGGGCGGTAGTTCTCCGCCCGACCATCCTGCCCGGCGGGTGATCCTCAGCCTTCCCGTTTCGGCTCTCGCCCATCGACCCGCCGGCCGGCGGTCGTGCCGGCGGTCTCGTCGATGATCCCGGCGCTCTCCTCGGTGTCGACCGCATCGCCCTGCCCGGTGAGGCTCCCAGACTGCTGCGCCAGGTTGTGGTCGGTATCGCGCCCGGTCGCGCCGGGGGCTTTCCCGCCGTCAGTTCGCGGATCGGCCGCGAACCGTGCGGCCTCGTCAGTCCTGTCCTTGTCGCTCATCGCATCCCCCTGACCATTCGATGGGTCGCCCGACGCGCGACGGTTCGCGCCATGTCTTCGGCATACCGCACCGGCGTTCATCTTCCAGGGGGGATGATTCGCAAGCGCCGTGCCGGTAGACGGCGACAGGGCTGTTGGCGACGGATTCACCGCAGAGGCGCGGAGACGCAGAGGGCCGCAGAGAACGGATTAAGAACGAGAATATCCCTCTGCACGCTCATCGCGCCACCCATTCCCAACATCCTCGTCTCTGCGGCCCTCTGCGTCTCCGCGCCTCTGCGGTAAACCGTCCTCGCCCCCGGCATAATGAGGCGTGATCATGGCAGACGATCGCGCCCCTGATTCCCCCGCACCTCGTCGGCGACGCTCAACCCGGCGGAAGCTAACGCTTCATCGAGGGCATCATGGCGCGCGTAGCGGGCGAGACGCCCGCCACGGACATGGAAGACCGAGGCGACAGCGGCCTCGCCCTGCCGCTCGCCGGTCGCGACCGACCACCAGACGCCGTGCTGCGCCAGGACGACCACCTCGCCGCGGGCGAAGCTGCGCCGCGTCTCCAGCGTCAGCCCGGCGCGGTCGAGCCATGCCGCCAGCAGATCGAACCCCTCGCCCACGCCGCGCGGCCCGACAATCGCGATCGCCGGGTCCGACAGTTCACGCAAGCGCACGAGATCACGGCGATTGACCGACTCCTGCCAGGCAGACACGATCGCGAGAACGTCACCCTGTCCCGCACCCATCCCAATCCCTCCTCCCAAATATATGTATGTATAATACATATTACTTGTTCGATCTCCGCTTGTCGAGTGGTAGACTCGGCGCATGGGGAAATCACCGGCGCGACAGGACGATCAAGCGGGCGAAGGGGGCGACGTAGGCGCGTCGTTCGAGGACGCCGGGCGCGCCCTGTTCCTGCTGATCCGCCTCCTGGGGCGATCGACCGATGGGCAGCGCGCGGGCGGGGACGCCGGTCGCCCGGTCGAGTTGTCGCGGATCATGGTCGTGCAGGCGGTCGAGGCGGCGCGCGAGGACGACGGCCCGGATGCGGAGATCGGCGTCGGCACAGTCGCCGCCCGCCTCGCGATCGATCCCTCGACCGCCAGTCGCCTCGTCGCCGAGACGATCGCCGACGGCTTCCTGGGCAGCAGCCCCTCGCCGACAGACGCCCGCCGTCGCCGTCTCGGACTCACCGACGCCGGGCGCGGTCTCGCCGCCGCCGCCCGTCGCCATCAGGCCGCCGTATTCGCCGCGGCGACAGCGGGCTGGCCCGAGGCCGAGCGGCGCGACTTCGCCCGCCGCTTCGCCCAATTCGCCGCCGCCATCGCCGAGAGGCGGGTCGAGTGAGGGGATGGCGAGACGACCCCCACAACGGGCGGGCATATCGGGAGATAATCCCCCACCCGCCCCACTCCTGGTGTACACTGCGGCCAGCCAACCGCTGAACACTGAGCACTAGCACGGAGGGACCGATGCAACTCTGCCGCTTCGTTGTCACGGGGGAGACGACACCGCGCCTGGGGATCCTCATGGACGAGACGATCCAGGAGATCGGCGGGGACAACGAGGTCGTCTCGCTCGACCGGCTGCTCGGTATGCCCGCTGCGCGGCTGCAAGAGGTGCTGACGAATCTCGACTCGGCGCGCGGGCGAGTCCACCAGCGCCCGGATTGCACCCTCCGCGCGCCGATCCAGCAGCAGGAAGTCTGGGCCTGCGGCGTCACTTACGAGCGCAGCCGCGACGCCCGGATGCGCGAGTCGGCGCAGGCCAGCGTCTACGATCTGGTCTACGACGCCGATCGCCCGGAAATCTTCTTTAAGGCGACACCGGGGCGGGTCGTCGGGCCAGGGGTGCCGGTCGTCATCCGGGCTGATTCGGGTTGGGATGTGCCGGAACCCGAGCTGGCGCTGGTGCTGAACAACGCGCTGGAGATCGTCGGCTACACGATCGCCAACGACGTCTCGTCGCGGGCGATCGAGGGCGAGAACCCACTCTATCTCCCCCAGGCCAAGACCTATCTCGGCTGCTGCGCGCTCGGCCCGGCGATCACCCCCGCCTGGGAGGTGGCCGACCCGAACGCGCTCACCATCCGCCTGACGATCACGCGCGGGGGCGAGACGGCGTTCAGCGGCGAGGTCGGCACCGATCGCCTCCACCGCACCTTCGAGGATCTGGTGCGCTATCTCGGGCGCGACAACGCCTTCCCGCAGGGGGTTGTCCTGCTGACTGGCACCGGGATCGTCCCGCCGGACGACTTCACCCTCGAACCGGGCGACCAGATCCAGATCGCGATCGACGGCCTCGGGCTGCCGCCGCTCGAAAACGGCGTGAGGCGCGGTGCCAGCTAAATGACGAATGACGAGTGACGAGTGACGACTGGGGGGTGCCCAGGAGCGCTCCCCCGAAGACCCTCCCGCGAAACCTATTCGTCATTCGTCATTCGTCATTACACGGAGGCGTTGATGAATCTGCTGCGCCGCCTATCTTCTTGGGGTCGCCGCTACCTGGCGGTGGGGCTGGTGGTCATCGTGGCGCTCGGCAGCTTCAATGCCGGGCTGCTGACCGAGCGCTATCGGCAGGGCGGGAACGAGGCGGGCGCGGCGAGTGACCCCAACGGCCAGGTGCCGCCCGAGTTCCGGGCGGAGTTCGAGAATTTCGTCCAGGTCTGGCAACTCGTCGGGCGCGAATACTATTACGGCACGCCCACCGGCAGGCAGCCCGACTGGGCCGCCACGCGCGGCCTCCTCTCGACCCTCGGCGACGACTACACCGTCTTCCTCGAACCGGTGCAGCAGCAGGGCGTCCGGGAGCAGATGTCCGGCGACTACGAGGGGATCGGCGTCTACCTCGAAGCGCAGGAAGGGCGCTGGATCGTCTCCTCGCCGATCAAGGAGAGTCCCGCTGACAAAGCCGGGATCCGGGCGCGCGACATCATCGTCCACGTCGACGGTCGCGAAGTCGGCGGCACCACCCTCGAAGACCTGCAAAAGCTGCTGCGCGGCAAGGCTGGCACGACCGTCCGCCTGAGCGTGCAGCGACCGGGCGAGGGGGAGCCGCGCGAGGTGGAGCTGACCCGCGCGGCGATCAATATCCCCTCGGTGCGCCTGCAAATGCTCCCGGGCGAGATCGCGCTGCTCAGCGTCTCCGTCTTCGGTGACAAGACGATCGCGCAACTCGACGGCGAGTTGAAGAACGCCCGCGCCGCCGGGGCGAAGGGGATCATCCTCGACCTGCGGAATAATGGCGGTGGCTGGGTGCAGGCGGCGCAGGAGATGATCGGGCGCTTCGTCGATCCGGCGGTCGGCCCGGCGCTGTTAGAGGACAAGGACAACGGCGCGCAGGCGAAGGCGCTGCTGTACACGCCGACGCCCGCCCCGGCAGTCGGCCCCGGCACGCCAACGGCGGTCGTCCCGACGCCGACACAGGCGACCCTAAAAGCGACGAACCAGAAGCAGGACCCGATCGTCGGCCCGCAGGAGGGCGGGATCGCGGTCTATGATTTGCCGCTGGTGGTGCTGATCAACGGCGGCACCGCCTCGGCCTCGGAGATCGTCGTCGGCGCGCTGCAAGACTATCGCCGGGCCACGATGGTCGGCACGTCCACCTTCGGCAAAGGCTCCATCCAGGCGGTCCACGAGTTCAAGGACGGTTCCAGCGCGCGGATCACGATCGCCCAATGGCTCACGCCGCAAGGCCGCGTCATCCAGAAACACGGCCTCCACCCGGAGATCGTGGTCGAGAATCCACCGGACGGCAGCGACCTGCAACTGGCGCGGGCGCTCGAAGAAGCGAAGAAGAAGTGAGCGGAGTGAGCGAGTGTGCCAGTGGAGAAGAACGATCTCGACCACTAGCCCACTCGCCCACTGGCCCACTATTCCCAAGGAGGTAAGAAGTGTCTCAGAGTCAGGGTCCGCGTTTCGCGGTCGGGACGGCGATCTTCGGGGACTTGCAGCCGAGCGATGTCGCGCTGGTCGCGGAGCTCGGGTTCCCCGGCATCGAGCCGTATCGCGGCTGGCTGATGCACTATGTTGGCAAGCCGCAGGAGTTGAAGGCGCTCCTCGATGAGCACGGCGTCACCCTCTGCACCTGCTCGAATGGCGGTCCGGGGCAATTGACCGAGTTCATCGACCCCGCCGCCAGGGAGCAGACGATCGCCGATCATGTCGCCTTCGCGCGCGATTTCCTCGGCGTCTTCGGCTGCACCCACTTCAAGATCAACATGGGCGCGCGCCCGGCTGGCGGGACGAGCGAGGCCGATCTGGCGTCGCTCGCCGTCACCCTCAACGAGATGGGGCGGCGGGTCGCCGAACTGGGGATCAGGCTCGCGCCGCACCCGCACATCTGGGGGCCGATCGAGCGCCCGCACGAGATCACCCGCATCCTCGAACTGACCGACCCGCAATACGTCTCGTGGATCCCCGACGCGGCCCACCTCAACCTCGGTGGCGGCGACCCGCTGGGCTTGATGACCGAGCACTACGACCGGATCGTGGCGGTCCACTGGAAAGACACCGAGCCGAGCTATCGCGGCTACACCGGCCCGACCCCGACCAGGGCGGCGCACGACGAGAAGATCCTCTACAAAGACCTCGGCGCGGGCGGCGTCGATCTCCCCGGCATCTGGCGACTGTTGCAGGATCGCGGCTTTGACGGCTGGATCACCCTCGACCTCGACCCGCCGCGCGCCAACGAGGGCGAGGGGACGATCGAGGAGAAGCTGCGGATCAATCGGCGGTTCGTCACCGAGGGCTTGGGCGTCGAGCGGCTTTAGAACCCGGTAGTGGGTCAGTTTGCATCACGCCGTCCGTGTGACCTGAATCAACTCGCCGCCGTCATTGTGGGCGCGGGGACGGATGTGGCCGCGCCCGATAGCGAACTGGTTGACAACGGTAAAGACCCCGCCGTCGCCCTCGGCCCCAAGGGCGGATTGAAGGGCGGGCGCGGTAGGGCGAACGAGAAGCACAGGAGGGGTAACGTGCGTCCCGAGAATGATCGCTCCGCGCCCGCCTATGCCACTCGGCTGAACCTGATCGTGCTCCCCATCGTTGTCGCTGTGGCGACCCTGGCCGTGTTTGTCTGGCGCGATGGCTTCGGGTGGGGCGACGTGCTCGGGGCGCTCGTCATCGGGATCGGCGTATTCGTCGCTCTTGCGATGCTCCGCCGCTCTGCTAGCCGGTAGCCTACCCCCGAAAACTTCCCTCGAACGCTGGTCCACTAGGGCGTATCTGCAGTTGTGGTAGGGTGGGCGCGCTGGAGGAGGGCTGACGGCGAGGGGGCAGGATGGCGCGGCGGTACGGGTTGCGGGACGACCAGTGGGCGCGGATGGAGCACCTCTTGCCCGGGCGGGTAGG
>CADCWN010000349.1 GCA_902806415.1 uncultured Thermomicrobiales bacterium | reverse complement strand
GGGCGTGAACTCGATACCCTGACCCTTCGCGCCGGGCGAGTCGGCGTCGGCACCACCAACCCGGCCGCCGCGCTCGACATCGCCTCCGTCAGCGGCGGGTTCCTGCCGCCGCGCCTGACGACCGAACAGCGCGACGCGATCCAGACCCCGCCCGAAGGGTCCATGCTCTACAACGTCACGACCAAGCGCCTCAACTTCTTCGATGGCCGTGCCTGGCAGGAGCCCGGCGCCCCCGCCGGCGGCTGAGTGCCTGATGTCGCGGGCCGCTCCGTATCATGCTGGGGCAGATCAGCGGGTCCCCCCGGTGGAGCGAAGCTCTACGCCGGAACCGGCCCGGTCTGCGCGCCGCGCCGTCCATGGTTCACCCAGCCATGGACGGCGCACCAGGAATAGCCGATAGTCGGCGGATGACTCACTCGATGCGTCTCGCCCGTCCATCCCGGCGCGACATCATCCGCGGCTACCTCGTCCTGCCTCACGTCGTTCCGATTGTCGTCGTGATGGCCGCCACCGCCGCCTTCGCCCTGATCGCGGCGGAGGGATGGCCGGGGTTCAGCACAATGGCCCGCCTCCTTGGCGCGATGTTTGGCGGGCAGCTCGCGATCGGTGCCGTCAATGAACTCGTCGACGCCGAACTCGATGCGGTCGCGAAACCTGGCAAGCCGATCCCCTCGGGGCTAGTCTCTCCTCAGGGCGCGCGGATCGTCGCGATCGTTGGGACGGGTCTGATGGCCATCCTTGCCGCCACGCTCGGGCTCGATGCCTTTGCCCTCTGCGCGCTCGGCACTGGCACCGGCATCGCCTACAACTTCTGGTTCAAGCGCACGATCTGGTCGTGGGTTCCCTATCTCGTTGCCCTGCCGTTGCTCCCGATCTGGGTCTGGACCACTCTTGGCACGGTCCAGCCCGGGATGTTCGCGATCTACCCGATCGGGGCGACGGCGGTCATCGCCGTCCAGATTGCCCAATCCCTGCCGGACCTCGAGGCGGACGCCGGATCCGGTGTGCGAACGCTGGCCGTCGCGCTCGGCTCCCGGTGGGCGCGGCGCGCCTGCTGGACCGCGATGCTCGGGGCCGCTCTCCTGGCCGCCCTGCTCGCGCCCGCGCTGACCGGAAACGCCCCGCTCGTCTGGATCGCGGGAGCGGTGGCCGCTGCCCTCGT
>CADCWN010000348.1 GCA_902806415.1 uncultured Thermomicrobiales bacterium | reverse complement strand
TCCAGGCGAACGCGGGCGGACGGGCGGGCCAGGCTTCGAGCCGCGCGAGGAAGTCTTGTACGATCCGCCCGGTCGCCCCCCAGATGTCGTAGGGGCCGTGGCGGTAGACGAAGATCCGGCGCTCAACACCCCGGATGATCCAGTCCTCCTCGTGGCGGGTCGCCGGGTCGAGCAGGATCGGCAGCGGCACCTCGATCGTCTCGGCGACCTCGAACGGGCTGGGGATGAGGGTCGGCGGCGTGGCCAGTCGCCCGACGAATGGGTAGATCAGCATGTTGGTGACGATCGTCGAGACGGCGGGCAGGGTGCCGATCGGCTCCACATCCTGCGCGGGGATACCGACCTCCTCCTCGGCCTCGCGGAGCGCCGCCGCCAGCGGGCCGTCGTCGTCCGGCTCGATTCGCCCACCGGGGAAGCCGATCTCGCCCTTGTGCAGCCCCACACGATGGGTGCGCTTGATGAAGAGGAGTTGGACCGCGTCGTCGCGCTCGTAGAGGGCGAGCAGGACCGCGCTCTCGCGGGGCGGTGCGGCGTGGGGTTGGCCGGGGGGGCGGTTCACGCGGGAGCCTTTCCTAATAGCGGCCTGCGGCAGGTTCTGGTGTGGGTATCCGAGGGGTTGAAACTCCCGGCTGAAGGCTCCGCCACGAAATACCCCTAAAGGGCACAATGTCCGCCTTCGAGGGTTAGGAAGCGATGAGAGGCGGTGCCTCACGATATATGCATTGCTCCATTAACGATCCTAACCGCTGCAGGGCGGTCATTGTGCCGTTCATCGGTATTCGTGGTGCCCGCAGGCACCCCCAGCCGGGGGTTTCGACCCCTCGGATACCCACGCCGCGCAATTGCACACCCCAAACCGCAATCCCCGCCCTCCCACTCCATGCCCCATTCCCCATTGTACACCCACCCGGCTCTCAACATATTGGCGCATACGTACTACCCTTTATGCGCAGGCGCATCGTTGCGCAGCGCGGCGCTGTGCTATACTTCGCGGCGTTACCATCCGGTCAGGCGACGACTGGCGCTCGGTGCGCCGCGACGAGGCGCAGAGGAGGCTCGCGACTGTGCTCAATATCCTGTTCATCGTCCAGACGATCCTGGGGGTCACGCTGATCATCGCGCTGCTGCTGCAATTGCGCGGCCAGGGCTTCAGCGGCACCTTCGGCGGCGGGAGCGATTCGATCTACCGCACCCGGCGCGGTGTCGAAAAAACCCTCTTCCAGTTCACGATCGGCCTCTCGGTCGCCTTCATGATCATCGCCGTCGTGACCAGCATCTACAAGGCGTAGGCGCTGCGGAACGATGCGACGGATGGTGGTGCAATATATCCCCTTTGGTGAATCATTGACGGTTTGCCCCGCTCGGTCGCACCCTCCGGATCCTCGCATGGTGACGAGATGAGGTCGCCCGGTCGCGTTGGCTGGCTGGCGATCTTCTGTGCCTTGGCGATCGGCGCGGCGATCGTCGGTGGTGTCGTCGTGGCGTTCGCGCGCGGGGCGCTCGGGGCACCGGCAGCGATCACCTCGCGCCTCGGCACGCCGACGAGCAACGTCCCCGACGGCGTCTACCGCGAGGCGACGATCGGCACCCCGACGATGCTGAACCCCTTGCTCGCCGCCACGCGCGCCGACCGCGACCTCAGCGCGCTCCTCTTCAGCGGCCTGACGCGGACCGACGCGAGCGGCAAAGTCGTCCCCGACCTCGCGGCGTCGTGGAAGGTCGAGGAGGATGGGCGACGCTACACCTTTACCCTGCGCGAGGGGGTGACCTGGCACGACGGGCAGCCGTTCGGTGCGCGCGATGTCCTCTTCACGATCCGGCTGATGCAGGACGCCGCCTTCCCCGGCGATCCCGCCCTCGCCGACTTCTGGCGTACGGTCGCCGTGGAGACGCCGGACAAGCGGACGGTTATCTGCACCCTGCCACGATCCTATGCGCCGTTCCTAGCGTACACCGGGGTGGGGATCTTGCCTGCGGGCAAGTTGGCGGCGGTCAAGGCGGGCGACCTGGCGAATGATCCGTTCAACTTGCGGCCGATCGGCACCGGGGCGTTCGCGTTCGAGGCGCTCGACGCCGCGAAGGTCGAGGTGGCGCTGCGGCGCTACGACCGCTTCTACGGCGCGAAGCCGCGCCTGCAAGGGGTGCGCTTCCGGGCCTATGCCAGCACGGCGGCGGCGCTCCAAGCGGTCGCGCAGGGCGAGGCCGACGGTCTCGGCTATATCCCGCCGAGTGCGCTCGGTGCCGCCGGGGCGCTCGGCGGGACGGCGGATGTCTATGGGCCGTCGGTCGCCGGGTACACCGCCCTCTTCCTCAACCTGAACTCGCCCCAGTTCGCCGCGCGCGAGGTGCGGCAAGCGTTGGCGCTGGCGACGAACCGCGATGAGGTCGTGCGCGAGGGATTGAAGGGCTGGGGGACGGCGGGGGCCAGCCCGATCCTGCCGAACTCCTGGGCCTACGCGGGGCAGGCATGGCCGACCGACCCGGAGCGCGCGCGGGGACTCCTCGACGGCGCGGGCTGGCGGGTCGGCGCGGGCGGGGTCCGCGAGAAGGGCGGGCAGCAGCTCGCCTTCACCCTGCTGACCGACAACGATCCGCTGCGCGTGGCGGTGGCCGAGACGCTGGCGCGGCAGTTCGCGGCGATCGGCGTGCGGGCGACGGTCGCCGCGAAGAGCCCGGAGGAGCTGGCACAACTGCTGGCCACGCGGCGCTACGAGGCCGCGCTCTCCGGCTGGGAGGGGCTGGCCGCCGACCCGGACGCCTATCAGGGCTGGCATTCCAGCCAGGCCGAGACCGGCTACAACTTCGCCAATTGGGCCAATCCCGAGGCGGACAGGGCGCTGGAGGACGGTCGCCTGACGACCGACGAGGCGAAGCGCCGGGTCGCCTACGCCGACTTTCAGAAGATTTTTGCGGTCGAGGTGCCGAGCCTGATCCTCTATTACCCCCAATACCACTATGCTGCCTCGAAGCGACTGACCGGCCCCAACGCCGACCCGCTGAACGAGCCGAGCGACCGCTTCCGCAACATTGCGGAGTGGGCATTGAAGCCGTAGGAGGCGGACCTCTCCCCGCCGCCCCGGCGGCGACCCTCCCCGACGCGGGGAGGGTGGGGATTGCTCTCTGTGGGTGTTGTGCGCACTCTTGACGGGATGACGCATACTTGTGGAGGGCGGGGCGTTATCCCGGCTGCGCGTAAGGAGCGAACCGATGGCTGTGCGCCGAGAGGATAATCGTCGCGACGAGCGGATTGATGGGCAGACCCCCGAGCAAGGCGGCGGTGCGCCGGTCGAGCCGCGCGCGATCGGGCAGCCGCGCGTGCGACCGGAGATGATCGCCCTGGCCGAGAAGGTGATCGCGAAGCGGCGTCCCCTGCTGAAGCGCCTCGCCGCATACGATCGGGGTGACGACGCTGGACGCTGAGATTCGCTATTACACCGCCGAGGAGGTCGCCGCGTTTCACGGCGGCGTGATGGAGTCCGCGCCGATGAATCCGAGCGATGCCGTGCGCGACTGGAATCTGCTCGAATCGGCGATCAACCGCCCGCACGCCGTGGCCCACTATCAGGGTGCTGATCTTGTCGGTCAGGCGGCGACGTTACTCTGGGGTCTGGTCGAGAATCACCCGTTTCACGACGGCAACAAGCGCACCGCCTGGGTCGCCGCCGAAGCGTTCCTCAATGCCAATGGCGTCGAGGTCACCGCGTCCGATGATGAGGCATTTGAGGTGATCGTCGCCGTCGCGCAGGGGCTGAGCGTGGACGCGACGGAGGCGTGGCTGCGGGAGCGCGTCGCGGCGATGGGGTAGGTGGGCTGACCCCTCCCCGCCGCCCCGGCGGCGACCCTCCCCTGAAGCGGGAGGGTAGGAGCTGTCCGACTCGGTGCCCATATGTTGGCGCCGGGTCTTGGGTAGGTGAGGGTACCAAGCTTGATGTAGTTTTGGCGTCTGCCTTCCGCGTTGCGTGCTGTGCCGCTTCCTTGCTCCAAACATTAGGCTTTCTTGCCGTCCCATCGGCGTATTGCTGATAGGGCGGCTAAACGTTTGCCCGCCCGCGCGCGTTCATTCTGGCGATTGGGTGCTGTTGGCGACGTGGGTGAGCGGGAGGCGGGGCGGGCGATGGAATGGTGGCGCCAGGGCGTGATTGTGCAGAATGCCGATGGGCGGCTGGAATATCTGCGCGCGGCGGAGGGGGGCGGCTTTCGGCATCTCTGGCAGATGACCGACGGCTCGCACGAGGTGGCGAATTTCTTCGCGACGCTCGGCGGCGGTGCGGCAGTCCACCCGACGATCATTGGCTGGTCGCCATGGGCGGGGGTGGCGGGGCCGGAGGCGGGGAGCGCGCTCGCGGCGGCGCGCAACGCCGACGGGCGCCTAGAGGTCTACTTGCGCGGGCATGACGGCACGCTCCACTACGCCTGGCAGACCGTCGCCGGGGCCGCGTTCGGCGGCTGGCAGTCGCTCGGCGGGCCGTGGCCCGGTCGCCCTGCGGTCGTCGCCAACGCCGACGGGCGGCTGGAACTCTTCATGCTCGGCGAGGATCGGCACCTCTACCACAACTGGCAGACGACGCCGAACGCCGCGCTCGGCGGCTGGCGACGGCACAGCGGGCCGTGGGCGGCGGGGGCCGACCCGGTCGTGGCGGCGCAGGCCGATGGTCGCTTGCTGCTGCTCATGCTCGATGAGGCGCGGCAGATCCAGGCCGCCGCGCAGGGTGTGCCGAACGGCGATTTCGGTGGCTGGCAGAACCTGGGTGGCCCCTGGCCGATCGAATCGCGCCCGGTGATCGGGCGCAATGCCGACGGCCGCCTGAAACTTTTCCTCCGGGGCGAGGACCGGAATCTGTACCACACCTGCCAGGTGACGGCGGGCGGGGAGTTCGGCGGCTGGCGGGCGCTCGGCGGGCCGTGGCCGGGAGGGCCAGCGGTCGCGTCGAACGCGGACGGGCGGCTGGAAATCTATCTGCTCGGCGAGGACACGAACCTCTACCACGCCTGGCAGGGGAGCCCCGGCGGCGACTTCGGGCCGTGGACCGGATTGTCCGGGCCGTGGTCGCCCGAGGCCAATCCGGTCGTCGCGCGCAACGCCGATGGCCGCCTGGAAGTTTTTGTCTGGGGGCAGGATCGGGCGCTCTACCACCTCTGGCAGGCCGGGCCGGGCGGGGCGTTCGGGCTGCCGCAGGCGTTTCCGGGCAATTGATGGGGGCGTCCTCGTGTAGGCTCAGGGCGGGCCGGTAACGCGTCGGGTGGTTGCCGAAGCGTTGGCGGCAGGCGGCGACCGTGGCGTTGAGCGGGTTCCACTCAGGGCGTGTTGGGACTGTGCGATGCTTTGGGCCAAGCAGCCTCCAGCAGTAGGCCGTTGTTGTCCAAGAAGAGCACATCGCGGACCGGACCCTGGTCCATGACCTCTGTTACCGGGAGCCCCAGCCCGTGCAGCCGCGCGCGCAGGGCGAGTCCCGCCGCCTCATCCGGCAGCGCGAGCGCGACGTGGTGTAGCGCACCCAACTCGCGCGGGAAGACCAGCCCCGTCGCCAGCGGGTAGGGGTGGATCGCGGCGTTGGGCTGCTCGAAGAAGTGCAGGAAGCTCCCCTCGCCACCGTCGACCGCGATCATGGCGTGGCGCCCATGCATCTCGGTAGCGGGCGCGACGAAGGCCACCACGAGGCCGAGCACATCGCGGTAGAAGCGGATCGTGGCGTCGAGGTCGGGCGTGACCAGCGCCAGGTGGTGGAAGCCCCGCCAGGGGGGAGCGGTCGGCGTGGTGTTCGGTTCATGGTCGCCCATCGTCCACCTCCACCGCGGGCGTTAGCGCGCTCGGCGCTCGAGGATACTGGGAGCACCAAGCCCTAAAGGGGTACATGGTAGAGTGCGGGGGCCGGTGTCGCGACTCATCGAAAGGATTGCGCGATGCCAGCCACAATATACCGCACGGTGCGGCTCTTCTGCACGCTGGTCGCCCTCTCGGACGACACTGGTGGCGCATGGCCGGGTGGTTGCCGCTAACACCCGGCGGGTCACCGACCCGCCGGATCGCCGGCACAGCCAGCCCCGAGCCGGTGTCCTGATGCTGCGCCAGCCAGCGGTGCGACCGTCTCGGATAGCGGTCAGCCCCCTCCCACAGCGGCGGGGGAGGGGGCCGATGGGGCGTTCTGTGCAGGGTGGGCGCCGCTTAGCGCGTGGTGGCGGTGCGGTAGCGGAGGACGGACAGCGGGATGAAGATCGCCAGGAGGATCAGGGAGTAGCCGACCGACGCCTCGACCGGGTGCTGGAGCGGCCAGGCGTCGCCGGTGTAGGCCATGCCGGGGTTGCCGAAGAGTTGGCGGCAGGCGGCGACCGTGGCGCTGAGCGGGTTCCACTCGGCCATCAGGCGTAGGAAAGTCGGCATCCCCTGGGTCGGCACGAAGGTGTTGGCGATGAAGGTGACCGGGAAGAGGACGACGAAGCCGATCGTGTTGGCCGTCTCCGGCGTGCGGACGCTCATCCCGATGAAGGTGCCGAGCCAGGTCATCGCGAAGCCGAAGAGGAGCAGGACGCCGAACCCGGCCAGGGTGTCCAGGACGCCATTGTGCGCGCGCCAGCCGACGACCAGGCCACAGGCCGACATGACGAGCAGGCCGAGGACGCTCTGCGTGAGGTCGGCGACCGTGCGCCCGACCAGCACCGCCGAGCGCGCCATCGGCAGCGAGCGGAAGCGGTCGATGATCCCCTTCTGCATGTCGTTCGCCACGCCGACCGCCGTGGTGATCGCCAGGAAGGTGATGCTCTGCGCGAAGATCCCCGGCAGCAGGAATTCGCGGTAACTGCCGCCGCCCGGCACCTGGATCGCGCTGCCGAAGACGTAGGCGAAGAGCAGGACGAAGATGACCGGCTGGATCGTGACATCGAGTAGCTTCTCCGGCACCTGCCGGATGTGCGCCAGGTTGCGCCGGGTCACGGTCAGGCTGTCGGCGATCGCCCAGCGCAAGCGCTCGAACGGCGCGGTCGGGCGGGCAGGGATCTGTAGGGCGCTCATGGGTACCTCCTTGTAACGAGTCGGTAGTCGGTAGTCGGTAGTCCGTAGTAAGGGTCCGGTTCCTGGCACAGCGCCGCAGTTGCACCGCCCAGCTACTACGGACTACCGACTACCGACTACCGACTAACGCTATCTCACCCCGGCCAACGCCGGCTCTTCCTCGCGCGCACCTTCGGCGATCTGGTCCGGCACGTGGCCGGTGAGCCGCAGGAAGACCTCGTCCAGTGTCGGGCGGCGCAGGGCGAGGTCGTCGGCCTCGATCCCCGCCGCGTCCAATTCGCGCAGCACCCCGGTCAGCGCGGCCACGCCGCCGGTCACCGAGATGGTCAATCGCCGCGTCTCCGCATCGACCTGCGGCTCCTCGCCGCCCGCGCGCCGGAGCGCCGTCGTCGCGTCGGCCAGTCGGGCGGGGTCGCGCACCACCACGTCGATCTGCTCGCCGCCAACGGTCGTCTTCAACTCGTCGGCGGTGCCGGCGGCGATCACCTGGCCGGTGTCGATCACCACGATCCGGTCGGCGAGGCGGTCGGCCTCTTCCAGGTACTGCGTTGTCAGCAGGACGGTGGTACCGCCCGCGACCAGTTCGCGGATGATTTCCCACATCCCGAGGCGGCTGCGCGGGTCGAGGCCGGTCGTCGGCTCGTCGAGGAAGAGGACCGGCGGGGCCGCGACGAGGCTGGCGGCGAGGTCGAGCCGGCGCCGCATCCCGCCCGAATAGCCCTTGGCGATCCGCCCCGCCGCCTCGACCAGATCGAATCGTTCGAGCAGTTCCTCGGCGCGCTGCCTGGCCGCGCGACCGGAGAGGTGGTAGAGCCGCCCGACCATCTCCAGGTTCGCGCGCCCGGTGAGCAGTTCGTCCACCGCCGCCTGCTGCCCGGCGAGGCCGATCCGATAGCGGACCTGCTCGGCCTCACGGACGACATCATACCCCGCCACGCGCGCCTGCCCGCCATCGGGCGTGAGCAGGGTGGTGAGGATCCGCACCATCGTCGTCTTGCCCGCGCCGTTCGGCCCGAGGAGGCCGCAGATCGTCCCGCTCTTGACCGTCAGATCGACGCCGCGCAGCGCGTGAGTCTGCCCGTACCGTTTCTGTAGTCCCTCCGCCTCGACGGCGAGATCGCCCATCCGCATCGGTCGCTCTCCTTCGCTCGACGTTACCCCGTCGCGATCGGGCCTCTCCCGGCCCTGCCGAAATCTCCCTGACGATTGCCCGCGCCTCCCGCGCTCGCGGCTCCTTTTTTTTCGGCCTCGCCCCCCCATTATATGCGAACATATGTTCTTGTCAAGCGGTCAAGGGCCGGGTTTGGCGGGCCGTATTTTGCCCGCCTTTGGATAGTGTACTTTGTCCACAAGTCGCCGACCTCGGGAGGGTGAACAGGCCGCGAGAGGCTGTTCGGACAGCGGCGATCTGTCCATCGTGACAGCTGCACCGGTCGCGTCGGTATGGGTGCTGGACGTGCCGATGATCGATGCTCGGAAGAAACTGAAACAGATCGGGAACGGCGGCGGTGGCGGGTCGCCGACCCGCCACCGCCGCGCAACCTTTACAGGTGCTCAGTCGCCCGTTCTTCATCCTGCGGCTCGTCGTCGGCGAGGAGGCGGTAGAGGGAGCGACGCGTCCCAGCGAGGATTTTGCGCGCCTCGGCGATCTGCGCGGCGTTGCCGGTGTGGAGAACCTGCCCCGCCGCCATCGCGACCTGCTGGATTAGCCCGCCGACCTCGCGCGCCCCGCTGTCCACCCCCTCGGCCATCGCGTCCCACGGGGCCGCCACCTCCTCGCGGTGCGACTCGACGTAGGCGCGTCCGGTGTCGGTGAGGCGGAAGGTGCGCTTGCCGTCGGTCTCCTCGGCGCGGACCAGCCCCTCGTCTTCGAGTTGCTGGAGGGCGGGGTAGACCGAGCCGGGGCTCGGATTCCAGACCCCGCCGCTGCGCTGGCCGAGCTCTTGGATGATCTGGTAGCCGTTGCGCGGCTCCTCGTTCAGCAGCGCCAGGATCCCGGCGCGCACATCGCCGCG